>WAQN01000036.1 GCA_015520195.1 Desulfurococcales archaeon | reverse complement strand
CTATCAATCCATCTATATAAAGTATTATTCCTGTTATCATAGACTAGTACAACAGCTTTTCCCAGTTCTCCGTCGTATTTAACATCAATTATATATCCTTCTGCTAATTCGACGAAGTTATCTATTTCAGAAAGCCACCACTCACTGATATTAGTTTTCTTTACTCCATCTTTTCTATTTATCTCTGGCCTCTCCCTTAAACCACTAAATACTTCATCATGCTTTCCGGTTTCTATACTGGCTAGCCTATCTTTAACTCTGCTAGTATTAATTTCATTTGTACTCCCCGTGTACATATAATCTAGTATGGATTTATGAGTTCTAGAACTGCTTTTCATAGTAGTGGTTCTACTAGTATTATAATTCACTCTACTTTTAGAACTATTAAAGGCATTATCTGTATTAGACATTTTCCTCAATAGTTCATCTATTGTTATTCTGTTACTTTTCTTCAATATAAGCTGCCTCCATTTAAGGGTAGCCTAGTAAAGACTCGATCTACCCCCTGTAGTTTAATGCTTAGTAATACGTTATAAGAGATTAGGGTTTTAGCTATCGGAGTATACTCTCCTCAGTAGTTACACGAGGTATTACTGAGTCTCAATGGAGTTGAGGCAAAGTTTTTAGCCTCATACTAGGGATTTCATAGATAACGGTGCATGCCTATTGTGTCAAGGATCACTGTTAGAAATTCTCTTGGAAGGCGCTTAGAGGCGTTTGAGCCATTCTCCCCACCACTCGTTAACATGTATGTATGTGGGCCAACGGTTTACGACTATACTCATATAGGCCATGCAAGGACATTCACAGCGTTCGATGCCATAAAACGCTATCTTAATCTAAGAGGATACTCTGTATTCCATGTACAAAATATAACCGATATAGATGATAAGATAATCAAGAGAGCATGGGATGAGGGTAGAGACTGGAGGGAGATTGTAGATTACTATACAAGGGATTACATGGATAGGATCACGGAGTTAAAGATAACAATTGACGTTCATCCGAGAGTAACAAATCACATTAAGGAGATCATAGAGTTTATAGAGGGACTAATAGATAAGGGATATGCATACACTACGTCAAGCGGGAGCGTTTACTTCAATGTTGACATGTACCCTGACTATGGAAGGCTAAGTAACAGGCTATCCAAAGAACTATGGAGCCAAGAAGAGGATGTTATAGCAGAGAAGAGGAATCCTTATGATTTCGCCTTATGGAAGGCTGCAAAGCCAGGGGAACCCTGGTGGGATAGCCCCTGGGGTAGAGGTAGGCCTGGATGGCATATAGAATGCAGTGTTATGAGCTCTAGATACGCTGGTAAAAGGCTTGATATACATGGTGGCGCAGTAGACCTCTTATTTCCTCATCACGAAAATGAAAGGGCTCAGAGTGAAGCGTTATTTGGTGAAGCCCCATGGGTTAAATACTGGCTCCATGCTGGCTATTTGACCATAGAAGGTGAAAAGATGAGTAAGAGTTTAGGTAATATAATCTCGCTTAAAGACGCCATAAACGAATGGGGCTCTGAAACCCTACGGCTCTGGCTACTAAGCGGGCATTATAGGAGTCAGCTTGAATACAGCGAGCATGGATTAGAGCAGGCGAAAAAACTATACGAGAGGTTAAAGGATGCAGCATATACCATTAGGAGGCGCCTGGAGAAAGAGTCATACACGAGCTATCTCAGCGAGGAGGGACTGAAAACACTAATGACCCTCAGAGAGTCCTTAATGGGCTGGCATAGAGATCTCTCTAACGACTTCAATTTTGGCGGCGCACTTAGATGGGTATGGAGTTTCACCAATACGTACTACAAGGTAATTCAGTATAGTGAAGATAGGGCTGTGCTTCAATATGCATGGAGGATCCTGAACGACTATAATAGAGTATACGCTGTATTAGATGATATAATTACCCTAGAGGCTGGATTACCCAGGGATATAAGTGAACCCCTAATAGATTTAATAGTAGAGGTTAGGAGTGAGCTGCGTAAGAGGAAGATGTATGACTTAGCGGATCATATTAGGGATCGGCTAGACGCTCTCGGTGTAAAATTGCTTGATTATAAAGATAGAACTGAGTGGAAGTTAAAATAGACGGGGAACTACGCAATTAACCCTTGGTTAGATGGAATGATGAGGGTTCTGGTTAAAGCTAGGCTCCCTGACATAATAACGCTTGTGGGAGCTGGAGTTGCTGGAGCCAGTATGATTGTGTCTGTTGCTGGTTTTATAGACTTATCTATCAGGTTATTGTTCCTATCATATTTCTTTGATATACTAGATGGTGTAGTGGCTAGGCGCCTTGGAATTAGTAGTGAGAAGGGGTTAATGCTTGACAGAGCTGTGGATAGGGTTAGCCAGGTTATAGCCCCCCTAGTTGTCTATGCTTCTTGGGTCAACTTTAAGGAGGTAAGCTCATTATACTACGCCTTCATAGCTGTCTATGCCTCTATAATAATAATGATTTCACTATATAGACTTATCTACAGAGTAGTCAGTACTCTTGAATACTTCCATGGGCTACCCATGTTCTTTCACGCAGGCCTTATGCTAACCGCTATATTATCAGATAGAGTAGTCCATCCACTTATCCTCCTTGCCGGTGCATTTATGTCAGCACTCCCCGTAAGGTACTATAGGAGGCATTCAGAGTCAACGCCCAGCCCAGCCCCATTACTTAGAGGAGCTATAGTATTATTAATTACTGTAATACCTTATGGACATCCATTTATACTAGTATTGGCATCTATTATATTCTACGCTCTGATTGTATACATGATTATAGGGCCGATAGCCTATATAGTATTATACAAAAAATACTAGAATTTCGGTACATCAACTATGCTCCAGGCAATATCCCTTGCCTTCTCAAGCCTCCTCTTATAATCATCTAAGAACTTCTCTAGTTTACTCCAAGCCAACAACTTACATTCCCCACAGAGCAATGAACCACTCCTACAGGAATTATATATCCTCGACAGTTCATCGTCCTGCATTAGATGGTACTTATCCATATCGTAAACCGTACAGGCCTCTGGTATGCCTCCAAGCCTTCTCTGCTCCTCAGCAGTAGCTCTCCCCCCCGTGAGAGCCTTCATGAGCTTCATCCTAGCAATTCTAGGCTCATCAGTTAGGAATATCGTGTACTCTGGCCTGCTACTACTCATCTTACCGCCGTCCAACCCTCTTTGTAAGCGGTGATAGGTTGAGGCTGGCCTAGTTAGGTTTATAATGTCACTTACCCTATCAGCGATGTCTCGTGTTAGCCTTAGGTGTGGATCTTGATCCGCGCCTACTGGCACTACAACCCACTTATAGCCTCCATACTCCTCTAACTGGACATGGAGTATATCGGCTGCCTGCGTTAGAGCTGCTATGACCTTAGCTGGACTTATATCGCCATAGATAGCCTCCATCTCTGCCGTGGTTATTTTTCCCGCGAATAACTGGATCAGCCTATAATAACTTGTGCCTCTGCTTGTCTGGAAGTAGAAGTCTGTCTTTTTTGGGTCTAGGCCTAGTGCTATCATGCTTGCTATATACTCCTCCACGCCTATTCTTATAGCTTCTTTCCTCGGTATCTTCCTCACTATAGATGCCTCGGCATCAGCTATGACAACGAATATCTTAAACCCGTGTCTCTGTAGGTAGATTAGCTGATCCACCGTCATCTTATGGCCGAAGTGGAATTTACCGCTAGGCATAAATCCCGTTAATACAGCTACAGGCTCTCCCTTAGCCTTAGCCTCTAGTACCTTGTCAAAGTCTCTATGCCCAAATATTATTCCTCTCTTCATATGCAGGCTAGGCTCCATTCCCGCCTTCTTCAGGAGTGGCATGACATCGCTAAACGGCTTTATCCCGAAGACTTTCAGTAGTCTATCGTAGTCCTTAACCTCTACCGTCCCCCAGGGATCTAGGGTTATATCTTGATTTCTACTGCCTCTAGCCTGTTCTTTGGCCACAATAAAGGGTCACCTTTAACCAATTATTCTCTGGCGAGGATATAAAAATAAATCTACCGTTATACTGCTATATAATTAAAATTTATACTATATGTTTGTTCCTAGCTTTATAAATGGGATGTCAGATAATCTGGCTTCATATAGTTTGCCTCTCACCTCTATATTGACTGGTTCCCCTACTATATTATACCTAGAGTCTATATACGCCTGAGCTATACCTCTCTTCAATACAGGACTAAATGTGCCACTGGTAACCCAGCCCACGAACTGATCCTCCACGTAGATTTTATACCCCTGTCTGGGTATTATCCTAGAATGTTTCTTCTTCATGACAAGTCCTGTTCTTATCCACCTCACACCCTCCCTTCTACAGGCCCTCAAGGCACCCTCTCCTATATAGCCTGTCTTATCCCAGCTAATAGCCCCCATCCCATATCTCAAGCTTAACGCACATGGATAGATCTTAGGATCCTCGCCATATTCGTGACCTCCTAATACAAAGCCCGCCTCGATCCTCAGTGTATCCCTAGACGCTATTCCAACAGGCTTTACACCAGAATCTAAGAGCTCCCTATACAGTTTCCGGGCATCACTAGGTTTAAGCCATACCTCGAATCCATCCTCACCCGTCCATCCACTCCTGCTTATCAAGAACATGTCTATACCCTTATGGCTAATATTCATGTTAAACTCTAGCGGTTTCATGTCCTCAACCCAACCTCCCAGTATCCTAGATAGAATCTCAGGCGCCTTAGGGCCCTGTATGGCTAGCATGACATAAGTACTAGTTAAATCCTCTACCTCAACATCAAGCCGCCAGGACGACGTCAACATCTTAAGGTACTTCACCATAGCATCCGTTACAGCAGCGTTAGGCACCAATAGCCACTCTTCGTCACTAACCCTATACAGCATCTCATCATCTTTGACACGTGCATACTGGTTGAGGGCTAATGTCGGTCCACTCATCGTCATCTCCTTTGTTTTAGAGAGCTTCTTAGTATACACACGCTCTATCAATTCAATAACATCACCACCCGAGAGGCGAACCCTACCCATGTGACTTATATCAAACACTCCCACAGCTCTCCTAACTGCTAGGTGTTCTTCAAGAGTGCTTGTATAGGTCATAGGGACACGCCATCCAGCGAACTCTCCAAATGATGCTCCTAGTTCTACGTGGAAGCTCTCTAAAGGAATTCTTTTAGCCATGACGTTATACCTCCAGAGTATTTATGTTTCTATTGCAGAACTTTATAGTTATCCTCAGCGTCCTCCTGCTAGACTACTATTACTTCTCTTAAACCATGAAATCCTTGTATATATCACATTAATAATTAAAATTATACTACAATAGTAGTTAATTTAAGGCTCTATGCCAGTGGCTAGGACTTCATATGTATCTCCCGGATACCAGTAGAAGCCCCTGGGAGAGACTGTGGGTCCAGATATCATTTGGAGGCCTTTCTCCTCGCGGCCACTATATATCAGTGACCAAGCTTTAACTATCAAGTTATCGTTAAACCTCCTGCTTCCATATCTAAATTTTATGATATCTATCTTAGTTCTCGGGTAGACCCTTGATATGGGAGTTAACGTGCCGCATGTATAGAACAGTATTATGCCTCCATATATAGCTGTTAAAGCCATTATATAGTCGTAGATGCTATATGAAGTTTCTAATTCGCCATATGCTCTGCCAGATAGGAACTCTTTAACTAGTGATGCTATAGGTGAGTCTCGGCTTAACTCGCTTATGTTAAGAACTGTAGCTACAGCTAGGCATCTAGATTCGGCTAATATTAATGGTTTATGTATTTTAAGCTTCAATTCTCACATAAACCCCACATCAGTTCTTCTCTCAGGCCTCCTCTCTGGAGTTATTCCTAGTTTTGCATTGAGTATACTAACTATAACTGCGAATGAATTCGCCATTACTCTTATAGTGGATGCTACAGCTTCCCTGGTTAGGGATTCGTGGTAGATGATCCTGTTAATGGCTATACCCTGGGGATCGCTCAAGTTTGGCTGGATTATTATTATACAATCAGGGCACATAGTTACTAAGGATCTATATATTTCCGTCATAATCTCTGTTCTAGCGGTAAGTGACAATTTGCCTAGCGCCTTTTTATGAGCATCTGCTATTGCTATACCCATTGATACGACTATTCTATCTTTTTTAGTCTCTGGCTGCTGTATGAGTAAATTGACCTTAAAGGGAGCCTTTACTGTAACCTTTAACACCCACTCTAATGGAGCCTCTTTCGGGACGGGTTCTACCTTTACCTCGTGATCCTCGTCTACCAGCCATGCTATTATTTTCTCTCTGAAATCCACTCTTCTAACACCAGTTGGTCCCTTGTATTTCATAGCACTTAATATTTTCTATCACTGAATACTTTTAGATGCCCGCTTAATCACTTCCCAGTATTCATGGTCACTTAAAATCATCTCCTGTTCTCGTTCTATCTTTCTAATGAGCCCCCTAGCATTCGATGATATAAACTTGGACATAATCTTCACGGCCTCTTTATCATACCTTAAAGGATTATCTGGTAATGCCACTCTTCCAATCCCGGCTTTCGCTATGAGCCATGCACTAATATAATTTCCCGATGCCATTGACTGGAGCTGCTCGCTATCGAGCTTCCCCTCGCTACCCCACCATGCATCTCTAACAAAACTCACTGCTAATGCTCTGACTAGTTTATCCCTCCATTCACTATAGAGTTTGTCTGAAGCTAGCCTTATTTTTTCTATAATGCCTACCAGGTCATCGCCCTGTAAGGTTCCCCTAGTAGCAGCATTGATTAGGTCAACGTCCACAACAGGCTCGATTGATGCATGTAGCACTGATACTGCTGATGCCAACACGCTGTGAAGAATCGTGTTCATAAACGCCTCTATTGGATCCTTCACTTCAATATTACCTCCATTTATTAATACCTCTACTTCTTTTCCATCAACAGGATCAGTGGCTATAGGCTTACCCCTATACATAATCCATGGCACACTCCAAATCTTGAATTCAGGTATATGTAGAGTATTAGATGTATTAACTATCCTTAATCTACCCACTAAGTCTTTCTCATATAAGTATTTTATAATAGAATAACTTGTAGCACATGTTGGATGTATATACATAATAAACTCGCCGCCAGCCATCAACATCACCTCAACTATTTAATATTCATACCTACTAAGTGCTCTATGTAATCTGGGCTCAAATAGTTAATACGCTAGGAGTTAATTTATAACTGTAAACCTATTTAACCACCCTCTCATCCAATATTAACATGCGTTAAATAACTGGGGGACGATAGATGCCTGGATTAGAGGTTGAAAACTTACACGTGAGGATAGAGAATAAGAAGATATTGCATGGAATAACATTAAATGTAGAGTATGGCTCTATTCATGCAATAATGGGCCCTAATGGCAGCGGGAAATCTTCATTAGCCTATACTATAATGGGTAGGGAGAGCTATGAGGTTGAGGAAGGAGATATAAGGCTAGATGGCGAAAGCCTACTGGATTTGCCCACGGAGGAGAGAGCCCTCAAAGGGATATACATGGCTCTACAGGATCCACCGCAGGTTCCAGGAGTTAGATTATCGACGCTAATGATAGCAGCCATAAATAAGAAACTAGGTAATCTAGATCTAACCAGGGTTAAAGACCCCTCCATAGTCAAGAAGATGTACAAATATGCTGAGGAGTTGAATCTGAGCAGGGATATACTACAGAGGGAGATTAATGTAGGATTTAGCGGTGGGGAGAAGAAGAGGAGCGAGTTATTACAGGCGTTAGTACTTGAACCTAAAGTCATTATATTGGATGAGCCTGATAGTGGACTCGATATTGACGGAGTTAAGAAGGTGGCTAACATATTGAAAGAGTTAAAGGCTGAGGGTAAAGCCATTATGCTCATAACACACTATGCCAGGATGTTCAAGTACGTTACCCCTGACATAGTTACTGTAATAATAGATGGCAAGATAGCTGTACAGGGAGGACCTGAGGTAGCTAATCTGGTAGAGGAGAAGGGATACGCCTATATAAGGCAGAGATTCTTTAAACGCTAGCTGTAAATGTCTGAACTTATAAGGCTAAATTAACACTGTTAAAGTAGTAGGAGATGGAGGGAACGCATATGGCTGAACAAGCTGTAAGGATAAGAGAAGACATACTGAAGGGTGCAGACTCGCCAGACTTACTTGGATGGCTAGATAAACCATACAAGGCTGAGATAGAGCTAAGGGGGAAGATAACGAGAAGCCTTGTAGAGGAGATAAGTAGGATCAAGAAAGAGCCAGACTGGATGAGGAGACTGAGGCTTAGAAGCCTAGAGTTATTCTATAAACTCCCAATGCCCAAGTGGATAGTTGGAATAGAAGAGATAGACTTAGACGTACTCTCACACTACGTAAAGCCAGAAGCCCAGACCACCGATGAATGGCAAGATCTGCCAGAACAGATGAGGAGATACTACGAGAAACTAGGGCTACCAGAGCTAGAAGCTAAGTTCCTAGCTGGGCTGGTGGCAGTATATGATAGCGAAACCGTTTATGCAAGAATGAAAGAGTACCTAAGGAGGAAGGGGGTCATAGTGCTGCCTCTAGAAGAAGCAGTTCAAAAGTACCCAGACCTAGTCAAGAAATACTTCCTAAGAGTATTCCCGCCAAGCGACCACAAGTTCGCAGCCCTCCACGGTGCACTCTGGAGCGGAGGTACATTCATATATGTGCCGCCTGGCGTTAAAGTGAGGGAACCGATAGAGTCATTCTTCCTTATAGGAAGACAGGGAGAGGGTCAATTCGAGCACTCCCTAATAGTAGCTGATGAAGGGAGCTATGTACACTGGATAGAGGGGTGTAGTGCCCCTAGATTCGTGGGATACAGTTTCCACAATGGAATGGTAGAGGCATATGCGCATAGAAATGCTACTGTAAAGATAACAACCATACAGAACTGGAGTAGGAATGTGATAAACTTCAATAATAAACGCGGAATAGCTGAGGAGGGAGCTAGGGTAGACTGGGTTGAGGGTAGTATAGGGAGCAGGATGACTTATGTATATCCAAGCACTATACTAAAGGGAGATAATAGCAGTACTAGGAGTGTAGTCGTGACTCTATCGAAAGGCCCATATCTAAAGGACAGTGGAAGCAAGGTCATACATGTAGGTGCTAACACTAAGAGTAAGATTGTTAATAAGAGTATAAGCGCTGAGGGAGGCGTTAACGTTTACAGGGGAATAGTGAGGATAGTTAGAGGAGCTAAAAACGCGAACGCACATGTAGAGTGCGACTCACTCATATTAGATGGTAAGAGTAAGGCGCATACATTCCCGCACAACCAAGTAGACGAGCCGACTGCAAGTGTATCGCACGAAGCTAAGACAGGAAGGCTCAGCGAGCAACAATTATTCTATCTAACAAGTAGAGGGCTCACAGATGATGAGGCAAAGAGTCTAATAGTACTAGGATTCCTTGATGAGATAATGACGGAGCTACCCATAGAGTACGCTAATGTACTGCATAGAGTCATACAACTAGAATTCAGTGAGCTCGGCGCTGTAGGCTAAACCCTATAACTCCCGATATTCTTCCTTTAAGTTAAATTAATAGTAAACTCCCCATATACAGATCATGTTAATTTATGTATTTATTACCGATTATAATGTATAAAATATATAAACCCTAATATAGCCATTAAGAAATGGGGGAGGCACTGTGAGTTTGATCCAAAAGGAGAAATATAGGGATCTAATAGAGAAACTCCCATTCCAACAGATAGGAGACACGCCTACCGTGCGATACTATACAGACTGGAAGGTATTTGAGTCCAGGCTAAACCTTGACTATGCCAGTAGTGAGGATAAACTACCAGGCTTCTTATCAAAGTTAAAGCCCAATATAACACTCGGTCTTTCACTCAGAGCAACTAATGTCCCTGAAGGTGTCATAGTAGAGGATCTAACAAAAGTGTTAGAAGTAAGACCTATGGCTATAGCAGGAGTCAATACCAAAATGCAGGCCTATCATGCATATAGGTGGAATACCGGTGCTTATATAAAAATCACTGATGAATCTAGCATAGAGGACCTGGTAATAGTTAGCTTAGGGGGAGACGGTTACCTAGGGCATCATATAATAATTGATATTGGAGAGAGGGCTAATGCTAGAATTAAAATCATAGACTATGGTGGACCTAATGCCAGTCTAAAAACCCTGATAACCGAGATGACAGCTAGGAATAACTCTAAACTTGAAGTAGATATACTTTCCCTATACCATGAACTACACGCATCATTCATACAACACTACCTAAGAATAGAGGACCAAGCAGAAGCAGTAGTCCGCATCTTAACCAGTGGAGGATCTATGACCAGGTTCGAGAGTGATAACCTACTATTAGGAAGACTATCTAAACTTGATGCCAAAGCGAGTAACGTGGCTCGTCCATCAACAAAAACAGACTTCCTATTAAATGCCGTACATAAAGGGCCGGAGTCTGAGGGGTTCATTGGAGCTAGAGGCGTTGTACTGGGAGATGGATACCTAGCTCAGCGAGGTCTCGCTAAAATAGATCATGAAGCCTCCTGGGCTTCTTCAGAGGTTGAAAGCCACGTGACTATACTTGGCGAACGTGGAAGAGGCTATGCGGTTCCTATGTTAGAGATACATACAGGAGACGTAACTAAGGCTGGCCATTCAGCATCTGTAACAACTATACAGGAGGACCACCTCTTCTACCTGAGAAGTAGGGGGCTTAACAGGGATGAGTTGGAGAGGATGCTGATAACTGGTGCTATAGAGTATTCAAGCGTGGCAAGTAGCCTAGGTATAGATCCATTAGAAATATTTCTAATATAGCATCCTAATAGTGTTTTTAAGATTTTAATGGTTTTAATGGTTCCTCAGCCACTATTGTATGCACGATTACAGGCCCCTTGTGTATACTAACTCTCCTGAACCTGGATTCAAGTGCAGATCTAGCCTCTTCAAGTGTATACATTCTATCCAAGGTTTTAACTATGGCTGAATAGTACCTGCCAGATCTAGGGCAGAGGACAAGTACACTACCTATATATGACATCGCATATAAATACAGTTTAGCTAATAACCTTACGATATGGGCTGAGGGCTTGAATATATCTAATATGACTAGTTTCCCGCTGCTCCTCAATACCCTGGCAAACTCGTTAAGGGCTAACTCATAGTCTATAGAATCTCTAAATGAAAACATAGCTATAATCGCGTCAACTGATGAATCCCTTAACGGTAGCCTTTCGAAGATCCCCTGTAATGCTATCGTTAAACCATCAACTTCACTCCTAGCAATTGATAGCATAGTAGTCGATGGATCAAGCATGACAATCCTAGAACTACCTAGGACCTTTCTAATAACCCTGGTGGATGTACCTGGACCGCACCCCACATCTAATATTACTCTACTATCAATCGCCTTTCTGGCTGCCTCTTCTCTAAGGGTATCCACTAATCCTAGGCTAACTATTTTGTTAAGCTTCTCATAACATCTCTGTATAGCTAGCGCCTCTATATCACGCACTATCGTCTCCCACTGCGAGGCATCGGTTCTTAAAGGATCGTTCACTATCGTCACTAAGTACGGCCCTCCTCATCTGCCCTTTCTACACTTACTTTTCCGAGTGATTATATATTCTCTGGCTATTTCACGCATGAAGTCTACTGGATCTCTGACTTTTATAACTATCGACGCTTCATTCTTTTCCATGTAGATTGCCTTTATCCTAGAAAGCCTCTTTATTATATTCCTAGCAGTCCTGCGAGTAGAACAGAGTTCCTTGGAGACAATGTCAATAGCTTCTCCAAGATTAATTACAGGACCCCTGTCATAGAGTATCATATATGCGGATAGCTCTCTCCGCCTCATAATCCTGGGCATGTCCGCCACCCAGAGGCTGGCTCATTGTGATCGGTGCTCCTCATTCCGAGCTGTCGGAGTAGGGTAGCTTAATCATCGCCATTATAAGTATAGCTCTCAAGTAGAATACTTAAATAGTTGAGAAGATTATAAGGTAGCTTAGTGCCATAGCCATTAACTTTCGCATAAACCAATCATGCTTGTAATGTACCTTATCATTAATTCTATATTTTTATTTTTAAATAGAATGTAATATTTTCCTCTATCATATACTAAAATAGGGTGTCCATCTATAACGGCTTTCACATTATTATATGCTTCAATACTACCAGGAACATGGCATAATCTAACTCTTGCCTTTAACCCGTTAATGAGTAAAGATACGATGTCCCTAGTATCTATTGCTACTATCGTGCCGTCAATTTCAATATGTGATTCATTGCTACACTCTGATCTATGAATTCTAGGCAAACTGGCATATATTGAGGGGTTAATTGTGCATCCCTCTACCCATTCAGGCCTATGTACAATAAAATGTCTTAGAGGCGGGATATCGTTAACTAAAAAAGAACCTATTCCTAGAGTAACTCTTGACACTGAGCTATTATACTCTGCTATGATCGTTGATGGGCTTGTCACCAGAATGGTCCTTCTAGACGTCACCCACTTCAGCATAGTACTAAGTCCGGCATCGCCTCTACGGTCTAGATACTCGATTATAGTACTTATATCCACAGCCTTCCAGCCCTTGTCTACTCTAGGCATGCCACATCAACATAATAATCCACTGATACCAAGCCTAATGTATATTATAGGATCCTCTATAATACGCCTTAGCATTACCAAATTATATCTAGATGCTTTTCATCCGTAGCTGTCCTAATTATCTATTGAATTTGAGATAAAAAGATTATTATGGATAGCTTGCTATCATCTCTAAATAATAGCTTCCCCCGTTTTCTTATCAAATATATGTAGTTTAGCTCTATTTATTGTAAACATTATCTTTTGACCTGATTCTAATCTTATATCTGTAGGTGCAAGAATCTTTATGAGGACACCGTTTATCTTGACGTTGATGAGCAGATCTCTACCTAGAGGCTCTACTACGTAAACTGTCCCAATAATAGCGGAATCACTACTACCCCTACCATCTATTATTACTCTTATATCCTCTGGCCTCACACCTAATATTACTTCGCTAGTCTTCGAAGCAACTAAACTCCCTATGTCCCTTGGTAGAGCGTACTTGAAGCTATGTGTTTCAAAGTAGTATGAGCCGTTTCTCTCTGTTATACTGCCCTCTATTAGGTTCATAGGAGGTGAGCCTATGAACCCTGCCACGAATAGGTTTGCAGGTTTATTGTAGAGTGTCTGGGGATCGGCGTATTGTTGCAGCCTACCCTTATTCATAACAGCAATCCTATCGGCCATGCTCATAGCCTCTACTTGGTCATGTGTGACGTATATGGTTGTTATTCGTAGCTCTCTTTGCAGCCTCTTAATCTCCGCTCTCATTAATATCCTTAGTTTAGCGTCTAAGTTGCTAAGGGGTTCGTCTAGTAGGAGTACATCTGGTTCCTTGACTAAAGCTCGACCTAAAGCCACCCTTTGTCTCTGTCCTCCACTGAGTTGTGCAGGTTTTCTATCGAGTAGCTCGTCTATCTGTAGTAATTTAGCTACCTCCTTAACCTTTCGATCAATCTCCTGCTTTGGGACTTTCTTTAATTTTAATGGAAACGCTATGTTATCATATACAGTCATGTGTGGATAGAGAGCATAGCTTTGGAATACCATGCCTACATTCCTATCCTTGGGGGGCAAATCTGTTACGTCTTCATCGTCAAATAGTATTCTCCCTTTACTAGGCTTGTATATGCCAGCTATCATGAGGAGAGTAGTTGTTTTACCACAGCCGCTTGGGCCTAGGAACGCTACAAACTCTCCATCCTTTATTTCAAGGTTTAAGTCGCTTACAGCTTTAACCTTCCCGAAGAATTTACTTATGTTATCCAATAATACCCTAACCAAGATCTCACCCCTTAACACCACCAACGTATATCTTGAGAAGAACCTTTTGAGATACACTAAAGAATATGATTGTGGGTATAGCATAGAATAATCCTAAAGCAGCAAGCATACCCCAGTCAATATGTATAAACTCACCGATCATATGATAAATCATTACGGGGAGAGTGTAGTACTCCTCCTGTGCAACATAAGTGAATACAAGCAGGAACTCAGACCATCCCGATAGGAATGAGAATATCGACACAGCCCCTATACCAGGGAGCACGAGGGGCAGGATTATGCTTCTCCACGCTCTCCATCTAGAGCATCCATCTACAAGAGCTGCCCATTCGAGATCCCATGGTATAGAGTCGAAGAAACCCTTAATGATCCATGTAGCCATGGGTATCTCCAGGCCAGCCTTAATTAGTATTATGCCGACTAGGGTCATGAAGCCTTTACCATAGAGTCCCAGTTTATTTAGGATAACGAATAGAGCTATGAGCAGGATCACGCTTGGAAAAGCGTGTAGTGCTATTATAAATTGCATCATACCAGTTCTTCCTTTGAAATCCATTCGTGATAATGCATAGCCTGATAAACTACTAACTAGTACTACTAGCCCAGCAACTCCTAGAGCTAAGAATAGGGTATTCAGCGTTATAGGCCATATGTTAGGATACTCCTTCTCACCCATTGTTATAGGTGACCATAGGAACCTCCAATTCTCAATAGTAAGCTTTGAGGGTAGTATGCCTAGGATTACTCTTCCACTGAAACTCTGTGAGATGATCCAACCATACATAAGCCATATAGGTATTGCTGGTATAACGGCAATAAGTAGTACTACCGCTATAACCGCTATCCTCCTCAACAGTGCTCTAGTCTTCCTCTTCCTAATACCAACACGCATCAATATTCTACACCTCCACCTTACTCGGCTCCATCAGGCGCTTGAAACCGAATATTCTAAAGTATAATATTATTAGAACTAATCCTATTACTACTAATATCAAGGATAGAGCTGATGCATAACCGTAGAGGTACTCGGCAAACGCTTTTGCATATGAGTATAAAGACCAAACCATGACACCAGCACTCCTAGCAATACCATAACCCTGACCGCTACCAGCCCCCCATACCATTAAAATGTACTCATACGATGACAATAAGCTTAGAGTCTGCCACGCAGTAACAAATAGAATAGGCCACTTCAACAGGGGGATAATTATCCTCCTAGCAACCTGGAATTCAGAAGCGCCATCCACTAATGCAGCGTTAATCAGATCAGGGGGTATCGACTTTATAGCAGCTGTGTAGACTATCATTCCAAAGCTAGCCCCTACGTAACCGTTAATCATGACCATTAAGACCTGGGAATAGGGTTTCCTAAGCAGCCAGCTGTCGGGAAGCCAGTCTTCAGGAGCCCCCATCAGCCTTAGCATATCATTTAATAGACCGTACCTTGGATCTATAAACCATATCCACATCAGGGCATATATTATACCCGGCGTTATCCTTGGCAGTAGCCATGTGACTCTAAGTATCATCGATAATATCTCATTCTTTACAAAATACGCTATTGCTATTGATAGAATCAGAGCATAAACCGCATTCACTGAGAGAACACTAACTACATAGAATACTGTGACCTTGAATGTTTCACTTACATATGGATCCTCCGCGTAGAATATCTTTCTAAAATTATCTAGAGTTAACTTGACTTTATCTGTAAAGAAATCCTGTATGAAAGCAAGGAAATTGTTTATCTTTAAATCAGTAAATCCCAGATAGACTGTTAAGACTAAGGGGGCTATCCATGCCAGTGTTATCATTAGAAGCATTGGCGCTAAGAACAGCCATGGCAGCATCTTTTTACTTAATCCCCGTGGCATCTAGTATTCCCCCTAGCTGAGAGTATTCCTGAGTTGTGGCATAGAGGGGGATATTAATTATGGAGTAGCCTAGATGCTAGCCTAAAGCCGTTCTATATTTAGGGGATAATTGAAGACTTTAAGTGTTTCTCAAGGGGCTATCGTGTTGGAATACCTCCTGGAAATTAGAAGGTGTATTATTGAATGTTAAAAAGAAAAGGATTTAACTAGCTGAATTACCTAATAATGATATCGTCTCCGATTTCGGCCTGTAGTGTATTTACAAGCTCGTTTAGAGCTTCTTGGGGTGTGGCTTCACCCTTTTCTACCTTAGTAATAGCCGTGATCCAAGCATTCTTATACGCTCCATACTTGGGATGGAGCGGCTCGAATGAGGTGTATTCTAGCATATATGCAACTTCACTGTGGAACCTGGATTTCTTATAGTATGGGTGTTCTACAGTAGTCATTCTTACTGGCAGATGCGCGCTGTCTACCGCGTGGATTGCGTCTAGAGGCGCTGAAGTAGCTATTACTATTAGTAGGAACGCTATCTCTGGATACTTTGACTGTGATGTTACATAGTAGAGGTAGGGACTTGATAGGGTCTTAGGCTCTAGGCCCGGCTCAGGGGCTGGTACCAGCGCGAATCCTATGTTCTCCCACTCGTAATCCTCTGGCAATGCTCCTAGCTGCTCGTGATACTCTACCCTCTGCCATTCTGCCCAGTGCCACGTGCCTCCGAACCAGAATAATACTCTTCCATTAACGAAGTCGCTGTGTATGGTTCTCCAGTCGGTCCCGATCATTGTTTCTGGGAGCACTTTGTCCTCCTGAGCCATCTTGTATAGTAACTCTAGTGTCTTTAGAGCTGCATTCCTATCCAACACCAGCTTGCCGGTGTTTGGATCCTGGGCTACCCCTCCATACTGGTAATAGAGTATTAGGAATGGAGTTCCTCCCCAGTTAGGCCTGTGATAGAAGCCCCATTCTACGAGGCCCTTCTCTTTAGCCTGCTTTGCCACCTGAATTAGGTCCTGGAGTGTTACTTCTCCCCTCCTTATTTTTTCCGGAAGAGCATTTATTTCCTCCTCACTCCATCCTAGTTGTCTTAGGACATCCTTCCTGAAGTATAGTGGTCTTGCCTCGGTGTCCTGTGGCAGAGCCCATATACGACCCTTATATTTGACTGCATTCCAGAGTGCTGGATACACATCCTCCAGCAGTTTCTGGTATTTCTGTACATACTCGTCTAGGGCTATAACGTATCCTCCATCCACTAGCGCGGGCAGGTTCTTCATAGCTATTATATCAGGCGCCTCTCCAGCGGAGAACGCTGCTGTTAGCTTATCCATATAGTCTCCTCTGAAGAACTGGGTTTCGACCTGGATCCTCACATTAACGCCTGCCGCAGCCAGCATCTGGTTGAGGATATCAGCTGCCCTCTTAATATTTTCTACTCTAGTAGTGTCTACTGGCGAGCCTGATGCCCAAGCCTTTATAGTTATTGTGCCCTCTCCCCCAGCTGCCTGTGTAACTGTCTCTACTATTGTAGTGGTAACTGTCTCTCCTGCTCCCACCGTCTCTGTTACGGTCTCTGTGGTCTTACCAGGGGCTGCTAGATATCCAACGGCTAGTCCTATTATTAAGCCTATTATTAGTAGAGCTATGGCTGTAGCTGAGATTTGGGCCATCCCAGACCTCAACAAGGCTTCACCTCCTAAAGTTATTCTTAGGAGATCCTCTACAC
>WAQN01000035.1 GCA_015520195.1 Desulfurococcales archaeon | reverse complement strand
GGAGTACAGGGAGGAGGACTACGAGAAACAGTTCACAGTAAGGATCTCACAACACCTAGCAAAACTCGAGAGGATCCTAGCAATATACAAGGAAATACCAGACACCCCAAGAGAAGCCCTAGAAGAACTCAGAAAGCAGAAAGAGAGACTAAAACAAGCCAGATCCAGATACGGCGACCAAATATCACCATTCAGCCTAGACCGCAGCTAAGACCATAGCTTCCCCCGAGGGATCCCGAATGAAGCTCTTCACCTTAAATTATGCCCTTATCTGCTAAATCGTGTAAGAGTATATCTTGCCATGGCCCCTTTGAGACAGCGCGGGTATCACAATTGATAGAGAAGCTAACACGCTAATACCTCTTGCAGGAATTAAGAGTTATGTCATTAAACAGCCTTAATCGAGAAGGGCAATTTACTAAAATATATAAATAAGTATAGTAAAGCTTAACTATGATTTTTGTTATTGTAATTACTAACAGAACCTCGGTGGGCATTCATATGATTAATAAAGTATTCTCGTCCCTACGTTAAGATTAACGAGAGCAAGTATGAGGCTGAGAGGTTTGGAGATATTATATTAAGTAACGCTACTGGAAGAGAGGGTTATAGTTGTGATTATAGTAAGCCTGTAAGGGAAACTGGGAACGAGGAGGCCACGTATCTGTATTATGCTGCCCCCTCGAGGCCTTGGTGAATTTAATGTGGCGTTTTACCAGCAACATTATAGGTATTTAAGAAGTTTTTCTTTATATGTCATCGCACTCTTATTGTTCGGCTTGTTTGTCGAGGCTTTCCACATTAGGGTTGAGATCGGCCCATTTGAGTCTAGACTTATTTATACTCCGCTAGCTTTCCTGGTGCTGGCAGTAGTTGTGTTAGCTGTTCTTGCGGCTAGGCCCCGCCTAATCTGGAGTAGAGTATATGTCTACCTCCTTACTTATTCGCTGGCGTTCTGGGTTACTGTAGAGATATATCTCGATTACTCGTTCTTAGATACACTCTGGGATTACGCATTGGAGCATAATAGCGCTTATAGAATAGCCTCTACTCTAGAATTAATCGTATTCTCGTATACGTTCCTCGTTTACCCGGCACTATACCTCAAATACGCCCAGCTCACCATCAGGGCCTTCGACTCCCTCATCGGCGACATCGACATCGCCAGAGTATACCCTAAGCTTTACTGGTTCACTACCGTACTCGCCGGGGCATTAGGCGTGCCCATGGCTATAATTGGGTTCCTGGGCCTCATATTTCACGTGGCCACAGCTTTCCTCCTTTATCCAGGCATCGGCCTAATATTGGCGGCGTTCTGGGGCAAGTTCAAGAGGAAACCGTATAGATTCCTGCTACTATTTCCCCTGCTAGGTCAGAGCGTAATGGTTAGGGGGATTGTCGACTACGCTATTCTATGCCTGTTGCTAGAGGGTTTAGTGGGTAGGATCCTCGGTTTAGGGGATATTGCTTCCCGCTTATTGGAATACATAGAGTCAGCCTCAACTACATTAGCCCCTTTTATGTCGCTCATACCGGGGTTCGGCGTAATTCAAGCGGTCCTACCCGCGATCTACACTGGTCGCTCAATCCCAGTAATAAGCATCACGAGTATGCTCCTCTTTACTGAGTGGCTAATATTTTGTAAAACGATGGGAAATCTAAAGCAGGTAATGCCTAGAGGAGCGTTCACCGTCCGCCGGGTTCGTCTGGCACGTTTTTTCCCATCACTATCGAGTGTGGACCTGCTATGAAGTCTCGGGGGCTCCGAGAGAGACCTAGCATTTTATTTAAATATTAGGCTGAGAGCTTCGTGGCACTTTAAGCTTTAATGAGCTTCTGAGCGTCGATCTCCCAGTCCTTTAGTAGTCCATAGATTCCCTCAATCCTAAGCCTTACCCGGGTACCCTCGGGTAAATCAAGCTTCTCTAAAGGGCGTAGTATGCCCTTCTCGTATATAGCCTCGATAACCTTACTCACGCCATACACCCGGACTAATGTATTTCTTTCGAATGCAATTAAAAATTCCCATATTAAATCCTATTGTAAAGTGGCATCACAGCATTTACTAGGATAAAGACTTAATTCAAACTAGCAGAGGCATTATATGAAACGCCGCTTAAGGAGCTAATAATATAATGATAGACGATCATCTCCCGATAAGCTCATCCGTCTCCAGAAGTCTCTATTCTGAACTTACTTGTGGCTCGTTTGATCGTCCTTGAGGGTCAGTATTACTGCTATTGGGGCAGAAGCATTAGATTATAGTTTTCTGTGTTGGGTTGTGTCTTTCTACACCATGAGATTTAATTGGGCAAGGACAGCGTTATAGATTTATTGGTGCCACCCGGGGTGGGCGGGGAGAGCCCTGCTCCCGTAGCTTGCCCCGGGGAGACCGTGATGAGCCAGGCCATTGCAATTCGAAATATGAAGGCACGGCTTAGGTGAACGGCTCAGTTAATGGTGTTAGTAGTTATAGTAACCAGGGGCCGCCTTGGCGACTTTGCATACACCGCTGTAAGTGCTGTTAGTGTTGCTGGTCTGAGCGGCTCTGAGGGGAATTTATGGAGCTGTGTATGGATCACGCTTAAGTTCTTAGATATGCTAGGTTGCCAGGGCTAGTAGTACCATTGACTCTATGCCATAGGTTAGTGCTACTCCTAAGCCTAGTGCTGTCCAGAAGAGCGGGCTGCTGGGTCCTCCTAGCTTTCCTAGTGCTGAGAGGTTTACGCGTATTAGTGCATAGACTAGTGAGGCCTCAGCTATGGTATTGAGTAGCGCTACCAACATGTCACTGGGAGGTGCGATATAGTATATGGAGGCTCCAGCCATTGTTGGGAGGGCTGCTATAGCTGCTGTTATTGCCAGGAAGCCTAGTGGCATCTTATGTATTTTCCCAGCCTCACCGGTTAAGGGGCCAGCTATTGCGAATCCCTCGGTAAAGTTGTGTATGGCGAATCCTATAGTGAAGAGTACAGCGCTAGCTACCGCTCCGCCGAGTAGGGCAGCTGCTATTGCGAATCCCTCGCCCACATTATGTATTCCAAGCCCTAGAGCTACTATTACTGAGGTCCTCCCAGCCATCGATAGCGCCTTGTAAGCAGCTGGCCTCGCAGCGGAATCTATGCTAATAGCCTTTAGCAAAGATGACCTAACCAGGGCGTCTATGCCACCCCAGTTCTCGCTGGCGCTCAGCATATACCACGTACCCAATAGAGCTACAGTCGTGCTTAGAGAGGCTATGAGGAATTCCCTGAGGGTCGCCGGAGAAGCCAGGCTCTCAACATACTCGGAGACCGCCGCTCCAACCTCTAAGGCTAAATACGCCAAAACACCCCCCGAGAGCGCTTGCAGTAGCCCAACACCCCTAAGGCCAGCTCTCCTAGCTATAATAGGGAAGGGCAGAGTGCCTAGGAATACCGTGGCCCCAGCTATGAAACCCATTATTATAGGCGCTAGCGACCACTCCAATATACTGGCCAATACTTCGCACCCGGTTAATGGGCCAATAATATAAAGTTAAAAAGGCTTAATCTATACTATATACGTAAACACAAAATGCAACTTAATCACAGAATAAGAGAAACATGTATTCAAGATGAAATGTTTAAAACAATTATATTAAATATTCATATCTCCTTTAATAGAACTTTTTTGTTTATGTAAAGGGTAAGCATAGATGCACTCGCCAGAGAACCGTTCCCCGCCTAATGCCTCTCGGGGTCCTCCGTAGGCTGGTTCATCACGGTTTCCCCTGGCTCCCGAGGCCCACAGCAGGCCTTGGGGAGGAAGCCAGGAGTCACTAACAAGCAAGCGTACTGGGACCCATAAGTTTCAAGATATATACATAAACCCTTAAAAGACCCACAACCTAGAAGCTATTGCCAACCCTAATGTATAGGCCCTAAACTACAGTTAACTATTTAGGGGATCCTATCCTGTATTCGGAGTATCTAAAATATGAGGGTTTCAAAGATATAATAGCGGCTTAGCCGCACTTCTAAACCCTAATTACTAGTATAATATAAGAGGCTATAGCAGCTACTAAACCCGCGAATGCTGCTAGCAACAACTTCATCCAACTAGGTAGGCTGGTCTCCGCTAGCTTCTCTGGGGATCCCAGGCCTGGGTGGAGAGGCCTACTGGTTCCTGCGCGCTGGTACTCCTCGGTACGGATTTTCTGTGCTGCCTCTAATGTTCCCATTGTAGTACTCGTCACCGTAGATGTTGTGGTTCGTGTGGGGGTCGGTGTGGCTGTTGATGTGGGTATGGGTGGTGGTAGGGCCTTTATGGAGGAGTTCCATGTCTCGCCATTCCAGTATATCACCGCGTAGCTAGGCTCCCCTCCACCGCATAGCCTGGGTACTATGTCCCATATAAGCTTAGATACGGCGTTAACATCCTCCTGTGTGAGGCCCTCGATTAGCTCGTGCAGGCTCAGCCAGCCTGGTATCCGCGCTAACCTCTCACCAGCGGAGCCCAGCGCCTCCCGTGAAGCTGCTATACTCAGGGATATCTCCACGTGCACATAGCCCTCGGCCTGCATAGCTAATACGTTGGCGCTGAAGTTTCCAGTGGATATTTCGAGGCTCAGCCTCCTAGTATCCTCGGGCACGGCTAGCTTAGTCTCTGTTCGATTAAATTCTATTGAGAGCAAGGCGCTGCATGGGGGCGTGTATTCACTCACAGCCCCAGAAGCCTCTAAGACTAGACTCTCCCCCTCAACGACTATGGGGGAGTACACTTTAACCTCCGAGACATTACTCACAGAGGATACTGAGCTCGCCTCCACTTCAACTCTGAAGGAGTAGCCTCCTGTAGCGTCAACCAGCTCGCCCGAAGCCTCTACTAGGGGGAGCCATTTACCACCAACATTTAGGAGTACACTAACGGGGACCCTATGAGCTCTAACCTCAGCCTGGATACCCTCGACCCAGGTCTCGAGGAAGCCGCTTAGGCCCTGGCCACTCTCCCTCAGGGATAACTCGAGATGCAGGGATACTCCTCTATCCTCGTCTGAACACTGCCTGATGAGCGTCATGACGTATAAGACTCCATCCTCTCGTACGGCCTTGATTACCGATACATTACTACACTCAGGCGTAACGGTGGTCCCCGGCGGTATAGTCGTCGTGATGGTGATGTACGTAGTCGTTGCGGTGGGATCCGACAGCTGGGGACCAGCTTCTACTAGACCGGGGGTCACACCGCCTGAGCCTATAATATAGGTAGCCATGAACATAAGGGCTAGGATCGCTAGAGCGGCGTATAACCTCTTCGAGCCCACGGCTCCACACCACTTCGACCCAAGGCTACAGTTTTAATCAACAAGTTATAGCTCTAGGCCCTCGAACACCCCCAAAGGACTAGGCGTAACACCCCCTTGTACTCTACAAGAGGGTGTTCCAACAACTAGAACGGAAACCACGCTATACACGGAGCTACAGCTCAGCTTAATGGTATAGAATAGTCCTAGGCCAATGTAGCTTATAGTAGCACCTATGGGTTTCAATAACTTACTCTTGCATTTCGCGGGTATTTCGCGGGAAGGGATCCGTGGGCTACGGCTTTGCATGTCATCCTGCGGATATCACTCTCAACCCCTATACCCAAGGCATTCCCAGGGTAAAGGGTTAGGGGCTCCCTAGAGTTTACTCAACGCTTCTCCTGTTCCCCCTTGAAAAACACTTGATCCCCTCCCAGGTAGCGGCTGTTTCCGGCTCGGGCCTCTTAACCTAGATCTTACAGTCCTCAGTGACACTTGCAGACTTACAGATTACTACTGGGGGACCAGATTCTGTATAATTGCTCAAACCCTCTCTACAATGTGTGAATCGAATTAAATGCAGTTAGCTATAATTAGCGATTCCACAGGCATAGCCCTCCGGAGGAGCCATAATCACGGTTAATACTCCCGGCTACATAGGCTATACTTTGATGCTGGAGGCTGGCCCGCATTGGGTTCTCCGAGGCGGTTGAGGCCATCGGTTAGGATCGGCCACATATACCCCTTGAGGCGTAGGATCGGCCACATATACCCATTAAGGGGTGCGGTCAGGCGTGGCTGTGAGGGTGAAGCTGAGGATAAGGAGTAGTGGGGGCGAGGTAGTGACGTCGGCTCTGGTGAACTCAGGCTTCGAGGCTGAGACCCCCCAGCTCCTCATTCCCCGTAGCCTAGCGGCTAAGCTCGGACTCTGGCCCCCACCCCCAGAGGCCTACCTAGTGGAGGTTGGTACCGCAGGCGGCCCGGTGAGGAACTACATGGTGCCAGGCGCTGCCGAGGTGTACGTCGAAGCCGGGGATAGGACTGTGGGCCCTGTCAGGTGCGACATAATGATATCGAGTCACGAGTACGAGGTCCTAATAAGCGATAAACTGGGAGGGGAGCTCGGGATAGTCATACTAGACCTTAGGGGGAAGTGGAGGTTCAGCGACGAGGATAAGATAAGAGAGACCGAGCCCCCCCAGTACTGGCCTTAAAAGAGGAAGGTGAAGCTTAGCATGTATGTTATGCCAGTAATTATAGTTAGCTCTATGGGGGAATATTATCGAGATATTACTACCAAGTAGTATCCCGAGCATATATACCCTGAGCGTGATAGGGAAGGCTATGTACATAATGCAGTGTACCAATGACCCTGGATCACACGACCTGTTAAGCTCATGAGATTTATCTCGAGGATCCACATCCGCTAGCGATCCAGGCTATCATTATGCTCCTAGCAGCCTCTACACCGCCCCAAGCCTACAGTATTATACTGAAGGCCACCAGTAGCAGAGCGTCCATAGGAGCCAGGCTGGCTGCCTGACAGCTTACCTAGATGTTAGTATTGCTATGCCCAGGATCCCTGGACACGTGACCTCTTAAAGTTACTAGAGAAAAAACGAAGCTAAGGCTCAACGGGAAGACGCTTAACTTCCTAGTGGAATTATCGCCTTACTCTATCATAAGCGAGGTACCCTAAATGTGGCCTCAGAAAAGCTTGAAAGGAGATAACGTCGAGTGTAGCCGAGAAATTTATAGCGCTAGTCGAGAGAATAATCTATTTCATCAATAAGTTATTTGGAATGACCGGAACACTAAGAAAGAAAGCTCTATCTTAAAATATTAGACTTTACAATTAATTAGTAAGGCTTTGTTCCAGCGTATCTATTTATAACATCGACTCTCAGCGTGTAGTTGATGCCATAATTTACACTATACGCATCAGCTAATGCATATAAGTCCTCGTTGTACCAGGCTACCGCTTTAAACTCTATTATAAGTAATAATTCCTTGCCTCTATAATCGTTGTCTAAGCGCAAATATAACGTGCCATTAATGAGTACTTCACCTGCACCACTATAGAGTGGATGCTCGGAATATGCCTCGTCTACTATAAATCCTTCAGGGTCAATTATCCTAGCTTCAACAACGAACTTAGCGTACTCGTCATAGAAAGCATTTATAGTATAATTTATTTTATAAAGATAATAATATTTACTAATAGGCCAATTGGGCTTAATAACATATTCTACGACTGCGCTACTCTCAGATGTTCCAGTAGATAACGTATCAAGTATCATTTGATAGGGTATTGGGCCAGAGCCCTCACCTAGAGACTCAGCATAAAGCTTAACATTACCACCTTCGTTGCTAGCACTTAGAGACCAATTGCCAGATCCAGCTCCTCCAGCATAAGTAACCTCTAGAGCTCCTGCTCCAGGTCTGATTACCAGAAGAGGTACTTTAATATATGAGTCAGTATTAGTTATCAAATAAGGCTTGGGAACTTCATAATAACTAGAAGTATAATTTACACTTTTGTAATATAAACCTTGATACATCTGCTGAACCACGAGGGAATAAGCCTCAATGTAATCCGTGTGAAGGTTAATACCCACGTTTAGAAGTAGAAGAATGGGTGCTAACTCCCATAGTCCACCAGCAACCAATGCTATCAGACCAGCGGGTATTCCTATACCAAACTCTCTGGTAGAGCCAGCAGATACCTGAATTGCTGTATCCCCACTTACAATGTGAGTAATTTCAAATTCTGTAGGTAGAACTTTTTCTTTATAATTCGATGTTAACAACCGAATTATCTCCTCAAGCTCTCCCATATCATCTATTGGGTCTAATTCTACATAATAATCTATATAATTTACTCCATCAACAGATTTAGCATAAGGAGCGAACCATATAGCTATAGATTCATTCAATACAGTCTCTATTCCAGGAAACTCTTCATGCACGAAAACATATTTAACCACATAAATTTTACCTCTAAACCCACTAGCAACGACCATGTTACCTGTGAATGGCTGCAATATAAAGTCATACGTATCCTTGACATACGTGCACTCTGAGTGATCTGTTGCTACCTTATTATAAAAACTACATATTAATTTATATAATAATCTAGATTCCTCGTTATCCCCTAATGTTAGTGTAAACCCGGGTCCAGGGACTTGTATTTCGGCCAAGCTTCCTCCCGAGCTAGGTATACCTATACTCATATCAAATGATAATTTTCTACTTATAGTTCTATCAAGTTGTATGATGGAGAGGTGTTGTATCATGCCAATATTATTAGCGTCTACATCACTTACAATTGTTATTTGACTTGGTATGACATTGTCGCCGACATATAGTGTTTCATTTAGTTTCCAAGAATAACAACTATAGGCACCTGAGACTGGATCAACGTAGTCACAATAGTCACCAAAAGTACTTGGCGGTTGCGACGGGGTCCACTGAGTCTCAGCCTTAAATTGTTGAGTGCCCTGTGTTTCATTAGTTATATTAACTTTATATTTAAAAATGGGATTGAAAATCAAATGAGCTTCAACGGTGCCATTGGTAAATGCTGGAGGTAATGGTATAGTAGTGAACATTGTTTCCAAATCTATGGTCTCATTACTGATTTTAGCGGTAGTTATTATTGTAAGTATTGAAAATTGAGCCTCGTGAGGCTTCCATCCTAGACTATTTAGTAGCCTGCTTAATTTTGATATATGATTTGATAGATCAGCCGTAATAGATCCCTTTCCCTTTATTCTATCTATTTCCTCAAATCCTTTTAACGTTGGTATAGTTATTAATGCGCTAAACTCTATTGGTTTTCCATTCTTATCTGTAACGGTAATTTTTAGTTTAGGTGATCCTCCAGGCTTCCAGGTCACAAGTATATTTTTATCGATATAAACTAAGTGCTTTTTAATACCCGAATGAATTATGGGATTAAAACTTCCGTAATAATATATTATGTTAATTGGTATTAACATTAATAATATTAAGGTACCAGCAATTAAGGCTTTTCTTTCAAGGGGTACCCTCATAAAGGGGTCCCTTAATTCAATAATTATAAAATAAGGTTAATATAGATTAATGATATTTAATGATATTAAAAATAATTAACATAAAAAGCTTTTAAGCCTTTATTATGTAGTAAAAATTATATTAATTAATCATGAGTACGAGGTTCTTGTAAGCTATTAAGCTCGCGGAAAATCAAGATTATAATTATTATAAATTATATAAATATGAGGAGTGAATAAAGGCGCTCTCAGACTAGGATAGAAATAGGGATGGAGCTGCTTCCATTAAGGACTTTAATATGATTTGAGTGCATCTAGTCTCCTTAGATTCATTTAGTCCATGAGAGAGGATGAGTCTTGAGTAGTCCTCTCCAGCTTGGTGCTTGGAGTCTCGGGCCGCGGGCCACTATGACTTTAGACGGTCTCCTGCCTTCGGTGTAGTCTAGGGCCTCTACTCTCTTGTAGTAGACCCAGGTAGTAGCCATGACCTGGCTCGTCTCCCATAGCCTGCTCTCCATTACACCCAGGTACCTTAGCTCTGGGAGCGCGTAGACCCGGGGAGCGGGTATCGGGAACCCGGGGTCATCAACACGCCTAGTAAGCGGTGGAAGCTTATAAGCCTTGGCGGGTGTAAACAGCACTAGCACCCCCACAGCCCCTTAGAGGCGAGAATAGAACTCGAGGAGGCCACGAAAGACCTACAACCCAGAAACCGCAGGCAACCCTGCTCAGGCGAGCCTCTTTGACGTGTAGGCAGGGTCGTGCTAGGGTATAATAATGCTTAGTGTGGGAGTCCTTACCTCCTCCTAGC
>WAQN01000034.1 GCA_015520195.1 Desulfurococcales archaeon | reverse complement strand
GAACTAAACAATTCCACTATTCCACTAGAAAACTTAAATAGGGCCAGCCTAAGAGTATTAAATTCCTGGGGCGGCAACCCCCTACCCCGCGAAGCTCATAGGAGCCCAGCGGCTCGGCCCTACCCCTAGTTTTATAATTATCAATTATAATGAAAACTAAATCATGAATACTACATGGGGTGGTATTTGAGAAAGCGATTAATAGTTTATACACTATAGTTAAAGCGTATATTGTTTATTAAATGTATGATTAATTCCCTAGAAAAGTCGAGGTTAACTTGGTATAATAGTTCTATGGGAATAACGTTTATAAGCTATGGGTTAGATTAATAGAAACTTGGCCGAGCCGCTGGGGCCTCGGAGAGACATCCCGCATACGGGAATCTAGCCCGAGGTCGGTGGTTCAAAACGGGGCAGCCTGCACCCCTCCGTGAGGGGTGTAGGTGGCTCCGGGAGAATCCACCCCCCGCTACCAAGGGGGCCCCGCCGCCATGTAATTGTTTTTATTTTATAGTTTCCTCTTTAACTTGGGTGTTTGTTTGTTGGAGGATTTTGATGTTGTCAGGGGGTTCTTTATTGGTAGGCTTTTGGACGACATAAGTCGGGGTAGGGTTGATGATGATATTGTTGGTTATCTGGTTTCATTGAATAGGTTTGGGTGTTTGTTTACTACTAGTAGTTGTAGTGGGCGTGTGGTTGTTATTTATTCTAGTGATTTTAGGAGTAAGAGGGATGCTAGGATCCTGGATGGCTGGCATGATCCTGGGGGGTGTAGATTGAATGTCTGTGGCTATTCTCATCTTGGCTATGATTCTATGTTCTATTATTGGGTTAGCCTTCAGCCACCTATAATTCACTTTGTAGCTAGGGATATAGATACTGCTGAGGCTCTAGTTGGCTGTGGTGATAGGAGTGGGTTCTCAAAGCTTGGCTATAGGAGGTATAGGGCTGGCGGTTATCATGTGACTGTAGGTGCTGGTGATAAGATCCACGTGTCTCTCCCGGCCAGTTGTGACACACTGCTAGCGCTATGTGACTTGCTTAAAGTGTATAAGGAGAAGCTCTACAGCTTCCTTGAATGCGCTAGTAAGATTAACTGCTAAATTCAATAATATCAATACGAATGTCTTTGTATATGGAGGATGAAGCGGTGACATCGGATATAGTTGAAAAGCTTAGGAAGGCATTAGACCTCACATTATACGAGGCAAGGCTGTATATAGCCCTTCTACAGGGGGCAAGTAATCCTAGGGAGGCTAGCGCGCTAAGCGGGGTCCCACTACCAAGGATATATGACGTGGTTAGAGTGCTTGAGGCGAAAGGCCTCGCTATGGAGGATCCTAAGGGCTGGTATAAACCCCTTTCGCCGAGAGCGGTTGCAACTGCAATGATAGCTAGGATTGAAGAGGAGAGTAGGAGGAGAGCGTCACTCATACTAGAGGTTGCAGATAGGCTAGAGGAGCTTGCATATGAGAGGGGAGAGGAGCCGGGAACGGCCTCAGTGAGGAACTCGTATGCCGTGATATCGGCTCTGGTGGACTCGATGAGAGAGGCTGATAGGATTTACATGACAGTTATAGATACACTGGTTAGGCATAAGATCATCGTCAAGAAGCTTGTTGACTCGCTAGCCACCATTGTCGGCGATATAAGGATCCTAATCCACCCAGCCACTAGCATTGAAGGCCTAGAGCTCCACATCGAATCAGGGATAGTTAAGGTAAAAGAGCATAGGCATATACTCGTTGACCTGGTAGCGTCAAAGCACAATTACATGATACTAGCTGAGGATCCCCTAGACAAAGTTCCAGTGGGATTAATGGTGAAATCTAGAAGGGAGAATAGAGTCTTCGCTAGGCTAAATGACCTCTGGAATAGTATATAACTGGCCTCCTTCATATCTCTATAACAGGCGTCTCCCCAAACCTGTCTAGGTAGACTTTATCGCCGGGTTCTACACCTTCAACAGGGATGATCCTCAAGCCCAGCACCCTATCCTTAGACCTTGCATAAGCACCCGTCTCAAGGATCAACCCTGCAACGCCATTGACATCAGCTGGAACCACTGCAAGATCCAAGCCAGCCAGGCATACCCCAGCGAATCTAGCCAAGTCACGGGCTCTTAAATCCCCCTCACTAGCCCTTGCCTTTAACTTCAAGTCCTCAGCTATAGGGAGTTGAACCTCATTGAATCCTGTAGTCAACCTAAGATTACTTCCTGCGTCCTTTAAAGCCCTATTGACCAGGTAGATCCCCCATGAGAATCCAGGCTGCGGCATCCTAGTCCCAGCTACCTGCTCAACTAGACCTAACGTGGATTCACTCATCCAGGGTGCAACACTCAGATCAACCCCGCCGTACTCGGCGTTTAACCTGGATGAAGCTTCTAAGGCTATCTTCTCAGCCATACCACCAGCCCTAGTAACAGCATCTACTAGACCCCTGTACCCCCCTCTCCTGTAACCTTCAGTTAGGTAATTTGGATAGGTTAACGCAACCGTAACTAAATCGCTATGTCCAGGTGAACTGCTTAACGGGAAGTACGGAGTCACTATATGCTTGCCTAGTAGATTCACCCCTATATTAACTGGATAGTTGTGATCTAACCCAGATATATGGTGGATAATCTCAGACACTTTAACGGCCTCATCCCAGTTGAGCTCCTCAAGCATGATTGACGCGAATAAGCTATTAGATACTACACTCTCAATAACCTCTTCGAGCCTAGGATCCCTAGAACTGATTCCGCCTATAGATATAATAGCATTGCTGTATTCACCAGCGATCTTTCCAAGTTTAACGGCCAAATCACTACCCTCACCAGGCTTGGTATCAGGCAGGGTAATACGAACCATCCCAATATCCAAGTCAAATCCGCTGGACAACTCATCGCGCAGCTCCAATAACCTACTTATCTTATCGTCTATGAGCTCGACCACATTACCCTTGAATACGGAATTACTTAAATGAAGAACTACAGCCCTAATACTATAACTGGCCATACAAGCACCCCCCATTAGCATTACCAACCCTTCAAATCCCAAATCCAATAGCCATGGTTTCGAGGGTCAGATTAAAAATCCACCTTTCAGAGTAGGCCGCAAACTATACCTAAAAACCCATGAAATCTAAGGGAAGGCCGGGAGTGGCCTATTCATCCCAGCCCCCATCCTACAGGGAGCGTCATAGGCCCACCCATTAGATGTCTATATTTTATTCTATGAGGGTTTAATCAGTTTCCCTTTGTAGCTTGTGAGGAGTTTGCTTCCTTGGCTAAGATTTACCTGGTAACACCAGGTATGCCCCCTACAATTCCATTCCAAGTTTATCATGGTAGTGGAATGATATTATGGCATTAATGCCCTGGTGGGAGCTTTGAGTGGGGTAACAGCGCTTTATCGTGGATTGTGTCCTAACTGTAAGGGTCCAATAACACATGATAGGCTGGAAGCCGGGCTACCATGCAGTAGATGCCTATCCGGCGAGGTTGATGCATCTAATCCTATTGAAGTTGAGAATTTATTGCTTAAGTCAGGTAAACTACTTGGATATCTCTGGATCTCCTCTCTTGAGAAAGACTTCTCTGAGTTCAAGGAGTATTTTAGGAGAAAGCTTGGATATAACCTTTGGAGCGCTCAGGGTAGCTGGGCTAAACGCTTGTTGCAGATGGATAATCTAGCTATAATAGCTCCCACCGGGGTTGGTAAGACTACCCTACTCATGGTGTATACAGCGTATAGAGTGGAGAGGCATGGATGGAGGGTTCTCTATCTAGCCCCTACGGAGAACATCGTTAGACAGGTAGCATCTAGGCTCACATCGCTGCTAGGCAGTGATAAAATAGCCTACTATTATTCTAGTATGGGTAGAAAGCTGAAGGAGGATATGCTAAAAGCCGTTTATGATGGCGACTTCAAGGTTCTTGTAGTGACGACTGGATTTCTTCAGAAAAGATTCAATGATCTAGCAAGATTCTCTCCCTTCAATTTAGTTATAGTTGATGACGTTGACAGTATATTAAGAAACAGTAGGAACATAGATAGAGTACTACTACTCATGGGTATAAGCGAGGACGTAATAAGAGTAGCCTATATGCTTGTTAACGCTAAATTAAAACTATACAATGCTATATCCACGGGAAATAATGCTAGGATAGAGGAACTCCAAAGGAAGATAGCCGAGCTTACAAATGAATTAAGGGGTAAACAATATCCACTAACATCCCAGCTAGTCATAGCATCAGCCACCGGGAGACCTAGGGGTGTAAAACACCTAATCTTCAAAGAACTACTCGGCTTCGAAGTTGGGGGAGCAACGGATTACATGAGGAATGTGGTTGACTCCTATCTCATAACAGAGGAGCCGGTTCAGGCTATAATAGACATAGTGAGGAGGCTGGGCAAGGGAGGCATAGTATTCGTCAGCCAATCATATGGAAAAAGCGTAGCTAAGCTACTAGTAGAGAAGCTTAAGATTGCTGGTATAAGCGTAACTCAGGCACTAACATCCTCTCGTAGAGCTATAGAGGCGCTCAGCCAGGGAAAGGTGGATGTCATAGTGGGTGTTGCATCGCGTTATGGAGTAATAGTTAGGGGGATAGATCTCCCTGAAGCTGTTAGATATGCAATATTCGTTGGAGTCCCCTCTAGAAAGATTAACGCCTATGAGGCTTTATTCAATGTGAGACGCCTTATACGCGTCTTAATGTATCTTAGCAGCAAGGGTGATGAGGTAGCAGATAACTACTTACGTAGGCTCAAGGAGGTCTTAGATAAAATAAGTGACCCGATGCTTATAACATTAGCCGCTAGGGGTAAGATCAAGGCTGAGGGTCTACTGGCTGAGGCAGCTGGCCTGGTTAATACAGCGTTAAGTTATGCTGTAAGTAAGATAGCATCGATTGTAGGTGAGGCTGATAGAAAGATACTTAGGATTGGTGGAATAGTATTTACACTTGAAGATAACTTATACATGTACATACCTGATGCACCCACATATCTTCAAGCCAGTGGTAGGACTAGCAGACTCCTTAGGGGTAAAATGACGCTTGGGCTTAGTATAATAATAGAGAAGCATAAAGAGTTAGTTGATGCGCTAGAAGAGAGGCTATCATGGTATACTACCTCTAAACTGTTGGAGTATGGTAAATTAGATTTAGGTAAAATAATCGAGGAGATTAATGAGTCTAGGGGAAGCGGAGGTAAAAGCGTATCTGTTGAAACTCTATTATTACTAGTCGAATCTCCAACTAAAGCTAAGACTATAGCATGGTTCTGGGGCAAGCCCTCCAAGAGGAGACTAGGCCATCTAACTATATATGAGACTAGCGCTGTGGACGTTGACAACGGTAGAGTATACATATTAAATATTACATCAACTAAGGGTCACATGTTTGACCTAGCGTTAGATGAGGAGGGCTCAGAGCATGGAGTAATAGTTATCAACAATAAGTACATTCCAGTCTACGATACGATTAAAAAGTGTATGAACTGTGGATACACGTTCTCAGCGTCACCTCCATGTCCCAGATGCGGTAGCCCCAACATACTAGATTCTAAGTCTAGGATTAATGCCATTAGAAAACTAGCAATGGAGGTTGACAAAGTAGTTATAGCGACTGATCCTGACAGGGAAGGAGAGAAGATAGCATGGGATATATATATCGCACTTAAACCTTATAACAGGAACATTGTAAGAGCAAGATTCCATGAAGTCACTAAGGAGACTGTACTTAAATCGCTTAAAACAGCTGGCCCTATAGATAAAATGCAGGTCTATGCCCAGATAGTGAGGAGGATAGAGGATAGATGGATTGGCTTCTCTCTAAGCAGAATCCTATGGGACACATTTAATAAGAAATGGCTTGGCGCTGGGAGGGTGCAAACGCCAGTCTTAGGGTGGATAGTAGATAGATACAATGAATGGAAAAGTAACAGGGGATATTTGGTAGTATTAACTCTAGAAAATAATGGATATATAAGCATATTTGTAGACGACAAAGATGAGGTTGATACCCTGAAGAATCTAGAGTATGTTACTGTAAGTAATGCAAGCTACACCGTGAAAACCGTGAATCCCCCACCACCTTACACGACCGATTCATTAATCTATGACGCTTCCCTGAAGCTAAAATACTCTGCAAGCTTGACTATGAAACTAGCCCAGGACCTGTTTGAAAGCGGCTTAATAACTTATCATAGAACAGATTCAACTAGGATATCAACGGCTGGACTAGGCATAGCAAAAGCATACCTCGACTCTAAAGGCATGCTAGAATACTATATCCCAAGGAAATGGGGGGATGGAGGGGCACACGAAGCAATAAGGCCCACAAAGCCCTTAGACACGACGGCTATAGAAGAGAAGATACTAGAAGGAAGCCTCAAGGTACCCATCAAACTCTATAGAGCCCACTATAGGCTATACGACTTGATATTCAGGAGGTTCATTGCAAGCCAGATGAGAGAAGCTCAGGTTAGGGAAGTACATGCAACATTCGTACTAGGCGATGAAAGGGTTGTGGATAAACACATGATAACTAGAGTAATCAGTGATGGATTCAACACCGTTTATGGGTTAAAGATCGAAGAGTGGGCTGACAATCTTAATACCGGGTATAAGATAAGAGTAGTTGATGCACAGGTGTATAGGAGTAGTAGGATAAGGTTATTCAAAAGCGGTGACATAGTGAGGCTGATGAAGGAGAAAGGGATAGGCAGGCCGAGCACGTATGTTAAGGCTGTAGAGTCTAATAGGAGGCATGGATACATAGTAGAAAGCAGAAAAGCAAAATACTTGATACCGACAAAATTGGGCATTAACGTCTATAACCTACTAGTAGAGAATTATAAGAGCCTAGTGACGGAGGAAACAAGTAGACGCATGGAGGAGCTATTAGACAAGATAGAGAGGGGACTTATAGACCCTGCTAAGAGCCTCGATTTAGTGTATAATAATATATTCAAGATGACTGGTATGGGCTATGTGGGACACAGAACTATGGAGGGAACCGTCCCTAATTAATCAGTCAGGAGAAGCTAGAATATCTTCAGGTATCTATCCAGTATAACTACACCTAGCACCGTTAATGATACCATGACCAACGCACTTAGTTTCACCACTAAGCTCTCACCTAAGAATAGCACTGGAGCCCCTGCAACTATTGAGAGAATGAGGCTTGTCCTAGCCATTACTATAAAAGCCTTGTGGGGATCATACATACTCAGCCTCCTAGCTATAGCTAATAACAGACGTGATGATTTAAGCCTGGTTATCTCAGGAATCTTCGATGCTATCCTCTTACCCTCCTCATCTAGTAGATAGTATACTGTACCATTAGGCTTAAGAACCCTTCTAAACAACCTGTAGGGGGGCATGCTGAAGAGGTCGAGATAGCTCTTTACCCTATCACTACTTAAATTAAGGAATCTCGACAACTGATCCACAGGCAATATATTGTTAGGAGCATAGTACAGGGCCATTAAAGCTTTATAAGCATATGAAACCTCAACAAGCCTCCTCTGCAATGCTATACGTATATTTATAGATAACTTCTTCATATCACCCTTCAATGTAGACTCGTATACATGCTTGTCCAAGTTGATTAATTTACGTAAACCATCCGAGAAATGCTTTCCATTTTCAGATAGAGAATAACAAGTCTCCTTTTCCGAACACTTCCCCTTAGCTATAAGACCCTTTAATTCAAGTTTACGTAGAGCATCAAGTATAGCCTTCCTTCTTTCTCCCAATATATCCACAAATTCTGATACTCTATAGGGTTTGTCGCCTAATGCCATTAACAACAGTATCTCAAGTTGTATTGAGGAACGAGAAAAGTCAACTATAGAATCCAGTTCCTTTAACAGTGCTACTCGCTGCATATAACTGGTATTGTCATTGCCTTTTATATTCATAGCACTACCCATAAAGTTAATTATAGAGTATTGATGGGTATATCAATTG
>WAQN01000033.1 GCA_015520195.1 Desulfurococcales archaeon | reverse complement strand
CTATAGATTTATGTTAAATATGTAATCTATGAATCTAGATATTTTATTAGGGTTATCGGTTCATATTCATACAATAGTCTTTTTCTGCTGATGATTTGGTTATTCTGTTATCCATTAAGTCTCTCTCAATTAATTTTTTATCTCTTTTACACGGGTCTCCATATCCCCCTCCTCCTGGAGTGTATATCGTTATTGTATCTCCCCTATCTAGTTCAACCGTCTGCTTTGGCTTTAGCACTATAATTTCTCCCGTTGCTTTTGTAAGCACTGCCTCGAACCCGCTACCAGGTTTTCCTCCATTGAGCCCCCATGGCCTGATTATGCCTCTCTCAGCAAATATCGTGACTGTCACTCTATCCTCTAGTACAGTGAATGACCTGATTATTCCTAGCCCGCCTCTATAGGTGCCAGGACCTCCACTGTCTGGCCTTAGCTCATATGCCCTGAATAGTATGGGATATTCCCTTTCTATAACCTCTATTGGAGTGTTTAGGGTATTAGTCATATTGGTATGTACGCCGTCTACACCGTCACAGCAAGGCCTTGCCCCAGAGCCACATGCATTGGTTTCATAAAATGCCCATCCCCTACCGCCAACCATAACGTTACTCATTGTACCACAGCTTGCTGCTGGAACCCTCCCTGGTAGTGCCTTCGCTAGGGCTTTAAATACCACATCGGCTATTCTCTGGCTGGTCTCAACATTGCCTCCCCCTACAGGGGCTGGTTTAATAGGGTTTACAATGCTCCCCCTAGGTGCTTCTATGACTACTGGCCTGAAGAAGCCTTGATTCATAGGCATATCCGGATCTATGGTTGATTTCAAGGCAAATACTGTTGCTGCTACTGTTACCCCGTAGACAGCATTTATGGGCTCATCAACCTGTTTCGAGGTCCCTGCATAGTCTACTTGTATCTCATCATTGCTAATGGTTAATTTGACCTTGATCTCTACCAAGCCTCCATTGGCTAACTCCATATAATCTACGTCTGTATAGCTCCCAGAAGCGCTGATAGAGATCTCTTTAATCTTACTTCTAGTGTATCTCTCTGTATAGTCTAGTATAGCTCTCCATGCCTCCAGTAAGCCCTCTCCACCGTACTTTTCAGCTAATTCTTTGAGCCTAATTTCACCTACATTAAGTGATGCAATTTGAGCCATGAGGTCTCCCTTGAAGTACCTTGGTGTCCTCACATTAGCCCCTAATAGCTTTACTAGATCCCATCTTATACGTCCATTCTCCACTATCTTCACTGGCTCAATCACTAAGCCCTCCTCTCTGAGCTCTCTGGCACCGCCTATGCTTCCAGGCACTACTCCGCCTACATCTACGTGATGCGCTTTATTCGCTACATATGCTACTAGCTTGCCTTTAAAGTATACTGGTTTTAGCGTCATGAGATCGTTCAGGTGTGTTCCCGATATGTATGGATCATTCGTTAATAATATATCCCCTGGGCCAAGTTCTATACCCTCCTTTTCAGCGTATTCAACTAGGTTTTTCACACCTATACTCATGCTTCCTAGGTGAACCGGTATATGTTCTGCTTGCGCTACAAGGTTACCTCTCCCATCTAGAATGGCGCACGAGTGGTCGAGTCTATCCTTTATATTTGGGCTGAACGCCGTATCCCTTAATACTACACCCATCTCTTCCGATATGAATATAGCCGAGTTCCTTATGACCTCAATGGATATAGCGTCGAGAGGCATATAGTCCACCTCAATTCTTCCTTACTAGGAGGGAGTAGTCTTCATTGACTAGTGCTGTATAGCCTGGAGTTACAACGATAGTACTATCAGAACCTTCTACTATAGCAGGTCCTTGGAGGTTTTCTCCAGGCCTTAGTCTTTCTCTCTTATATATAGGGGTGTTGATCCACCCCTCATCTCCAAAGTATACTTCTCTATAACCATATGGTCTAGCCTCTACCCTTCTAGGCTTGCTCTTAGGTAGCATGGGTTTAACTGTTATCCCGTAGCCGGTGACTCTAACACTTGTAACGAGTATATCTTCACCCGGCATTGTGTAACCGTATCTAGCCTCATGTATCTTCTCAAAGGATCTTATAGCCTCATCCAGGGAGCCTCTATACTGTACTGTTAAGTCGTATGCCTGACCCCTATACCTCATGTCTAGACTTACTACTACCCTAATCCTATCATGCCCGATACCCTCACTTATCAATGTGTAGACGGCTTTTGAGGATAGTTCCTCAGCGATATCATTCACCTTTTCCTCCACACCACTACTAAATGCGCTTTCAAGCACTGGCTTGTAGTAGTCATGCCTATAATCAGCTACTAGAAGACCTAATGATGAGAAAACACCTGGGTAGGGGGGTACGATTATACTATTAACCCCTAGCTCTTCTGCGAGCTCTACTGCATGGAGAGGTCCTGCCCCTCCGAATGCGAATAGCGTGAAGTCCCTGGGATCATAACCCCTTTCTATAGTGACTAGTCTCAACGCCTTACCCATTATAGTATTAGCTATTCTGACTATAGCCCATGCGGCCTCAAATGGATCTAGGCCAGCCTCATCGGCGAGCCCGGATATAGCCTTAAAGGCTAGATCCCTCCTAAGCCTGATCCTGCCGCCAGCTAGGTTATCTGGAAGCCTGCCTAGGATGAAGTTTGCATCAGTTATAGTGGGCTTATCTCCTCCAAGTCCATAACATGCAGGGCCTGGATCAGCGCCTGCGCTTTTTGGTCCAACTCTAATGGCTCCCCCAGGATCTACCCATGCTATTGTCCCCCCACCTGCACTTACCTCTACGAGGTCTATATAGGGGTATCTGACCGGATATCCAGAGCCTCTTAGAGGCCTCCCCATGTGGATCTTTGCTCCTACCTCGTATTCCCTTACCACCAAGGGTTCTCCCCCCACTATACTCGATGCTTTTGCGGTTGTACCACCCATATCGAAGCCCAAAGCATTACGTATCCCTTCCAGGCTGGCATAGTAGGCTACAGCTATAGCCCCTGCGGCTGGCCCACTCTCTATGAATACCGCTGGCCTCTCTATGGCTACATCTATGGATGCGAGACCTCCATTGCTCTGCATGAGTAGTATTGGCCCCTTATACCCACGCTCCACTAGCATAGTCTTAAGGGTTTCAAGGTATCTCGATAAGAGTGGCTTGAGTAGGCCGTTGACTACAGCTGTACTAGTCCTCTCATACTCCTTCTCTAGAGGATCTATCGCACTACCTCTAACTATGGGTTTATCCTTGCATTCTCCTTTAATTATATTCTCGACTGCCTCTTCATGTATAGGGTTCACATGGCTATTAAGCATGGATATTATGAAGACATCTACCTTACCGCACCATTCCCTAGCGATGACTCTAACTTCATTCTCATCTATGTCCTCAATTATTCTACCGTTAGAGTCTATCCTGCCCTTCACACCGATCCTCATATACCGAGGTATCAGGGGCCTCGGCTTCTCAAAGTATAGATTATATAGCTCAGGCCTGTTCTGCCTCCCAATTTCAAGTACGTCCCTGAATCCTCTATTAGTTATGAGAAGTCCTCTGGGGGGTTCTAGGCCTTCCTGGCCTAGAAACATATTTGTTCCCAGAGTTGTTGCATGAACAAGGACATTGTATACAGATAAGTCACGGTTCACTCCCTCTAGCGCTTCTATAACGCCTCTCCAAGGTTCCCTTGGTGTTGTTAGAACCTTCAATGTTATTATTCTCCCAGTATTCTCATCAAATGCTACTAGGTCTGTGAATGTACCCCCTATATCTACACCTACCCTCATATTATTATACACCCCTAGAGGCCCAGATATGCCGTCTTAATCCTGGGGTCTCTCTCCAACTCGGAGGACCGACCCTCTAGGACTATTCTCCCAGTCTCCATGACATATGCCCTATCTGCTACCTTAAGAGACAAGGCGACGTTCTGCTCTACTAGGAGCACAGTAACCCCAAGTTCATCCCTCAGCTTAGGCACCATAAATATAACCTCTCTAGCTAGTTTAGGAGCTAGGCCTAGGCTGGGCTCATCCATCATTAGTAGGAGTGGTCTTTGTATGAGTGCTCTTGCTATGGCTAGCATTTGCTGTTCACCTCCACTTAATGTTCCTGCTAACTGTTTTTTCCTAGCCTTCAATATGGGGAACATGGAGTATACCATGTCTAGAGAATCGTTAAATACCTCCTTAGCTCTTTTAGTCGTAGCCGCCACTCTCAGGTTCTCGTAAACAGTTAACTTAGGGAAGATACCTCTACCCTCAGGAACGTGAGACAAACCCATTTCAACCCTCCTAAACGCTGGAATATCTGTTATATCATTACCCCTCCATAGTATTTGCCCTGACCTAGGCTTCAATAAGCCAGATATTGTTAAGAGGGTTGTTGTTTTCCCAGCCCCGTTGCCTCCTAGTAAAGCTACTATCTCTCCTTTATCCACATGGAGGCTAACGTTGAATAGAGCCTGGAACTCTCCGTAGTATGTATTGATTGATTTAACCTCAAGCAGCCTATCAGTCATTACCCCACCCCTATGCCTAGATAAGCTTCTACTACTAACTTGTTATTGGCCACCTCTCTGGGATCTCCTTCAGCTATCTTCTCTCCGAAGTGGAGTACTATTATCCTCTCAGCGAAGTTCATTACAGCTCTCATGACATGCTCAACCATTATGATTGTTATACCCCTCCTGGATACATTTAGAAGTGTATCCACTAAAGAGTCGACCTCCCTGGGTCTAAGACCAGCTGCTATCTCGTCTAGGAGGAGTAGTTGTGGGTCTGTAGCAAGTGCCCTGGCTAGCTCTAACCTCTTCTTTTCGACTAAGTTTAGATCCTTAGCTAACACGTCCTCCTTGCCCTCAAGACCAGCTATTCTAATAGCTTCATAGGCAATCTTCCTGGCTTCCTCTATGTCACTCCTCTTCATGAGAGCCCCTACAGTTACATTATCAAGCACGCTCATATTCGCCAAGGGCCTTACTATCTGAAAGGTTCTAGCTATCCCAGCCCTGCTCCTCTTATGTGGTGGCCACTTGGTTATATCGACTCCACGATATATCACCTTACCCTCATCTGGCTGGTAGATGCCTGATATTACATTGAATAACGTCGTCTTGCCAGCCCCATTAGGCCCTATAAGGCCTACCCTCTCACCAGGCATTACAGTGAGGGATACCCCCTTAAGCGCTACTACCCCCCCAAACCTCTTATAGACATTAACCACTTCCAAGAGTGGCTTCATCTCTTCTCCCTCCTCTTCTTTAAATAGCCTAGGATGCCTTCTGGAGCGAATAGTGAGATTACTAGTAGGATCACTCCTAGTACTGTAACGTGTAACCCGTAGATCCTAGGGAAAGCCTGGACTATATTGGCTCTAACATACTCCGATACAGGGATAAATATGAATGACCCTATAAGGGGGCCTAAAAAAGTGTAGATCCCCCCTATTATCCCAGCTACCGCTATATATGTCGATATTGTTATCAAATCAAACAGTGCGAATGGATCAACATATCTAAACCTCACCGTATATAAGCCTCCTGCTATACCAGTAAAGAATGCGCTTATAGCTAGTGCTATCGTCTTGTACTTAAAGGTGTTTATGCCTAGTGTCTGTGCTACTAGCTCGTCCTCCCTTATTGTTTGGAGATAGAATCCTATTCTAGAGTTGACTATCCTCCATAGTACTATGAGCTCCACAGCTAAAACCCCTAGCGCTATGTAGGAGTATATAGTTGCCCCCGTAAACTGTAGGTAGTAGAGTCTTCTCTCACTTATAGGCATCTGGAGCCCTGAAGATCCGCCAACATAGTCCCAGTGTGCGAATGAGAGCCTGAAGATCTCCCCCAAAGCAATAGTCGCTAAGGTGAACCAGTGACTTCTAAGCCTTAATAGGGGAGGACTGAGTACCAGCCCAAGGAGTCCAGCTGTAACACCAGCTAGAATTAGGCCGACCCAAGGAGTTACATTGTAGTATAGTGCAAGTATAGCAACAGTGTAGCTACCCACGCCGAAGAATACAGCATGACCCAAACTGAATAGGCCTGTATAACCCATCATGAGGTTCCAGGCTAATGCTGCTATACCATACATTAAAGCAAGGAATATCATGTTAACATAGAACGCCATTCCTATAGAGTCTAAGAGGAAGGGTAAGACGAGTAGTGTAGCAATACCAGTAGCATGATAGAGGTTTATCCTAGCAAGGCTACCTGCCATAGCCTAGTCACCCCTACCGAAGAGCCCAGTTGGCTTGACAAGTATTATCATGATGAATATGAGGAAGGCCACTACGTCCTTCAATGCGGGTTCTATAAAGAGGGCACTAACACTCTCAGCAATACCTATAATGAGGCCACCCGCATAGGCTCCATAAACACTCCCAAAACCACCTAATACGACCGCTATGAAGGCTATTAGGGCAAAGAAACCTCCCATCTCGGGGAATATAGGATAAAATAGCGCAATTAGTCCGCCACCTATAGCTGCTACCCCCACACCTATACCGAACGTCACATCGTATATTCTAGACACGTTAATCCCCATTAACTGCGCTACCCTTCTATCCTGAGATGTGGCCCTGATAGCTATACCTAAGTCTGTCTGATGTAACAAAACATACAACAAGCCAAGTACTATCAATGATGTAACAAATATGATGACCTTAGGGAGAGGTACCGTGGTGAATCCCAGGTTAATGTAGATGTCCGAATAACCAGAAACAAGCCTCCTAGTATAGGGGCCAAACGCGGCTTGAACCCCATATCTTATGATTAATAATATCGCGAATGTAGCAGCTATCTGTGTTAGGAGTGGTGCATCGAGTATCTTATTGATAACTCCACGCTGTACTATGACTCCCAGCGCAAATATAGGGGCAAATGATATCAATGCGCTTATAATCGGGTCTAGACCTGCTGATGTGAAGAGGAAGAATGTGAATAGGGCTCCTAACATCATAAAGTCTCCATGAGCGAAGTTGATTATCTCCATTACACCCCATATCATGGCTAGGCCCATGGCTACAAGTGCATAAGCCCCGCCTATCAATAACCCGTCTAATATGGCTGATGTCAGTATCTCTGGATCCAAATTATATCACCCGTTTAGAGTGTGGGTTAGTACGCTCTACTAGTTTAAAAAGAGATAAAATAAAAGAATGATGAAGTTACTGTGCGTAGTGAGAGGGCCTCTTTAAGCTAGCTTCTCTCTCCCCATGCTGGGAACGGTACTACTGGCTCCCTGACGGCGAAGTCCTCCGGGTACACTACATGGTATTTCCCGTCCTCGAACATTTGTACTATGAGCCCTTGTCCAAGTATGTTCTGTCCGTTTTCATCGAACTTAACTCCCCTCCAGGGCATTATTATCTGATCTTGGCTTAATTCTAGGTTAGCCAGTGCATCGCGAAGTGCTTTTTTAAACTCGTCTGGATTTGCTGGTGACGCCTTCTTACATGCCTCCTCTAAAGCATAATATAGAACCCATATCCCCGTGTAGTCTCTGGCTGAGTTGCCGTTGAGGTCTACACCGTATTTTGCCCTATACTTATCATTTACCTCTTTCAGCTTGGGGATCTTATCTATTAGGTCTGGGCTGAATACCTCTCTTGAGAATATATACCATCCATCTTTTCCTACCTGTTTCACATAACTTGGATTTATGAATCCTGCATCCTGTGCTAGGAACACCTTGGGCGCGAAGCCTTGGGCTTTCATTGTCTGAACAAGTAGTATTGCGTCCTGGATGTATGACGCCGCTAATAGTATATCAGGGTTCTTACTCTTAAGCTTCTGTACTTCAGAGTCCAAGCTAGTCACTGTCGCCGCATGATAGCTAACCTTCTCAACCAGCTGGTAGCCATGCTGTGTGAAGTACTTCTCCCATGCCTCGGCAACCTTAGACCCGAATTCTGTGTCCTCGTGTATTATAGCGAACGTCTTTAATCCTAAGCCGTACTTCTGATTCAGCCAGTCTATGAAATCAGCTTGTTGCGCGGCAAACATCTCATCGTGGGGTGTTACCCTGAAGAACCACTTATATCCCCTCTTGGTTAACGCTGGGGATGTTGAGTCTGGATTAACAAATGGGACTTGATACCTCTCGGCTACCTCACTAGCTGTCTTTGTAACGCTGCTCTGATAGGCGCCGACAAGGGCTAGAACATTCTCCTGCGTTATGAGTCTCTCAGCTTCAGCGGCTCCTGTCTCCGGCTTACCAGCGCTGTCACCGTAAACTGGCGTTAGTTTAGCCCCGCCGCAGGCCTTGATACCACCTTGGGCGTTTATTTCCTCGATTGCGAATTCAATTCCATTCTTTAGGTCAGCTCCCGTCTCTGCTAGTCTTCCACTTAAGGGTAGTATGACTCCAATTTTTATTTCAGAGACCTGCTCCTGTCCTCCTCCTAGGAATAGAGCTGCTGCAACTACTATTATGACTATGACTATTATAGCAGCTAGTGCTAGTGATCTTGATTGGGCCAATTATCCCACCTAGTTTATATTATAGATTCCATTGTTCTGGTAAATATTGTTTTCTCACATTACCTCATGAAACCGTTTAAGACTCCATATACGCAGTATAAACGGGTGCTGAGTATTGCATGGATGGCGCGCTAGGATAGGCCTCATAGTACCTTCATCTAACACTACTATGGAGCCTGAGATGTGGAAGATGGCGCCTGAAGGAGTATCTATACATGTTGGCCGTGTTCCATTACGCATGGTTAGCGTTGAGGAGTTATCTGAGATGGAGAAGTATTCTGTCGGTGAGGCTGTAAAGCTCTCTACAGCTGACGTTGACCTAATAGTCTACGGTTGTACTACTGGTAGCTTAATAGGAGGCCCCGGTTATGACTTAAGATTATCAAAACTTATGAGTAAAGCCACTAATAGACCAGTAGTCACTACTGCCACTGCTGTTGTAGAGGCTTTAAGGGCTCTTGGCGCTACTAGGATAGCAGTAGCTACACCCTACATTGAAGAGGTGAATAGAAAGGAAGAGGAGTTTTTAAGGTATCATGGATTTACCATAGTGGATTTTAAATCCCTTGGGATACTAGATAACCTAGAGATCGGTAGAGTAGATCCTGGAAGAGTGTATAGGCTTGTTAAATCCTTAGACTACAACAGCGCTGAGGCCGTTTTTATAAGTTGTACCAACCTTAGAACCATAGAAGTAATTAATGCTTTGGAGGAGGACTTGGGAATACCAGTTATATCAAGTAATACAGCGACAATGTGGTATACCCTTAAGAACCTTAAGATAAAGTCGCCTGGTATAAGAGTGGGGAGTATATTTGATAAATTATGAAAAACTGTTACCTGGATACGGTGTTTAAGTTGAAAGAGCAAGAGTTACTTGTGACGAAGGCCTCAGTGTATATAGGGGTGTTATTCGGCGTTATAGACCTGATCGAGTCGAGGATAATCGAGGATTATAGTAATCCGGAAGACATACTCCTAGACGAGGGATTCTATTATCCTGAATCGCTGGCCTCTAAGGTTAGGAGTAGCAGTGAGGTGACGATAAGAGTATATTCTGGCTATCCTGACAGCTATATAGGCGAGTTTGAGTTAGAGGATATACATACTAAGATTACAGTTGTTAATAGTGAGTACACATACACCGGGTTCCCCTATTATGAGGCATTTCGTAAGGCTGCTACTGTGGCTCTAACGTTTGATAGAGAACTTATAAGAGGTATGGCTGATAGGACTACTAGGTCTGGTATAGAATATATAATTATGTATACTAATAGAGGCTCACTATTAAGACTGGAAGGTGAGTACCTAAGGGTAAGGCTTCCATTTGTAAGGATAGCTGGTTCAATCCACACACATCCAGAGGGTTCATGCGGGCTATCTAGGGCAGACGTTGAGAGTGGCTTAGACTTGCTATCTGAGGGAGGATTCTTCGAGGCCTCAGCAACATTGTCATGTGCATTTCTAATGTATAGACGGGGATTAGTTAGTGAGGATGCGTATATAAGCGTTAAATCTATGAAGTCGAACGTGATTAAACCTCTAAATCTAGGCTCTATAATATTTGAGCCCTTACTATATTAGCTCTTTAGGGTGCCTAGGTTGAAGGGCCTAGTAGACCTATTGGATAGTTTGAATAGTCTAGTCAGGACTGGATGGATGCTTAGAGGCGTGCCGCCGTCTATAACAGAATCAGTATCGGAACACTCATACAACGCTGCCCTCATAGCCTTAATCCTAGGACTCCATGCAAAGAATAAGGGATTAGACATAGACCCCTATAAGGTTGCCGTCATAGCCCTGATTCATGATATAGGTGAGGGCTATATAGGCGACATATCTAAGACTGCTAGAATAGATGAATGTAAGTCAGAAGCTGAGAGGAGAGCTATAGAAGATTCTCTGCTCCCTCGCCACATTAAAGAATTATACTATGAATTCGAGAATAAAAAGTCGATTGAAGCTCTACTAGCCAAGATTTCAGAACAACTGGCAACGCTCATCAAGGCATATAAATATAAGTTCCTTGGATTCCGTGTTGACGATATAATAAAATCAATGACTAATAGTATAGACGATACATTGAGAGACTTAGGGGAGGCTGGCAAGATAATTAGACCTCATGTAGACTCCATCATAAACGAAGCTGCCTCAAATTGACTAGCATTTAATTAGCTGATACGTCTCTTCATGATCCATCATCCTTAAAGTAGAAAATTGCTGTTATCAACCCAGCCTATAGCGTTATAACATCGTGGAACTTACTAAATTTATTGGATTTAATAAGATTTTAATAATATCACGACTTAATGTAAGCTACACCTTTCAAGTAGGCTAATAAGCTTGCTATGAATACTGGAATGGCTACTCCCAAAGCAACCCCTTCTAATCCATAATACTCGGCTAGAGCTCCTGCTACTGGTGCCCCAATAGCCACTCCCATTATATTTGATACCTGCTGCAATGCTACAGCAGTGCCTCTCGATTCAAATGGCGCTTTCAAGACTAGGATCGTGCTTAGGGTCATTATCAATGCTATGGCTAAGCCGTAGGGGGAGAATAATACTACTAATAAAGCAAGCCTCTTAGTCCTTATAGTAGTTAAGATAAATAGCATTACAAGTAATCCTACAATAACACTTACCCGTCTAAGCGAGCTCCTGTCGGCCATGTAACCGAAGATTGTTAAAAAGGGAATACTAACCAGTGTCGAGATCCCTATAATAGCGCCCAGAATCCCGCTAGCCTCTTCCTCTTCAGTGACTAGACCCTCATTCAGTAAAGCCTGGCCAAGGCCTCCTATCAGCATGCCAAAACTCATGTATAGCATGAATATAAGTATAAGCCCATAGAGTATTGGGCCGCGTGCCTCAACTAGTCCAGCCCAAATCGATTTCCTCTCCTCGATATGAGCACGCTCAGCCTCACTCACGATATACGTAGATATTAATCCAGCTAGTAGTATTAGCGATAGTATTTTGAAGGAAGCATGATACCCTAATGTAGACACTATAACAGCTGATGATAGTGAACCTACTGCAACAGCTAAAGCTACGATAGATAGGTAGCCGCCGACTACTACACCTCTACTCCTGGATCCTTCAGTCTTGTCTCCTATAACAGACAAGTACGCTGGGTACACTAAGCTGCCTCCAATGGCGTGGAGTGCTCTAACAACTGATAGTTGAAGGGGATTTGATGCTAAAGAATACGAATACACCATCACTGAGTCCCAGGCTAGGCCAAATGCGAGGCTCTTCTTTCTCCCTATTTTATCAACTATAATCCCTGCTAGTATACTGGCTGGTATAGCCACCATACTATACAATCCTGTTATAAGGCCTGCTTGGGGATCACTAGCTCCTAGCTTAACCGCATAGGGAGCTATAATACCCAGTAGAAACGATGTATCTATGACCCCCGAGAACCCTATAATAGCTAAAGCGATCCTCTCAGCTCTTAGCTTCAACTCCACGTCCCACAACATCATCTTACACGCAGAAGAGTATAACTTAGGGTAAATTCATGTAAATACATGAAATATACTAGGACAGCATACTAAGGTGGTGTATTTGCACTCCACCCTTGGACTGACCTGGCTGGGAACCATTAACTATATTTAATCCGTTGATGGTATAAGGGTTGTATGGGTGCGTTAAGTGGTGAGCGAGGCGAGGCCAGCTAATCCTTTAAAGTATCTCAGAGACGCGGTTAACAACCAGATATATGTTAAGTTGAAAGACGGGAGCGAGTACATAGGCACTTTACTAGTAACTGATAGTACCATGAACTTAATACTTGACGACGCTATGGAGGTTAGGGGGGGTAAGCAGGTAGTGGCTAAGATAGGGAAGATTCTAATAAGAGGTAGCATGGTGCAGTATATCAGCTTTAACCCGGAAATAGCGGCTGAAGAGGTATTTACTGGATAGGATAACGTTTAGAAGATTCATCATAAGGATATGGCTGGCTTCAGCCCTTGCCATGCTGAGTATAAGGTTATAGATAGTCGAGTATACTGGTCCTCTTAGCCCTGCTTGAATCTCTAATAAGAGAATAGATCTTACGTAAGTCTATCCTCTTAAACTCTAGCCCAGCCCTCTCAAGCAGGCTTATGGCAGTATCCGTAGCTTCTGGGGCTACTAAGATCCCCCTAGGCTCCACCCCCTTACTCCTAAAATACTCGATATACCGTATAAGCTGCCTAGCAGCATCTTCACCAGCCTTAACCCTCTTCAACTCTATAACAACTAGCCTTCCCTCTCTATCCTTAGCGTAGAGGTCTATGAAGCCTGGTTCAACGGGTTTCTCTACCCTAACAATTCTAAGTCCCTCCTCCACTAACTCCGGTTTTCTAGTTATGATATCCCGTATTTCATGTTCATTAACATACATCCAAAAACTTCCCTCCTCAGCGCCTATACCAGCAGCTATCAAGTACACCTTTCTACACTCTATTATCAAGACTTCTCTAGGACTCCTCCTTATAGCCCTTATAACTAGGGTGTCTTCCCCACTAACGACTATTGCAGATGTATCTGGCTGCCAGTTGGTAGGCTTAAATCCCCTAGGCCCATGGACTAGCACGCTTCCATCTGGTTTTATCACTACAAGTCTATCTCCTGGGGTAGTTCTACTGGCCGCTCTCCCCTCATATTCCATCACGCAGTTGCCAAGCATTATTATCCATGCTCTCATAGTAATATAAGAGGATAACTTGGAAGCCGCCTCTCTTATGCTAGGGCCTTGATTCACCTCTACTATATCCATATTCAGGCACCATAAGCTAACTTCGCCTAGGGAAGTATAAGGTATAGGGAGTTAAGAGGTGTCGGTTCGCGGTAATATCTACACGACCTCCTTCGGTTGGGGGCAAGTATCGTCATCCACCGTGATAATTATATAGTGGTTTAAGGCGAGCTTAATACCTTACCTAGAGGTCAGTCAAGCTTATTCGCCTTAGATATCATGTTATATTATTAGGCCTTTAGGCACACCTGAGGGGATGTTGAGAAAGAGAGTCTCCTGAATGGGGGAATATATGTGGAGAGCCGGAACACGTAACCCTCAGGTGTGCCTAAAGGCCTTATTCAAATGGGTCAAGTTAATTAGCTCTACAGGTGATCTATGAAGGAAGGGATCCTGTTAGGGGGATCCTTTCTCTTCTCTGGTGGATGGTGGGAGTATAGGTGGGTAGGGTAGCTGTTGTAGGACTGGGTAATATAGGCTTCAGGGTTCTCTGGGAGCTTAATGATCTAGGATATGATGTTGTTGGTGTGGATAGCAGTATGGATGCTGTCGAGAGGGCTAGGAGTATAGGAGTCGAGGGTAGGATAGGTGATGTCCTGAGCATAGACTCCCTACAGAGAATCCTCTCAGATGTTGACTTAGCAGTTACAGCATTGCCTGGTAGTATAGGGTATAGGGCTGTGCGTAACGTAGCTTCACTGGGTATAGATGTTGTTGACGTCTCCTTCTTCCCCGAGGATCCCATGGGCCTTGTGGATATAGCTGAGAGGAATAGTGTAAGGATAATAGTTGATGCAGGCGTTGCTCCTGGGTTGTCAAACATGCTGGTAGCTATGGGTGTAAAAAAGATTCAGGGCAGGAAAGCTAAGATATTAGTTGGCGGCATCTCTAAAAAGCCAGATCCCCCGCTAGGCCTTGCGTCGACATGGAGCTCTGAGGATTTAATTGAGGAGTATGTAAGGCCAGCTAGGGCTATACTTGATGGAAGGCTGGTAACCCTGGATCCTCTAGGCTCAAATGGAGGATCTATCGAGTTTGAGGGTGTAGGCAGGCTTGAGTATTTCCCGACGGATGGGCTTAGAAGTCTTTTAAGGACTTATGGATGGATGGATGAGCTAGTCGAGTACACCCTTAGATGGCCTGGCCATGTCGAATTCATGAGGAATCTAAAGAGTCTGGGGTTCCTTGACGGGCATAGTATACGTGTGGATAGTTGTATAGTAGCGCCGAGGAGGTTCCTCGCTAAGAGTATAGAGAGGAGGTACTCGGATAATGAGGATATAGTAGCTTTGATGGTTGTCGTGGAAAGGGATGGCGGGAGAAGGGTGACTTACAGGATGGTCGTGGAAGCCTCTGGGGAGTGGAGTGCTATGGCTATAGCCACGGGAGGCTTCCAGACTGCTGTGGCTAGACTGCTACTCTCGGGTAAGGTTGGGAGGAGAGGCTTAATATTCCCAGAATACATTGGAGAAAGTGAATCGTTGACGGGCATGGTGATAGAATACCTGGCCAGTAGGGGTATAACCATAAGCGAGTCACTCCTCTGAGTCTATAAATGCCAGTAGACCTCTTCTCTCTGCGTCTTCTAGCTTCTTATATTTTTCTGCATCCCTAATTCTACCCGTGAATTCAAGTATCCTCCTCACAACGCCAGGACCTATACCAGGTATCCGTGCAAGTTTAGCTGGTTCTGCTAGCATCAAATCTTGTAATGCCTTATAGCCAGCTTCATACAGTCTCCTAGCCCTAATCCTACCTATGCCTGGAACTGCTACTAGCTGTAATAGTTCTGGTTTGACTCCGTGCTTAACTCTTTTCTCAAGGAGCTTTAACCTATGCTCCAACTGATGCAGGCCTAGTAGGGGTGTCAATATAGCTATACTTGATAGGAGCCATGTTGATGTATCTATGAGTGCAGCCAGATCTCCTGGTCCTACATTGTACCTAGACAATAGTTCATCATCGTTAACTTCATTTATCCAGTCATATAGTAGGAACGCTACCTTTAAGGCTCTTGCTTCTTCAGGTCCTATCCACTCCAGTGATTCGAGGAGGCTGGGAGAGTCGTCTAGTACTCGATCCATGAGGTACTCCTCCTCCCTTCGTGTTACGGGTAGCCTTGGCATGTCGGGTAGCAATGCTATCATGTATAGTATTGCGGGTTCATCGTCGGGAGTTATCTTGCTAGACATCTTCTTTACAATGACTACATCTTCTGGGTCTAAGTAGAGCCTTGAGGTTTCATATCCTAAAGGTGTCGCTGCAAGTTTCTCATTGTCTATCATATATATTAGACCCCATTCTATGAGGTCTCTTAACGCGATAGAAGTGATCCGAGCTATGTCACTTGGTGTTCTTTGCATCGCATACAGGGTTTTTAGGTGGATCTCAACTACGTCTTCTATAGAGGAGGCCATGCCAGAAGCCACTACGCCTAGGACTGAATGCCTGAAGCCTCTAACTCCGTATAGTTTACTCTCTACGGGCTCTGGCTGAGAGAGTATGTATTCCTCCATTAACTCGTCTACTTCATCTCCGCTTGAGGCTATGATCACGGCTTCACCATATGGATCTAAGCCTGGCCTCCCCGCTCTACCAGCCAGTTGCTTATACTCATAAATACTTATAGGCCTCCTGAATCCCTCCTCGAACCTCGTGTATTCATCCACGACAACCCTCCTAGCAGGTAGATTCACGCCTGCCGCTAGGGTTGGCGTGGCGTGTATTATTGATAGTGCTCTTGCTCTAAATGCCTCCTCTATAATCTTTCTTTGTGTGGTAGAGAGCCCTGCGTGGTGGTATGATACGCCTCTGGCTATTAATTCCGAGAGCTCTTCTCTAAGCGTTGACGGGCCTTCTCCGTGTCTAATCTCCCTTGCATAATCTCTAGCCTTTGCCTCGTCGTATTCGAGGAACCTGCTATATTGTGCTGACTTCTTAGCTAGTAATGTCACTCTTTTCCTAGACTGTGAGAATACAAGTGTCTGTCCTCCATTTCTCGACGAATCGATTGAGAGGTCTACATGCGGTATACCTGTTACGGCTTCTATTTCGGATGTTTCACCATCGCTATATATTATCTTGTATCCCTTGAATACACCCTCTCTTAGGGGTACAGGCCTCCAGTCGTCTATGATCAGGTCTGCATTCAACCAGTCGGCTATCTCCTTCGCGTTTGGAATAGTAGCGCTTAGCGCTATAACCTGTGGATCAGCTTTGGATAATATCCTAGCTATGAGTGATTCCAGTACAGGTCCTCTCTTAGGCTCTCCAACATAGTGGACCTCGTCTACCACTAGGATCTTGATGGTATAGACCATGTCGGGGTTATTCCTTATTATAGAGTCGAGCTTCTCGTATGTCGTTACCAGTATATCAGCGTCTACGCTACCCTCTGAATAATCTCCCACGCTAACCCTAACACTCAATCCCATTCTCGACATGATTTTGAACGAGTTATACTTCTCATAAGCTATACTTCTCAGGGGCACTGTATAGAATGCCCTGTCACCTGGCGCCACTCTGTTAACTATAGCCGCTAGTGCTATAAACGTCTTACCTGATGCGGTTGGGCTAGCCACAACAATGCTTTTACCCGACTCGATGCCAGCCTTAAGAGCCTTCTCCTGGGGTGGGTATAAGGTCTTGTAGCCTAGTAGCTCCATTAGCTTCTTCGTCTTCTCTGTTGGCACGGCCACTTGCTACTCCTCCTAGGCTACCCTGTAACAGTCTGTCTTAACCATGTATATTATGCCTTCTTGGTATAGCCTTCTAACAGCGTCCTTGATCTTCTCCTCGGATGCCTTAGTTGATTCAGCCATTATCCTGACTATTTCATCCTCTTTGACGCACCTTCTGCTTTCTGACTCTATGAGCCTCTTTATCTCGTCCACGATCATAGTCATAAGCTTTCTAGTGTGAAAACTGGCTCCTGTCATGATTATGCCCACATCTATAGCTCCCGTCTCAAGGTCTAACCCGACGCTCTCCAGGAACGAGCTTGTTATCCTTATAGCCTCTTCGGCGTCCTCCTCTGTAACGTTGTCTTTCAGAGCCATCTTTGCATGGGCCTCAGCCAGTCTAACGATTGCCTCTAGCTGTCTAGCAGTTATGGGAATTGGCATCTGACCCTCTTCTCTTGTAGTGTGTTGTAGAGCTGAACCCCTCATCTCGACGAAGAAGTCTTCTATGAGCTTCTTTGCCTGTGGTGTGAGCTTCGGCCTGACGTACCTCCTAGCATATATTATATATTTCTTGAGCAGCTGAGGATCTATTTCTGGCTTGAATTTCTCAAAGTCGCTGTGAGCCTCTAATATGTACCTGGCAAGTTCTCTGTCTCTCTCCATGTTAACTATATCCCTGACAACGAATATCAAGTCGAACCTAGACAATATAGTCGGAGGTAGATTAACATTATCAGTGAAACTCCTGGTAGGGTCATAGAGGCCATATTTAGGGTTTCCAGCCGCCAATACACTAGCCCTAGCATTGAGCCTGGCTACGATTCCAGCCTTACTTATACTTATAACCTGCTGTTCCATAGCCTCGTGTATAGCTACTCTATCCTCAGACCTCATCTTATCAATCTCATCAATTATAGCTACGCCACCATCCGCCAGGACAAGAGCCCCAGCCTCAAGATAGTATTCTCCCGTCTTCTTATCCTGGATCACAGCAGCCGTTAATCCAGCCGCCGTTGATCCTTTGCCACTAGTGAATACAGCTCTGGGAGCTATCCTGGCGGCTGATTGCAGAAGCTGGCTGTTATGTAGAAATACCAGTCCTATACCACCTGCAAAGTTCTCAAGTTCCTCTACTGATATATCATAGACGTATTCGTAATGATCTGGTTCCAACTCTCTAATGTCAACCTCCTCTAAGTCTTCTATTGAGTCCCAGAATACATTCTCATCGATTACCGTAGCTTTCTCGCTGTTTAATAGTACTACTGTTCCTTCATTACCTATACTCTTATGTAGAGGGTTACCTACTGTGAAAGTATTACAAGTTCGGCATTGTGAATCGCCTACACTTGCCTCCCAACCATCCAATGTTCTTCCTTGGACGCCTTCAACATATAGTAAATTGTGATTATAGTTATCTGTGATATGAATTCTATAGTATCCATGCACATTAGGTTTATCTATTATAGTATAGCCTAGGCCTAGTATTGACAGTGCGAGTGTTATCCCATATAGGAGCTCGATATTGGAAGTGGATATAATTGCGCTGCCATCTCTTAGGGTCATGCCAGTGCTGTCTATGAGGCCCCTGATGAATCCTCTGATAAACTCTGTTGGTGCATTGTATACTATTGATGGGATCTTTTTAGCCTTAGTTTCTCCTTTGTAGAAATTTGTTTCAAACCACTTAATAGAGTCTTCATCAGTTATAACTAATTTATGGATTATTTCTCCATCACTGTTCTTTACTTTATATATCTGTGTGTTTATCATTTTATTATGTAGTATGGCTTGCATCTTTTCTATGAGATACTGGCGTGGCAAAGATATCTCAATGAATTTTCCGGAAGTAATAGTGCCTTTTCCTAGGAATACGCCTGTCATATACCCCATGTCCCAGTCTAGCTCTACTACCCTATCCCCGATGTATGTATACCTGTATATCTTCCTCTTCAATCCTTTAAAGCTTCTAAGTGAAGGTATTTTTGCTCTCTTCCTGAATGCCTCATACGGTTCCATCTCTTGTAGCATTAATGTATCTTCTTCTAGAGCCATTATACTGTGATTCTTAGTTATTGAAGCTCTCCTCCCATACTTTGTCTTTACAACTACTACTTTATCTGGTGATTTATGGCGTATTAACGCCTTCACTCGTTTTATAGCGGGTTTGAACGTTTCCTGCGATATGGCTATGGTGTATAGTTCTTCACCTACTAGATCTAGTGGCAGGTACTCTGTTTCATGACTAGTGGATACTACATAGTCCCTGTATTTTTCCATGTAATGATCTACTAGTTCTCCTATGGGTTTAACATCGATAGCTCCATCCCTATCAATTACTACTATATGCTCGCTGTATGTCAGGCTCTTAGCGACTCCAGGGTCGCCTATGAATAATACATGTATATCCCCTCTTATCCTAGTACCGTCTGGCATCGTCTTGGGGATACCGCTGAATAGGAGTAATGCTATTGCCTCCTTTAAGTCCCACTGACCGTATATGCTGGGGGCTATACTAGCTACTATCTTCTCCCTTATCCATGGATCCATGGCTAGCTCTTTTATAGCCTCCTCATCCTCTCTGGATATACTAACCTCCTCTAATACCTTCTCGGACACCCTAACACTGTTGGCTTCTATATAGAGCTCGAATAGGGGGCTCAGGGATCTAGTCTGCTCAAGCCTTGGTATGCCCACTATAGTAACCCTATCGCCAGGCCTAGCTATGTCGACTAGATCCTCTACCAGATGGACTTCTATCCCACGAGGCATCTGCCCTCCGGGGACATCCTCAGGCCTTTCCTGGACAACTATCTTCTGCCAGTCTATATACTTTGATTTATCCTGGAGGAGTATGAACTTCCCGCCGCCCTCACCACAGGCAGGACATATAGTGGGCTTCTCTATCCTATCACCTATGACTTCATCCTCGTCTAGGGGCCAGTCAAACTCCATCTTGCACTTTTCATGCCTAAATCTAGCCTTAACTAGTCTACTCCTTATAGGATGCATCCTGGTTATTATACCGTCTATCTGAACTAGCTTCCCCACATGCTCGCTCCTAAGATCCCTTATACTCATCGTCTCGAAGAGGCCTAGGATGCGGGGTATGAACCTACCCTTCCTCTCTGCATATTCTGGATCTTCAAGGGCTACTAGCTCTCTTATAGCCTCAGATGCTTCCTTCAAGACTTCAATGGGGTTCTCCACTAACTCCTCGGCCAATCCTGTATCATACCTATACAAGTCTGAGAATTCTATGAGGAGGCTGACCTGATTGTAGTTTATCATCCTCCTTAGTCTCTCCATATACTTGAACCTGCCAGTCTCATCCCTATAGTTACGTATGAAATCCTTGAACTTCTCCCCGTACTCCATACCCTCCCTAACTAATTCCTCCCTACTCAACTACCCTCACCCTGCTCTGGAAATATAGACCTTATATAGCTCCTCCACGACTCCACTATATTCTTCAGACTATCATAGACTAGAACTTCCTCCGGCGTCATCCTATCTCTAAGCTCCTCCCCACCACCAGTCTGAGCTAGCCTCATGATCTTTACAAGCCTGGATTCAGCCAGTTCTATAAGGTTCTTCTCTACTATCTCACGATCCCTGAGTAGCATGTGACTAGGGCTCTCCCTGATGAGTTTATTTAATCTATCAACAAGCTCTTTAGCCTTAAGGTAGAAGTCCCTAGGCATCTGGCTAAGCTGGTTAGCCGCTACCCTCTTTTTCTCTCTAAAGTGGTATGTGTTTACATAGTCTATATCCATATCCTGCTCTCTCACGTCGACTATACCCTCAGCCTCCAATAACCTAGCCTGCCATCTAGGCAGCTCCAGTTCATCACCTTTCCTAGCATTTATTACTCCACCAGGTGTTGGAAGCTTTCTGAAACTCCTCAGGAACACAACTCTCACTCCAGTCAATTCATAGTCCAGCTTGATTAGTTCTATACGCTTCCTTAGATCCAATATAACTAGACCCCCAACCGTCCAGTAATACTATTCAGAGGCTATAATCCCTAAATAGGAGGAGAGGGTTCATGCCTAGCTAAGCATGAATCACTAATTCTTATTATTATTCTTAATTTAGAATTAGAGAAGAGTTAACTTTTAGTTTCAGAGGGTGTTACTGGCCTAGCCCTCTCCAGGGCTACCCTTGCATGTCTGGCCATCTCTCTTAGTATAGTGTTTTTACTTATGATACCTATAGGTTTCCCTGAGTCGTCAACGACTGGGAGTCCATCGACATTCTCCTTTCTCAGGGCCTCTATTACCTTAAATATATCGTCCTTCGGCGTTAGCAGTGTTGAGACTTCTGTTGTAACATCGGCGGCTACTAGAGGTGCGACTTTTACGAATCTGGCCTTTCTGGCTCCTCCTCTAACAAGTTTCCTTACCCATATAAGCCTTCTACTCTTCCTTGCTGTTAATGCGTCTTCGTAGGCGACGAATGGTAGTCTATTAGACGATACTACCCCTAAGATACGGGTTCCATCATATACTACTAATGCATCTAACATTAGCGTTTTCATCTTATTGACTACATGTGCTAATGAATGATGCGGGTGAACAATAGTCATTCTACCCGGAACCATGACGTTCTCCACCAAGAGTCTTCCAACCTGGTTTCTAGCATATGCCTCTATTAGATCGTCCTTCGTCACAAAGCCGATGATCCTCCCCTCATTATCCTCAACTATTGCTACCTCAGAGTTATTGGATACCATAGCAAATGCAACGTCTTCTAGCTGGTCATCGACTTTTACCCTAGGTATGGATCTTTCCATTACAAAGTCAATGAAGAACTTGTCATACACTCTTCTCCTCCACAGGGGACCTCTTAACGCTATAGCTTTAAGCATGCTCCACTTTGATACAACACCTATTATCCTCCCAGCCTCGTCGGTTACTAATAAATAGTTCGTCTTTCTCCTCAGCATCTCCCTTCTTGCATGTTCTACTGTGTCATTTATTGATATAGCTGGCATTTCATGCCTTACTATGCTTCCCACAGTGACCTTTAGGGGCCTATAAACTTCAACTTCAGGTTTTACAGCAACCTCTTGAAGTATAGCCTGAGTAGACCTATATGGTATCCTTTCCTCGACAGTGACTGGCTTCGGTAGAGGTATAGGCTTAACGGGCACTCTACCCGGCTTTGCCCCTTCGATATACGTCCTCACCACGTCCTCCTGCGTTACTATACCGATTACCCTGCCCTCATCGTCTACCACTGGTATAACGCTGAAATCATTCTCAACCATTACCCTAGCCACATCTTCTATCCTGGTATCTGGCGTGGCTACTATGACCCCACGAGTCATTATCCTCTTAACCTTGGCTGGAGCAATGATTCTACCAGCACGTATCTCTCTATGGAATCTCCACCTGCCCCTGCGGATTAAGTCTAGGGGAGTCACTATACCTATAGGATATCTCTCTTCAAGGCTCCTCACAACTATTACGGCCTTATGTCCTCTATAAACAAGTTTACTCCACACTCTATTGACACGTTCATCTGGAGTCACAATCATAGATTCTATGTCCTCCGTCGTCATAACCTCAGCAACCGTCTCAGCTAGAGGCCTAACGCCGTGCTTCACAAAAGCCTCTATCAGATCCCTATATGATACAACACCTACAACACGTCCGTTCTCGTCGACTACAGGCGCCTCATAGACTTTGAATTCTTTAAACTTCCTGTAGACATCGTCTACATCCTCATCTACTCTAATTACGGGATGATCGCGAGCTACGTCTATAGCTCTGAGATTGGACTTAGCGCTTGTAGGTATGATAGCTTCGACTCTTGTAAGGAATCCGAGTAGCTTCTTCTCTCGCTCATCTGAAATTATTGGTATAACCCTCTCCTCGGTATCCCTAAACAACTTTCTGACAGTGGTTATCAGCGTTCCTGGTAGTACCTCTACTTTAGCTTCTTTAGCGATCTCCCACACCTTCAATGCTTACATCACCATATGTAACGAATAAATGATAGTTGGAGTATAATACCATTTGGGATTAAAACAGCTTAAAGAGTAATAAGCCCCCTCTACTAATTCCTACAAGTAGGAGAATGCACTGCGATAAAGCAGATCCCGGGGAATACGATTAGGCTAAGACACTGTGATATTCCCCACATAGAATAATGTATATCATATACCGTGTGCATGTAATGGTGTGGTTGCCATGAAGATAATGGTTGACAGCAATGGGAGAATGCTGTGCCCCGTCTGCAAGATACCTATGGACTATGCCATGGAGACAGAGAAGAATAGTAATGGTGAGAGGAGGATAACAAGGTATTACCTGTGCCCTGCATGTGGGACTAGGGTAATTGATGAACAACTCCTAATAACAATAGAGGAAAACACTGTTAAAGTGTTAGTCTTAGGAAACGGCAAACAGACTATAATAAGGAGAATAACTAGTAGCACTGCCAAGAGAAAATTGAGAAAACCGAGGAGAGCTATAGGCTAGAGGCATTTAAAACCTCTAATACCTGAAAGTATTTTTCTCCTCTTTAGTTATAATATTGTATTTATAAATTGGATCTCCTGGATGCGAGGGATAGAGATGGGGGATGAGGATCCCGGAGATAACTCTACTTTAACTGGTGGAGCGAAACTCTTCTTCTCAGGATTGATAGCTCCTGATGGTACTAGGTTAAGCAGTTTCGAAGACCAGGCTAGAGCTTTGATGGAGAAGTTCACTTCTATGATTGAAGATCTGAGTTGTGTTATTAGCGATGTTGTCCACGTAACGTTATATATTAAGAAGGGTGTTAACCCTGAATACCTGCTTTCAGAGTATTCCGATGTCATCAAGGGATTACCACCTGCAATGACGATCATATGGGTGGATAATCTGTCAGGCCAAGCCAGTTATGCCATGTCCTTTGTAGCGTTCTTGGAGGGGTAACGAGGCGTGGTTAAGGCCATTAAGAGGTTCCTGGGGGATTTTAAGAGGACAATAAAACTATATGAGGATGTACCTTCAATAGCTAGGAGGATGTTTGTGACTAACTCCTTCGACGGTATACTAGCCGCTATAGGAGTTAATGTGGGAGGCTTCTCGGGTGATGCAAACCCGTTTGTGTTAGCGTCCAGTATAATCGGGGGTGGCGTGTCCATGGGTGTTATAAGCGGTGTTATAGGGGTCTATTTGTCTGAGAGGGCTGAGAGGGTAAAGGAGGTTATCGAGCTGGAGAAGAAAGTGTCCGCTAGGCTTAGAGATAGTATATATTGGAGAGCTGCTCTTCTAGTCCCTATATATGTTGCCCTTTGGAGTGGTGTGGGTATAGTATTGTTTCCTACGCTTATAGCTGCTCCGTATCTGCTGGCTTATAAGGGCCTGGTGGGCATGAATGCAGCTTACATATCGTCACTGGCAATAGCTTTGGGCTCGCTTGCATGGCTTGGATCGTATCTAGGTAAGGTTAGTGGTGAGAGCGTAGTGAAGTCTACTATTAGGGCCGTCCTCCTAGGCTTGATGGGTATAGGCCTAGTCTATCTAGTTAAAAGCTTCTTGGGAGGCTTTCTTTAACTCGAATGGCAATAATGCGAATATCGATACGAGTTTTTCGAGTTCTACCAGCTCTATGTGCTCGTCTGGTGCGTGTGCGAGCACACCCTTAGGCCCATAGGCGAGGGCTTTACTTCCACGAGTAGTATAGTACCACATATCCAGTCCTCCAGGACATACAGTGGGTTCTTCTACTTCAATACCGTATACCTTAGCAGAGTTGCGTAAGGCGTTGTAAAGGGGGCCTGGATCATTTATTGCTGGCTCCATGAGTAGTTCTCGTTCAACCCGAGACTCGACGCCGAGTTTCACTGATGCCCAGAGGACTAGACTCTTAAGCTCCTCTAATACATCCCTAGTATTCTCCTCGGGTATAAGTCTTCGGTCAACTGTAAACATGAATTCTCCTGGAACCTGGTTAGTCTTGCCCCCACCCACGACTGTTGCTACACCACCTAGTGATGCAGTTGGCTGGCCAGCCTCCTCAGGTATTATCCTATGCTTTGTCCTCTTACCTGCTAGTTTCGATGAAATGAGGGATTGTAGCTCAAGCGCTAGCCTGGAAGCGTTTAGGAATGCATTGTTTCCATGCCATGGAGTGCTTGCATGCGCATTGCGTCCAGCGACATATACTTTAACCCATACAGCACCTTTATGGCCATGCCATGGAGTGTTCAATCCACTCGGCTCTGGCAGTATAACGTACTCCGGAGGCGACTCTAGAGCATTCAAGAGGTATCCAGTGCCACAGTCTCCTCCTATCTCCTCGTCTGGAACGAAGGCTGCCTCTAGGGTTAGCGGGACATCTAATCCCTCTTCCCTTATAGCCTTGAATGCTCCCATGACAGCTGCTATGCCACCTTTCATGTCTATAGCACCTCTGCCATATAACCTTCCTTCTTTGATCAACGGCCTGAAGGGGTCAGTAACTGTCCATCCACTGCCTCCAGGTACTACATCGTAGTGTCCGTTGAAGTGTAGTCTTGGGCCTTCACCTCTTCTACCTAAAACTATAAAACGGGGATTCCGGCTGGCATACTTACACTTAGACTCCTGGTATTCCCTGGGAACCCTTATAAGGTTAACCTCAAAACCCAATCTCTCAAGTTCTTTAGCCAGTAGCTCGGCTGCCTCCTCATAATGTTCTCCTGCTGGAGACACCGTGGGTATCTCTATGAGCCTCTTCAATAGCTCTACAGAATAATCAAACCCCGACTTAAGAGAACTCGGATCTAAGGAGACATTCATTGCTCAACACCGTTCAACTTGGAAGGAAAGGTCAGGGTATTTTAAGGTAATTTATAAATTTATAGTATATCCTTAAAGACGCTAGAATCGCTCCTAGACGGATATGCTTGTTTTGGATAATAGTATCTATGTATATAGTACTATAGATAGAATAATATTTAGCATTTACAGGTTAATTCGCTTCAAGTATCCTTAGAGGCCTGACGCTAAAACATATGATGCACTATATTAAAGCGTCATTAGGAAGACTAAGTTCGGGGAGTTGGTTTGTCCTGTTTAAATGTAGTAGTGGCTGGTAGTGGATCTACACTGCATCCAAGTAGGGGTCAAACGAGTTTGCTAATAGATGCTGGGGATTCTATGATTCTAATAGATGTGGGATGCACTGCACTTAATACTCTTGCAAAGATAGGATATGAGGTCAGTCAGATAAATCATGTATTTATAACTCATGGTCATTACGATCATTATTGTGGATTACCATTACTACTATTCATAAAGACATTTATGGAGAGTCATTCCGCATTAGATGTATATACTGTTCCCGATGCCAGACAACTGATATATTCAACCTTAAAAGGGGTCAGAGGATCGGAAAGGATAAAATGGAATATAAATATAATAGATCCAGATAAGAGGGATAAAATTAATCTAAGAGACATCATGATTAAACCATTTCCAGCAAAACACACCATACAGACAGCAAGCCTAACTCTTAGATATAGTGATATAAAAATAGTAATAAGCAGTGATACAAGGCCTACTGAAGAGTATAAAAGAGAGGCATCAAGCGCTGATCTAGCAGTACATGAAGCAACATTCCCATCTAAGATGCTTAAAGACGCTATAGCAAGTAAGCACTCCACTGTAAACGAGGCATTATCACAAATATCACATGCAACACTAGGCGTATTATACCATATATCACCGCTAGCCGAGAGTGAAGCATTATCAATTAAGAATGGAAAAGGATTGATAGTAAATGATGGAAGCATAATAAAACTTTGCTAACTACGTAACAGAAAGATTCTTTACCAAGCCAGTT
>WAQN01000032.1 GCA_015520195.1 Desulfurococcales archaeon | reverse complement strand
TCTAGTAATTTCAGGGGCACTACACCATGCATGGTAACTATGACTGTGTGAAATGTTAATCTTAATAAAGCTATAAGTAGTGGGAAAAGGATAGTTGTTAATAATCCTCCGTAAAGAAAATATTCATGTTGAATATGGATGATATCAGGTTTTATCCTATATACCGCTTTGATTACTTTGAATATATAACGTGGCTCTCTGCGGTAGACTCTATGGACAATTATATTATGATCATCCATATATAATTTGATTTTACTATTTTTATAATCTGATATGATGTGAAGTTCTAATAGTGGATTAACTCTTTTAAGGTTCTCCACGAGATTTTTTGTATACGATGCAACACCACTGTCATGTATATGCTTTTCTCCCGGAGACGGGTATGGCGCTATTATTGCTATCTTTAATTTTTCCTTAGACAATTCCTTAGGCACCTATCATCGCTCTTTTCACGCAGCACCTTTCTTCAGTTATTAGGTATGGCTGTTGCATCTAAATTATTTCTATTAGCCCAGGATACGGTATCAATATATTATTAAGTATTATTTTATAATTATTTTGTTATTAGTTTTATAGCTTCTCTTATTGCTGCTCTAGCATCTGCCGGGTTTATACCTTTTATTAGCATATAGCCTCCCGCTAGGTTTTTCTCTACTGCTAGTTCTGCTATTTTCCTTGCTCTATCCAGAGATGTTCTCTGCGCCTGGTCTATCTTATTTATGGCTATGTATACTGGTTTTCTTGGCACTAGCCTTCTAACATTCAATAGTAGCTTGTATTGTCTCTCTAGACTCATATAAGCGGTTTCAGTTGGGTCGAGGAGGTATAATATTACCCCATCCAGCTCTGTTAGTGCAGCTACAGCCCTTCTCTCTATAGGATTCATTTCACTGGGGTCGCGGTCTAATAAGCCTGGCGTATCTATTACCTGGATCTTCAAGTCCCCTGTGGTATAGTGGCCTACGTGTATTGTTGTTGTTGTAAATGGGTACTGGGCTACCTTTGGTACTGCCCTGGATACGTTTCTTACTATAGTAGACTTGCCCGTGCTTGGGGCTCCCGCCACCATGACTGTCGGCAGGCTTGTGTCTATTGCTGGCAGCTTTTGAATGAATACTACTAGGCTCCTTAACAGTTCGAAGCTTTTCCTGCACTTCCTATAGGGGGAGAGTATCCTGCCCCTAGCCTCGGATGAAATTTTTAAGAGCTCCCTCTTATCCTCAGCCGCCATCAACCTAAACCTATACTTCTCCCAGAGCATTGATGATACCTTCCTAGCCTTACTCACGCATTTTATCGCCTCTCTAACCTTGCTCCTGTCAAACTCGATCTCCACGAGTCTCCAGTAGAATGGATGCAATCCGTCTAACAGCCTTACAAGGTCTCTAATGAAATTTGTTCTACTAATAGCTATATCATACACTGCTTGGAGCCTCGACATCTCCCTCTCAAAGAGACTCCTACCCCCCCGTGGATAGCGGGACTTTATCCGTCCCAACACCTCATCGTAGAGGGGGACATGTATCTTCTTAGCCACGCTAGCTGGATCTCTGTAATAATTCAATGTCCCATTCAACCCTCACATAATAATGCTGTTATGACCCAGTAGTTAATAGGATTCCCATAAACACTAGGGACAGCGTTTCTTTTGGGGAAAGATTTTTAAACTAGCTATTATGTCTATTGCCATCCTGAGTAGCCCGGAAAAGGAGGCGTGGGTGGTTTGGTTCACTCAAGCTAAACCCCTAGGAATGCCCGCCTTTCCAGTAGCATTCCTAGCCTATCCTAGCTCTCCATCATCCTATAAGGAAGCATACTGTGGAGGTGTGAGGTGGTTTGGTTCATAGGAGTAAGGATCCTAGAATACAAGGAAAGGAGTATTATTAATGTACTCAAGAGGCCCTATTCTACAAGTAACCTAGAGTCTAAAGTTAAGGGTATAATAAGGGAGGTTCTAGTAGGCGGAGACAAAGCGCTAGTGGACTATCTTGAAAGGTTCCACAGGGTAAGAGGCAGACCATTAAAGGTGGAAGAGTGGGAGATTGACGAGGCATATAAACGGGTAGGAGAAAAAGCTGTGGAGACAATAAAACTACTCTACAATAAAGCAGCCACCGTAGCCGAGAGGCTCAAACCCCCCAGTGTAACTATTGATACATGGCCCGGTGTAAGAGTTATAGTGGAATACAAGCCAGTTAAACGCGTCGGCATATATGCTCCCGCGGGGAACGCTAGTTATCCCTCTACGGTCATAATGACTGTTTCGGCAGCTAGGGCTGCGGGTGTAGATGAGTTATACCTATCGTCTCCTCCTAGGAGTGATGGAGGCATTGACCCCTATATCCTCGTGGCAGCAGACATAGGCGGGGTAAATGCTGTATACAGGCTTGGAGGGGCATATGCCGCCGCTGCCATGGCTATCGGCACCGAGAGTGTTGAGAAGGTTGATATGATAGCTGGACCTGGTGGTGCGTGGTTTACCACTGCTAAGCGCTTGTTATCGGAGTATGTCGGCGTGGACTTCATAGCTGGGCCCACCGAGCTCTTCATAATAGCTGATGGTAGTGTTGACGCTGAATGGGTTGCGTGGGATATAGCTGCCCAGGCTGAGCACTCTGAGGACACATTCATAGTCTTAGCCTCTACCAGCAGAGACTATGTGAGGAGCGTGTTAGATAGGCTTGAGTACATAGTGGATAAAGTGGATAGGGGTTCTGTGATTGCAAATGCCCTAAGTAACGGGGGCTACGCTGTAATAGTTAATGACATTACGGAGGCCGTGGAGATCGCCGATGTAATCGCTCCAGAACACATATATGTAGCCTCCTCAAAGCCCGAGGCCCCCCTGATAGCTAGGCAGATAAGGAATGCCGGGTCTATAAGCGTCGGCCCATATTCTCCCCCAGCCCTAAGCGACTACTCCACTGGCTCTAACCACGTATTACCTACTGGTGGCTGGGCTAGGGTCAGGGGTGGCCTCACCCCACTAGACTTTCTGAAGCCCGTATACATAAACCTCTCATCTAGTAGGGGCTTCAGAGAGGCGTGTTTTCCAGCCTTTTTCATGGCTCGTGTAGAGGGGCTCTCATCCCATGCGTATAGCTTGAAGGTTAGGGGGTGTAGTGTGGATGGATAAGGTGTCCCTTGCCCTCATAGCTGCACTCGTATATATGGCCTTCATGGTTGTAGTAGGGTTAATCGCTTCTAGGAGGTCTAGGACATTCACAGACTACGCTGTAGCGGGTAGAAGACTCGGCTTGCCAATGGTCTATGCAACCATACTAGCAACATGGTTCGGGACGGGTCTAGCTGTTGGAGGAGCGAGCATGGCCTACCTCTTCGGCTACCGGGGGGTCATAATGGATCCCATTGGGGCTGGCGTGAGCATATTGATATTCGGCTTGTTCTTCGCCTCTATACTCAGGAAGAAGGGCTATATAACGATCTCAGACTTCTTCAGGGAGAGGTATGGCAGAGGCATGGAGCTCTTATCCGCAGTAGTACAGGTTATAGCCTACATGGGGTGGTCAGCCTCTCTACTAGTAACATTTGGCACTATCATGAGTACGTTTACTGGGATGGAGTACAGGGAGGGCCTATTGATAGGCGTGGGGATAACGATTATTTATACTACTATAGGTGGCCTCTGGTCCGTCGTATATACAGACCTAATACAGGCAGCTCTACTAGTCACAGGTATACTCCTACTATTCAAGGCCACACTAGACGCCGTTGGAGGACTAGGAGTATTCGGGAGCGAGATACCAATGTCAACCCTAAGCATACTGCCAGAGGAGGGCTTCGGCTATCTAGGCTACACGGGGTTGATGGGGGCAGCGTTCTACATATCATCATGGCTAGTCCAGGGTATTGGAGCTACGACTAGCCAGGACTTGGTTCAAAGGGCTGTTGCTGCCAGAGATGAGAGGGTGGCTAGGAGAGCCGCTATAGCCGCTAGCGTTTCATACATAGTGCTGGGCCTGGTACCAGCTACTATAGGGATAATGGCCACCCTACTCTACCCCAGCCTAGAGAATCCAGACGAGGTACTGCCCAGGGTTGCGTTGGACTTGCTCCCCACAATTCCGTTCGTACTGTTCACTATAGGCCTTCTGGCTGCGCTGATGAGTAGTGCCGACAGTGCTATACTTGTGCCATCTGTGGTTATAGCTGAGAATATAGCGCCACGCCTGGGCCTAAGCGGGGATAGGGTGAAGTACCTAGTTGCAAAGGCTTCAGTGCCCCTCATAGCCCTGGTATCCCTAGCTATAGCCCTCCAAGCACCAACCATCTACTTCCTCATGAATCTAAGCTGGGAGCTCATACTAATGACCCACGCCGTCCCATTCATAGCAGGCCTACTCTCAACAAGACTCAAAGAGAAGGCAGTGCTAACGGCCGTTATAGCAGGCCTCGCATTATGGATTACACTGACGCTCATGTTAATCCCAGTAACTTACGCTGTGGAGGGTGACATGGAGTATGCGGCATGGGATGCAGTATACATAGCCGCCCCGCTAGCGCTACTATTAGAGGTAGTCATAGTTGCTGTGTCATTACTCAAGAAGTAGTCTATTCTACCAGGGGTTCCTCCATAGACACGGTAAGCGTTTCTCCATCAACTCTAACGTTTATTCCTATTGGTAGAGGCATGGTTCTATCTCCGTGGCAACAGGGAAACCCCATCACGATAGGCCTCACCTTAGTTATAGATAGGCTGTTGTGGATCACCAGATCCACGATCCAAGCTTCATCACGGGTATCCGTGAACTCTCCCAATAATACGCCATTAGCTCCGTGGAAACAGCCCTTGAGCCTCAGAGACTGGAGCATGTTGCCTATCCTATAAGCCCTCTCATTCACATCCTCGAAAAACAATATCTTCTCCTCACCATTAGGAGCCATTCCAGATGCTGTGAGAAGCGTGTAGACCATGAGGTTCCCTCCAACTAAGGATCCAGAGCCTGAGCCACCCCTCATCACCCTCATATAACCCTGTAGGTTATACTCTATCACTTCCCCTTCAAGTATTCTAAGGGCTAATCCTAAATCCTCGGTGTACCTGGCTGGATCTCTAGGTCTTGGTTGAAGCATGACAGCATGTAGACTAGGCACACCAGAAATCTTATAGACAGCGTTTTGTATAGCAGTTACATCACTATAACCCACTATGGGCTTGGGGTTATCCCTAATTAAATCATAGTCTATCAGGTCGAGTAAGTCAATGGATCCAGCACCACCAGTAACGGCTATAATGGCGTCCACTCTAGGGTCTCTGAAAGCCTCATTCAAATCCCTAGCCCTAACATCCGGGCTAGCCGCTTGGTATGCGTATGGCTGCATCCTCCTTACAGTCTCTCCGACCGTAACCCTATATCCCCTCTTAACCAGCATCTCTATAGCCTCAGCCACCTTATACATAGGGATCCTCGGGGGGCTCGAAGGTGCTACAACACGGAACACTCCCCCCTTCCTCAGTTTAGGCGGTTTAACCACGACCAACCCAGCTATGCCCTCCAGCACCTGTCATTATGATTTACTCGTCCATTACTACAAGAGAGTATAGGTCATCAAACCTCTGTCTCCTCCTTATAAGCCTAGCCTTTCCCTTATATATGAAGACTTCGGGAGGCAGTAGCCTAAGATTATAGTTTGAGGCCATGGAATAGCCATAGGCTCCCGCATTCATGAAGGCAACTACGTCGCCAACCTCAATCCTCGGCAGGAGTCTATCTCTAGCCAATACATCGCTTGACTCACATATATTACCGACTATATCCACTATAACCTCATCCTCCATACATGCTTTATTCACGACTATAACTTCATGGTAAGCCCTATATAATGCGGGCCTTACCAGATGATTCATGCCTGTGTCAACGCCTACGATTAACTTACGTCCCCTAACTTTAACGTCAGTAACTCTAGCTAACAGTAAGCCAGACTCAGCAACAATATACCTACCTGGTTCAATGATTAACTTATAATTCTCCAGCCCAAGCCTCTCGACGGCCTCGGTGAGCATGCTGGCAAATTCACTCCATGGAAACCTAGGTTCACCCCTTTTATATGGCACAGCAAAACCCCCTCCAATATCAAGCTCATCAACACTAGGTAACCTCTTAGTGAGCTCGCTTAAGACTTCAAGTACGCTGAGATACACCCTAGGGTCTTGTATACCTGAGCCAACGTGAGAGTGCAACCTAGAAATAGCTATGTTACAACTGCTTGCAAGTGAAAAAGCTCTACTTACTTCTGATGGTAGGATACCGAATTTTGATTCAAGTCCTCCCGTTATAGTATACGGATGGTAGCCTGAGCCTAAAAGTGGATTAATTCTTAAGCCTATTTCCCCAGAATAACCTAGCTCACATAAGTATTGTATGGATTGAATAGAGTCCACGTTTATGTTTACTCCCCAGTTTACAATGTAACTAAGATCCTCTCTAGACACACTGTTACCTAAAAAATATATCTTTTCAGGAGGAACTCCTGCTCTTAAAGCGATATATACCTCGCCAGGAGACGTAGTTTCGATCCCCAACCCTTGATCATAGATAAACTTAACTATATACGGGTTACTATTAGCCTTCATGGAATAAAGAATATCAATATTCAAACCTTTAAAAGATAGTTTGACTTCGGAAGCCCTGGCCTCTATAATAGAACCACTATAAATGTAGACGGGTGATCCATAAACCTCTACTACCTCATCAATTAAATTTACACCGTCAAACCCTAAATCGTTGCAATTATATGTATTAGTGCCCTCCGCGGTCATATATATCCCCTATTCTTAATAAAACTATAAATAATGTAAAATAATAATGATAATATAACAATAATCTCTAATAGTAGTGATGTAAAATATATTCTTTGTAGTTT
>WAQN01000031.1 GCA_015520195.1 Desulfurococcales archaeon | reverse complement strand
TGTGTATAAGAGACAGTCATAGGGATCATTATAAAAGAATAACTGCCTGAATCCGAGAATAGCTAAATCTTTATTCTCACGCGTTATGTACACATCTATTCCTCCTTTAACAGGCATTACCCTGTAAGATAGGTTTTGCTGAGCACTAGCAACATTAAATACTCCATGTAAACACATAGCTAATAATAACATAACTATTATGTAGGACTTTACTTTTTCCCGTCTACTAAATTTTTTCATCAACCCTACCCAATTATCAGCTTTAGTAGTACTCATTAATTTATAGGCGATTGATGCTATTAGAATAGAAGCTGGGATTAAGATTAACTCAATAAATATATTTTTATAAAATAAAACACTAATATATAACCCGTTACTATTGTTATTCAGGAGCTGAGTTTTATTCAACATTACACTTGAAATTATAGTTGACCATAAGGATTCTGTCGGTTTAACATTAACTTCAACTATATCCAGGACTATAATCAATCTAAAGTGGAGTTGACTCTTAGAATAACTTAGGGGATTCAATATTAAATTCTTATTAAATGAAAAATCCTTATTACAAGCCTTTATATTTAAATGCACTGGGATTGTTATGTGAGAAGACGAGATTTTTATAGTTCTAGTCCAAACCGTGAATTTACTACCCTTAGTTGTGGTTGTGCTGGTCGATCCATTCATGTCTAACTGCAATAGGACGTTATCATAGCAGGTTGACTTACTAATAACTATATTAGATGCCGCAACAGCTATAAAGACTATTAATATGGCGATTGCAAGCTTTTTTTCATTAATAGCTGCTAGTGACGAAACAAAGAATACTGCTAAAGTTATTAATTGAGGGCTCTGTAGACCGAGATAAACACTGAAATTGTAAGCTACTACGCTAAGCATTATTATGCCTGGAATCGTGTATCTAAGCGGTATTTTCCTGCTAATACTCACGATGACAATAGATGTAGCCATTACAGATACAGGTGCTGCAAGCCAGATATAGGGCGCCATATTCTCCAGTGCTCTATAATCCCATAAGCCAAGTATCAGTGATGATGAGATAGCAATGCTGGAAACTGCTAGAGTATAGACCTCTCTGCCTACCACTATCTTAAACTTGCTTCTATAGTCTGATTTAATGATGATGAGCACTAGTATGGGTAGTGAAGCAAGTGAAAACCATACATAAGGGTTATATCCTATAATGTCTCTGTATCCGTAGCCAGATAAATCCATTGATAATGCTGTTATGGTAGATAGTGACCCGAATATGGCATGGATAGAGCCTCCTCCTAAGAATAGGGACGTTGAAGACGCTATCATGGCTAAATGCATAGGGTTCTTAAATATATCAACGAGGTCTCCCTGGAAATATAGCAAATATGATGAGGCCCACGCTGTCAGTGACATGATCAATATAAGGGCGCGCGAGTATCTTTTGTTTAGCATGTGGTCCATGAATGACATGAACAATATATACGTTGATGAATACACTATTATTATGAATATCGTAAATAATAATTGACTTGGAGGAGAACCCTCTTCAAAAAATAGATTGGCTATAATAGGTGGTATAGCGGCAATTAGAATGATAGTTCGTATTAGTTTATGTTTTATCCCTGTAAATGGTGTTATTAGGAGGATGAAGAATCCGAAAAGTAGCCCATGTGTAGGGATTTTAGACTCGATTATCCCATAAGTCGACATTAAAAACCCAGTTATCCCTATAAGTATCTGAACAGACTTCGAGAGTATAGTCTGCCGCGTATATGCCATTACAATATAGATTATGGTTATGGTAAAAAGGAAAAAGGGTATATGAGGTATGTCAAACTCGGCACCCCTATGCTATTCTACTTCTAGCAGCTAGTATTAGGGCCGCACCTATAATGCCGGATCCCATCATAACAAGTACTGATGGACTCTCTGACCCAGTGTTTGTAGTTTGCTCAGGCGTTATTGGATATATATAGTGTGGATCCATTTCTAAGGCTGCGGCTGGTATTCCTATTTTCCATTTCCCGTCAACTAGCATATATGTTCCAACACTAGCTGGATCCTGCACTATGAAGTGGCAGGAGAAGCATATCTTGTATACATCTGGGCCGGGCTCAGTATAGTTTCCAGAGGTCTCTACGAACTGGTTATTGAACGCATCCCACAGTCCAACTTCTACTTCCATACCATTCGTCCCGACATAGTTTGCTATGTTAGGTATGTAGTTTGATGCATTCGTGCTATCTAACTTCAACATTTTATCAACCAACGATGCTGTGCCTGGAGCTATAATTATGGTGTTACTAGGATTGCTTAGCTCCCAGTAGTATAATCCAGCAGCATAATTAGTACCATCATAGTAGCCTATGTGAACAACAGCATGACACCCCCGGCAGTTTAGATCATCGTGAGCTGTGCCCTGTGTATAGTCTGAGTGGCATTCAATACAGTTATCCCATACAGGAGTGCCTTCCATAATGTCGTGATCCCAGAAGTAGTAGGTATTTCCGCCTATAGACTCCTGGCTTTCAAAATACGCACCATGGCATGGCTGGCAGGTGTCAGGGTGAGCGTTACCCCATGCATAGGCATGGAGAGGTATGAGTAATGCTAATGCCATCATTGCACTTAATAGTATAGTCGCCTTCCTCACGCTAAACCCCCACCATATTTTCCTATATAGATATATGTTATTCTATTAGTTTAGCTTTTAATATAATTATATATATACGTTCTATACGATGAAATTA
>WAQN01000030.1 GCA_015520195.1 Desulfurococcales archaeon | reverse complement strand
GATTTTCTAGTGTTTATATACCTCCATGCAGTCCTACACTCTCAACAGGATTTTTAAATGAGGGTGCTATTAAGTGGGTGCTGAGGAGAAACTTAAGATTCTCCTCTTTGAACGTGCTAAGGAGGGCCGTGCTAGAAATGCTATACTACTTATAGCAGCGTTATTCACTATAATAGAGGTTTTCTATGTACTTCATTTTAACATTACACTGTTCAAGATCTTAAGTGAGCTTGGAGTTAAGCTAGATATCCTACTATCACCTAGCTTCTTGAATCAAATCTATCCCGCTAAGGCGGTTATACTCTCGCTCATGGCTGGAACCGCATTCATCTTATACCCTATAAGGAAGACAGCTGATCCAAGGATACCCTTATACGATTGGGTCCTCGCCTTGATAGGCTTCGCAGCTCCCCTCTATATAGTGTATCTCTATATGAAGCATCACACTGTTGAAGCCGCGATAAGCGAGGCAACACTGGGGAGTATCATAGCTATAATCGCTATTATAGCAGTAATAGCAGAGGCCTCTAGAAGAGCTATAGGCTGGATCCTTGCCTTGATAATGCTCGCCTTCTCAGCTTACGGGTTCATATACGCCTATACCCATAGGCCACTGGGGGTTGAGGGCATACAATGGGTTAGGAGGCTGATAAACCTGTTCATCGCCCAAAACACGGGGTTCCTCGGGATACCATTAGAGGTAATGGCTACATACGTATTTGCCTTCCTCTTCTTCTCAAGTATCCTAGAAAAGCTAGGGATAGGGAAGTATATAACAGAGTTAATCTTAGCACTGGTCGGGAGAAGACCTGGGGGGCCAGCAAAGGTTGCAGTGGTATCGAGCGCCTTAATGGGCACCATATCAGGAAGCAGTGTAGCTAACACGCTTACGACTGGGACATTCACTATACCAACAATGAAGAGAGCGGGGTTCCCTCCAGAGGTTGCAGGGGCTATAGAGCCTGTAGCGTCGACTGGGGGTCAGTTGATGCCGCCTATAATGGGGGCTGCCGCCTTCATAATGGCGGAGTTTATAGGTAGACCCTATAGGGATATAGTCATAGCAGCTGCACTACCAGCGATAATCTACTTCTATAGTATCTATGTATTCGTAGACAGAGAAGCTAAAAAGAGGAAGATTGGAGGTTTGAGGGAAGAGGAGATACCCAGTTTGAGGGAGATGCTCAGAAAACTCTACTATCTCCTGCCAATTCCGGTTATAATAATAGCACTTTTAAAGATAGAACCGCAGGATGCAGTGATGGCCGCGTTAAGCACTGCCATAGTTATAGGCTGGATCGCCTCTAAGGATCTACTTGTCCCAGGGAAAATAGGCCTCATAGGAGCTCTAATCGCGATAGCCCTCTTTGTGTGGAAGATCATAGGTCTCGGATTCGCTACTGGCATATTCGTTGCTGGCGTCTTATCAGTACTCGTAGCGTTAGTTATGGGGCTCCTCCTTAGGGGGGCTAAAGGAGTTGCACTAGCTATAGTAGAGGCTGTAGAGTCTACTTTAAGGAATAGCGTCCCAGTATTCCTAGCCGCAGCTTCAGCAAGTGTCATACAGGCTATGATATCATTTACTAACTTACATGCAACACTGGGGAGGATACTCCTGGAGGCCAGTATGGGCTACCTGTACCTGCTATTAGTGATGACTGCCATATTCTCTATAATACTAGGCATGGGGGTTCCAACGACTGCTAATTACATAATAACGGCTACAATACTGGCCCCAACGCTGGTATCATTCTCCATTCAGAGCCTCCAATACCCAGAGGAGGTCGCTAAGATATCCTCCCACATGTTCGTATTATACTATGGTATACTAGCCGATATAACACCACCCGTGGCACTAGCAGCGTTTGTAGGGGCCGCGCTTGCCAGAGCCAACTTCTGGAAGACCGCGATAAATTCCACTATATATGGATTCGCAAAGTATATAATACCATATGTAATCGTTGTATCACCTGTAATACTTATAGTTACAGTAGACCAGTGGACAAGTGCAGAGATACTACGCCTGGCATACACCATTGGGGGACTACTAACGATAATATACGCGGCCTCCGCAGGTTTCGTAGGCTACCTAAACGGCCAGTTAGAAAACAAATACTTGAGATACACACTAATAATACTAGCAATACTATCAGTATCAATGAAACCCTACTTCCTTGCAGCCACCCTCATATTATACATCGCGGTATACGTAATGAATGCAAGAAAGAATAGGAACCAGGAAAACACTATCGCAGGAGACGTTAAACACTAAATAATAAGCTTAAAACTTATGGAGTCAAATATGGGTAGGGGGATCCAGCATGGATAAGTCATCCATTGTAGAGAGGACATGTAATATTCTAGATCATAAGAGGATAGAGGGAAAAGACGATGGCATGTACGAGTGGGTTCCTGATTTCCTCGAATGCTGAATTTTAATAATAGTAAAAATAATATTCGTGGAGCATGATAATTATCGTAACTGGGGGTGGCCTCTTTTGGCTGAGGATCTACTAACTCCTCTATTATTCCAGATAGGAGGGGGGACTCTGTTAGGGTTCGCGGCTGGATATGCGGCTAAGAAGATCTTGAAGCTTGTACTGTTGCTGGTGGGCCTTTTGACTGGGGCTCTAATATTCTTGGAGTATGAGGGGATTATTGATGTCAACTATGATGCGCTGGTATCAGCTGTTGAGAAGGCTATGGGTTTGACTCAGGAGGCTGCTGAAAGCCTTAGAGCCCATATAGTGGCTAATATACCATTCGCGTCATCGTTTCTAGCAGCGTTCGTGTTAGGCTTTAAGTATGGTTAGTCGCCATAACTTGGGCTGTAAGTCACTACATAGAGTATCTTATCCGTGGATACTATCCCCTTCTCCATTTTATCGAGGAGCCCCCTTACCGACTCGGTAAGATCTAACTTTCTAGCCTCCTCCATGGTGAAGAATCTCGCGTCTAACGCGTCACTTCCAGCGACGGGCTCTCCTGCGATATACTCTAGTAATACTGTTACTAGGACATAGTGGTAGAGAATCCTGCCAGACTCATCGGTTATTATAGCTTCATCTACATTAACTACTCCAATAGGCTTTCCCTTGATTCCAGTTTCCTCCAATAGCTCACGTGCAGCAGCTTCAAGTAGGGGTTCTCCTAGTTCTACAACGCCTCCTGGCAGGCTCCACAACCCCCTGCCTGGCGGGGAAGCCCTCTTCACTAGGAGGATCATTCCATCCTTGAATACCAATGACCCAACTCCAACTACAGGCCTCTCGGGATACCTGATCCCCACTATACATGCACCTTATATGGCTGGCTGTGGCTTGGAAACCCTTATCTCAGCTAGCTTAACCAGCTTGCCTACATCAACTTCAACGCCTAACCCCGGCTTCTCTCCTAGAATTATCTCATCCCTCTCCCTCCTGAATGAGTCTCTTACTGGATGATCTGATAGCATAAGGTCAGAGTCTAGGTCTATGTACTTGAATCCGCCGTGGGCCGCCACCATATGTGCGGCTGCCGCTATACCTAGCGGCGACTCTACCATGCATCCAACCATTAGGTCTAGGCCGAACGCCTCTGCAACACTTGCTATCCTTAACCCCTCTAGCATGCCCCCTGACTTTGCGATCTTAACGTTGACTCCGTCCACAGCCTCCATTGATGCCAGGAGTGCTGCGTCCCTGCTGGTGTGAACGCTCTCATCAGCTATAATAGGTATACTTGAACCCCATTTTACTGTTCTAAGCCCCTCATAATCCCTATAGTGTACTGGCTGTTCTATGATGGCTACATCGTACCTCTCCAGTACTCTAGAGGCCTTCAATGCCTCTTTGGGGCTCCACGCTTGATTGGCGTCTACCCTAATCTCAACCCCCGCGCCTATAGAGTCTCTGATCATCCTCACACGCTCAAAGTCAATCTCTAAGGGTCCGCCTAGCTTAACCTTTATTGCCCGGAACCCTCTCTCAACCCATGAGACGGCATCTCTAGCCATAGCTTCGGGGGAGTCCAAGCCTATGGTCACATCACTTCTGATAATATTGCCGCCGCCTCCTAGAAGCTTATACAAGGGGGTCCCCAGGCTCTTACTCACGGCATCTAATATAGCTGTTACGAGTCCATCCTTGGCAGCCTGGTTACTCCTTAAAGTTGCATCTATAACCCTATACACATCCATGTAGCCTGTTATGTCTAAGTCATAGAGGCTTCCAGCCATTAGCCTAATTGCACCTACAACTGTGTCAACAGTCTCACCGGTGATCTTAGATGTAGGAGGAGCCTCGCCCCAGCCATTAACGCCAGTATCAGTTACAACCTCTATGAATACTGTTTTTGCCTCTCTAGTCTCTCCATAGGCTATTCTAAACGGCTTGTGGAGGGTCATGACCGCCTGGTAGACATTAATTTTTTCTACCCTCATTTTATCACCCATGAATCTTCAACCTAACACTTGGAAAAATACTGTGGGGTCAAGGGAAATTTACGTCTTACCCACCATTCGGGCCGCCTCTTCGATTATTGAAAGGGCCTCCTCAGCTTCATCATGCGATAGGGTGGCTGGTGGGGTGAGCTTAACCACGTTATCGTAGATGCCGACCTTTATAGCGAGTAGGCCTAGTTCCCTCAAGGCATTAATTATGTTAGAAGCACCGCGGCTCCACGGCTTTAAGTCTTCTAGAGTGACCTCAATGCCTAGAACCACTCCCTTACCTCTAGCCTCCGCTATAAATTCAAACCTGTCTGAGAGATCCCTTAAGCCTGATAGTAGACGTGAGCCGACACTACGTGCATTGTCTACAACCCCGTCGTTTATGAGGGCCTCCATAACGCCTATGCCAGCCGCCGCTGAGATCACATGTCCTGCATATGTACCTAAACTCCCCCCGGAGGGTAGGGGCCAGTTCTCTCCCACGTCTTTTCTAGCTAGTACAGCGGCTAAGGGGAACCCCCCGCCTATCCCCTTACCCACGCATACTACGTCAGGCTCTATATCATGATTCTCTATACCCCATAATCTACCGGTTCTCCCAGCGCCTGTATAAACCTCATCTACTATCAGGAGTGACGCCTCGTTGTCAACAATCTCTCTAAGACCCTTGAAGAACTCGGCACCCGGCACTAGTATACCCCCATGGCTCTGAAGAGGCTCCACTATTATGCCAGCTAATCCCCCTCTGGGAACTGCCTCCTTTATGAGTAGCCTAACATAGTCTAAGACGGCATTATCACAGTCATTCGTCTTAAAGGGACACCGGAGACTGTAGGGGTAGGGTGAATACACTGCGTCAACTGTATGGGGTGGGGAGAACCTGATCCCATGCGATGGCGATGACGCTAAAGCCGTACCTGTTAACCCATGATATGCACCGATGAAGGATAGAACATATGTCCTACGTGTATAATACCTCGCAAGTTGTATGGCGAAGTCACAGGCCTCACTACCCGTTGACGCGAAAGCCACTAATGGAGATCGCATTGGTGCGTGGCTAACAAGCATTGAGGCTAGTCTTCTAGTATACGGGTTATCAGCTACTAGGCCCGTGAATCCTGTGAACTCCTCTAAGGCCCTGCTAACCCATTCTAGAACTCTCGGATGCCTATGGCCTAGACTAGTAGCGGCCCCACTAAAATCCAAGTAGGATCTCCCATTAGAATCATAAACACGGGAGCCTTGACTCCTGACTATAGTGATGCCCGGAATTGCTGGGCCCTCACCCATATATGGGTCTTTATCCAAGACTCTTAATCACCACGTTAAGAGGGTAATAACGGTGGATAGAAAAGTTTTATAAGCCACCGTTTATACTTAAAGACCTGTCCTTGTAGTGGGGATGGGTTAGTGGCTGATGCAAGACTCGTAGGCGGTATAATTTTGATCCTAATCATAATAGGAGCCGCAGTGCTACTCTTAGGGGGAAGAGGGGAAGAAGAGACCACCACAACACCAGTAACAACCCCCACTGAGACAACCCCAGAAGCAACCACTCCTACACCCACAGAGACCAAGACAGAGACAACTCCTCAACCCACAACCCCCACTGAGACGGTAGAGATGGGGGTTAAGCCGAATACCCCCGAAGACACCCTCGTCATAGCCATGGATATCAGCGATGCGGTTAGCATGGATCCAGCTAGGGCCTACGAGTTCACATCAGTACTAGTAGTCAACCAGATATACGATAAGCTAGTGGACTTCGAGTTGCCGGATTTAACTAAGGTAGTCCCCGAGGTGGCTGAAAGCTGGGAGGTCATGGAGGACGGGAAAACATGGATATTCAAGATAAGGAAGGGCATCACATTCGCCAATGGAGACCCGCTAACGGCTGATGCAGTAGTATTCTCCCTCCAGAGGGTATTAAAGCTGCAACAGACCGCGTCATGGGTACTCTCACAGTTCATATCATCACCGGACCAGATCAGCAAGGTAGACGACTACACGGTGAAGATAGTGCTCGACGAGCCCTATGCCCCCTCATTCTTCCTAGCCACACTAACATTCACCACGTCAGCCATAGTAAACCCCAACGAGGTACTGGCTCACGAGAAAGAGGGAGACTTGGGTAGTGAGTGGCTAACGGACCATGGAGCTGGCAGTGGCCCGTTCAAGCTTGAAAAGTGGGTTAGAGACCAGGAGATAGTGCTAGTAGCTAATGAGAACTACTGGCGTGGCCCACCCAAGCTGAAGAAGATAATCCTAAAGCACGTGCCAGAACCAGGTAACCAGTTATTGCTAATCAAGAAGGGCGATGTAGATATAGCATGGGATCTATTAATAGACCAGCTATTAGAGCTTGAAGGCGTCCCAGGCATTAAGATATCAAGGATACCAGCTCTATTCATATCATATGTGGGCATGAACGTCAAATTCGAGCCATTTAGTAACGAGAAGGTTAGAGAGGCTGTAAGATACTGTATAGATTACGACGCCATAATAAATGATATACTAAAGGGAGGAGCGATTAGATGGCAGACAGTTATACCCAAGGGACTGCTTGGAGCTCTAGACGAGCAGCCATTCACCAGGGACGTGGAGAAGGCTAAGCAACTACTAGCAGAGGCAGGGTATCCAGATGGCTTCGAGGTTGAAATGCTAACTCCACCCACACCGCCTCAGATAGATATAGCAACCCTGATACAGGCTAACCTACTAGAGTGTGGAATAAAGGTTAAGATAGTCCAGATGACAGCGGCAGAGATGTACGAGAAGTATAGGAAGCAAGGACACCAGATGATACTGGCAGCATGGGGAAGCGACTATCCAGACCCAGACAACAACGCTAAGGCGTTCGGCAACTATAGAGTGAAGCAGCTCGCATGGAGGAATGTATGGTACGACGACTACGCCGCCGACCTGGCGGAGAAGGCCGCTAAAGAATTCGACCCACAAAAGAGAGACCAGATGTATAAGGAGCTGGCAGGCTATATACTCCACAAGGGCCCCTACGCCGTGCTCTACCAGCAGTACAACCAGGTAGCCCATGGCGAGTGGGTCAAAGGCTTCATCCCAGACCCCTCATTCTTCCTAGTCGACTTCTCCAAAGTGTATAAGGAGTACTCCTAAACCCCATCAACAATAATTAATAT
>WAQN01000029.1 GCA_015520195.1 Desulfurococcales archaeon | reverse complement strand
TAGTTATTTCTTTAAATATGTAATATAATCCATTTAGTTATAATAAGTCAGTAACGATTCACGGAGATGTTTTAATTATCTAAATTTTTATCTTTCTAAGCTGTCAAGTTTTAGTCTATTGTCTAATGATGCTTATGCCATAGGATATAACCTTACGCCACTAGACGTCTACATAGAGTTGAGATTGACAGCACCTATACACATAACTATAGTCTGTGAGGTGGACTAGTTGCCGACTACCAAGGCTGGGATCCTCAGAAGGGAGGTATTTATTATAGATGGAGTCAGGACTCCTGTAGGCAAGTTTGGGAAAAGCCTTAAGGATGTACAAGCGGTGGATCTGGCTGCATTGACTTTGAGAGAGCTCATTGAGAGGGTAGGCTTGGACTATGACCATGTAGACCTTATATTATACGGTCATGTGATAAGGGCTGGGACTGGAATGAACACAGCTAAACATGCAGCATTGAAGGCTGGGTTCCCCGAGGATGTTGATGCGTCTAACGTCGATATGGTGTGTGCTAGCGGTATGAGGGCTATCATAGATGCAGCCACATATATAGCTTCAGGCACGGTTGACGTGGCTGTAGCTGGCGGGATGGAGTCCATGAGCACGGCGCCGTTCATCCTCCCATATACAGCCAGATGGGGATATAGGCTGCTCTTGAAGGGCAGAGACGATATATTAGACGCGATGATCAACGATGGCCTTAAAGATCCGATACACGGGCTATTAATGGGCCAGGAGGCCGATGAGACTGCGTGGGAATACAATGCTCCCAGAGAGGAGTTAGATGAGATCGCATTAGAATCTCATATTAGAGCAGCCAGAGCATGGGACAATAAGGTCTTCAGGGAGACAACTATATCAGTTGAAATAGCTGGTAGAACCCTACTAGATGAGGATGAGGGTATAAGGAGGGACACGAGCAGGGAGAAGCTAGCTAGGCTACCCCCTGTATTCACGTCCAGAGGCCCCCATACGGCTGGTAATAGTAGTCAGATAAGCGATGGAGCAGCAAGTATACTATTAGCCAGTAGGAGGGCCGTAGAGGAGTTAGGGTTAAAGCCTAGGGCAGTTATTAGGGCATGGGCTATAGCTGGGGTTAAGCCTACTAGATTTCCAGTAGCCCCTGTTAAGGCTGTTAGAGCCCTACTCGGCGAACTGGGTTGGAGCGTAGAGGACGTCGACTTGTGGGAGAATAACGAGGCATTCGCAATAAACAGTTATATAATGAATAGAGACTTAGGGATACCCTACGAGAAGCTGAACATACATGGAGGCTCAATAGCAATTGGACACCCGCTAGGCAGTACTGGGGCTAGGATAACGCTTGAACTAGTAAATGCGTTAAATATTAAACAAGCAGATAGAGGAGTAGCCAGCATATGCCATGGACTAGGAGGGGCTACAGCATTAGCTGTGGAAAGGCTTTGAAGTTTCATTAAGGCAAGTTCTACTAACCGCTAAATAATGCTAGTAATAAAAAAAGAATTAGTTAAAAATATAGAATTAGTTCAGCTCTCATCCTCTGCCTTAACTTTCAGGAATAGTAGATCCTGGGCGTTTGTTAGCTGTGGGTTATTCTTGACTGTATAGTCGACAGTTATACTGACATCATAAGTGCCTGGGTCGAGATAGATCTTCTCGCTGTCGTCACCGTAGAGGCTGAGCACTACTGTATCTCCTCCAACGTTTATCGTTACTACAAAGTAACTAAATGCCTTTTCTAGTTGACCTTTATTTTCTAGGTCAAACTCATAGTAGCCCGAGCTAGGTATCTCTAGGGACGCTTCGGCAGTGAAGCTACCGCTGTCCCCAGCATTTATAGTGCCTAGGTCTATGTAGGCTGGTGTTGTTAGGAGGCTACCACTGCCTCCACCACCGCTGGAACCTTGAATTTGGAATGAGATATATGCTAGTGGCCCGTATCCCATGGAGCCTGCTGCTACCATCCCCCCTAAGAATGATAACATTATTATTCCCACGAGCATTCTCTTGCTGAGCTCCATTGGTCGCTCACCGTAATCCCGCTTTTCTTATGTCTTGTTACTCTTAGTTGTCTAGTATATACTTTAATCTGTCTTAAATACTACTATATATACTAACATAAGAATGTGTTACGTTATAGGAGGTTATCTTCTATTGGTGTCATCGTTATCTGACTATTTTTATGCGTCTATGGGCTTCTAGGACTGAGTCTATGATCTGCTTATAGCCCGTGCACCTGCATATGGTGCCTGAGAGCGCGGATCTTACTTCTCCAGGCGTTATTTCCCTATTAGCGTTCCTCCTCACTATATACTCGCTTGCCATTATGAAGCCCGGGGTGCAGAAGCCGCATTGCAGGCCTGCATTCTTGACGTATGCATCTTGTACTGGGGATAGGCGTCCGTTCCTGGCTAAGCCCTCTACGGTCTCTATTTCTGCCCCATCAGCCTCTACAGCCAGTATTATACATGACTTAACCGCCTCTCCATTCATTATTATCGTGCAGAGGCCGCATTCTCCTCTCCAACATCCCTTCTTGACACCCTTATAACCTAGCTTATCCCTTAACACGTCGGCTAGTAGCTCGTAAGGTTCTACCTCTACTTCCCTTAATACCCCGTTCACCTTAAGTGTTATAACCTGGCCCATCCCTCTTATCACCCCCAGTTCGCTCTATACTCCCTAAGTAGCCTTAGGAAGAGCTGATACGCCTGAACTCTGATCATCTCCTTCCTGTATTCTGCTGAGGCGTATGGATCCTCAAGTATATCATACTCTATTTCTCCAATTAGCTTGTCAAGCGCCTTGTCTAGGAGCTCCACTATGTCACCCTGTGATTTAAAGACGTCCTCAGCCTCCCTAACCCTCACAGGCACCGGGGTTGCCGCTGACACTGCTATCCTCACCTCTCTAGTCGCTGGATCCTCTATATTTGCTGCCAGCATCGACACGCTGGCTATCGAATACTCTATTGCGGGGACTATCTTTGAGAAGCCACTCACGGATCTACGAGGAGGCTCTGGAACATCGATTCTCACGACTAGTTCTTCAGGTTGTAGGTCTATCATGCCAGGTCCCTGTACGAATTCTGTTATGAGAGCCCTCCTCTCCCCACTTCTACTAGCTATTACTACCTCGGCGTCATAAACAGCTAGGGGGGAGTAGCTATCCATATACGGTAGGGCCTCACACACATTCCCAGCTAGTGTGGCTCTATTCCTGATCTGCATATCAGCGATCCTCGATAGAGCTTCGTATAATGCCTGGTACTTCCTCTTCAGCTCTGGATTACCGTCTAGCCACCTGGTTATCTCCGAGATCCTAGTTGCTGCCCCTATACTCAGCCCCTTACCCTCCTCATACCCTATGCCTCTCAGCTCCTCGATGCCCTTAATGTCTACAACATACTTCGGTGACATGAGCTTCTCAAGCATGAAGTTGATTAACCCGACTCCTCCAGCTAGGACCTTAGCCTCCTCCCCATACTTTTCAAGCAGCTCCAAGGCCTCTTCAAGCGTCTTAGGCTTATAGTAGGTGAATTCAGGTAGAGTCGTATATGGGGATGACACGGCCTCTCACCTCCTAGTCAAGGACTCATACTCTCTGCGGATCTCCTCTTTCAATGCACTCAGCGCTTTCTGGTAGAGCTCTGGCCTCTGCTCTCTTATAGCTCTCCAGACTCTCTCAGCCTTCATTGGTAGGTGCCTTACATCTACTCCTAAGCCGTGGAACAATGCATTCCCAATCGCCGGAGCCACGGCTATCATAACGTTCTCCCCTATACCCCTAGCACCGTAAGGTCCATCAGTCTGGGGGGTTTCTATTATCCTCAAAACCCACTCTTCAGGGATATCTGGGGCCCTGGCTACGTAGTAGAATGATAGGTTAGGATTCGCCACTGCACCCATCTCGTCGAATATGATCTCCTCGTAGAGAGCCCTGCTCTGGCCCATTACGAAGCCCCCGATCATCTGGCCCTCTACTAGTAGTGGATTGATCGCCTTGCCTATGTCGAATGCCTGGACAGCCTTAACCACCTTCACCTCTCCAGTTAGTAGATCTACCTCGACCTCGACGCCAGTGCCCCCGAAGGTGTAGAATATCGTGGGTGTGCCTTGGCCAGTGTCTGGGTCTAGATAGGTGTTTAACTCAGCTATGTGGCGTCCTGAGCCGATTATAGGGCCTCCGATGGCGTTCCCATTCTCGAACGTGTAGCCCATTACTATCCTCTCTAGGGGTATGTAGTGCCATGGTTTACCCTTTACATACACCTTACCATCTGCTATCTCAAGGTGATCCTCGCTTACCCTGAGAGCTGCCGATGCCACCCTCTTGATCTTGCTCTTAGCATCCCTAATGGCTTCAAGGAGTGCTGAGCCGTCTGTGAATAGCCCCCTGCTACCTACTGTTTGCCATGTATAAGCTGAGTCATTGGTGCTCCTCAACTCGTGGACGTGTACCTTATCCAGGGGTATACCGAACTCCTCAGCAACGATCATGGCAAGCGAAGTCACTGTCCCCTGGCCGAAGTTTCCTGTACCAACTAATACGTCGACTGACGCGTCCTCGTTAAACTTGATTATAGCCGATGCCGATGCGTCAGGCGGCTGTGAAGGGCCCTTAACGGATACAGCTAGCCCCTTAGCCCTGACTCTCCAAGGCTTACTGGAGTCTCTGGCCTTTTCACCCCAGCCTAGCCCCTTAGCTACTTCCTCAAGTACCTTCTGGGGGTTCCCTGCGTCCTCCCTAAGCCTAGCCCCTGTCCCAGTATACGAGACCCCTGGCTTCAATAGGTTAAGGGATCTAACCTTTACTGGGTCCATTCCTAGCTCCTTTGCAGCCTTGTCTATGAGCCTCTCAAGCACCCAGTGGTTCTCTGGGTAGCCGAAGCCCCTTAGGGCTGTTGTGGGTATCTTGTTCGTGTATACTGCGTAGCTCTCACACTCGGCATTCTCTATCTCATAGGAGCCCGTGCAGGCGTAGCCAGCAGTCCTGGATACGTTAACCGTATAGTCTCCGAATGCCCCCGAGTCGAATATGAACCTGGCCTGGTATGCTACTATCCTACCGTTGCGGTCCAAGCCTATCTTACCCCAGCCCCTGACGCCAGCCACCACAGGGGCTAGCCTGAACTGCTCTGACCTGGTGAGGAGAAGCTTGACAGGCTTATACCCGACTTTCCTAGATAGCATGGCTACTAGAGGCTCCCAGCCTAGCCCAGCCTTACCGCCGAATCCTCCCCCTATATAGGGCACGTGTACCCTAATCCTCCCCATTGGCATGCCTAGAGACATTCCCATTAGGTATCTGACCGCGAAGGGTGACTGGGCACTAGTCCATAGGTCTATGTAGCCGTTCTGCCTGTAATGCGCTATGACGGCTTGCGTCTCCATGTATACATGGCTCATGAAAGGGAGACTGAAATCCCCCTCAACGACAACCTCAGCTTTAGAGAAGCCCTTCTCTATGTCACCCCTTTTTAAGTGGAACTCGTTGGCTATATTGGTTCCAGGCCTAGGCTTGAACGCTGGAGAGACCCTATAGCGGCCCAGGTCTGGGTGGAGTAGTGGTGCGTCTGGCTTCATAGACTCTATGGGGTCGAATACTGCTGGCAGGGGGTCGTAGTCTATATATATCAAGTCTAGGGCTTTCTCAGCTGCCCTTACGCTATCAGCTATAACAGCTGCAACGGGATGGCCTACCCAGAGCACCTTGTCTATGGCTAGTAAGTCCCTATCTCCAACGTATATTCCTATCCTGAATGGAAAGTCCCTGCCTGTAGCTACGGATACGACCCCAGGTACCTGGAGGGCCTTGCTATAGTCTATCCCTTTTATCTTTGCATGGGGCTTTGTGCTTTGGACGAGTTTTGCGTAAAGCATGCCTGGGAGCTCCATGTCGTAGACATAGGTGCCAGTACCTGTCACCTTATCGAAGGCGTCCTTAGGGGGTATCCTCTTACCTATTATCTTGAATTCTCTAACCGTGAATTGAGAACCCAAAAGGGTTACACCCCTACCATGCCTAGGCTGTGAAACATGTAGATAGTGTATAGCTGTTAGCGGCATTTAAGCATTAACCATGACTAGTATATGGCTATAGCATAACTAGGGGTATTAGCATGCTTATTAAACTCCATACTACATCAAATTACATCGTCTAGTAGCTGGAGGTGGATTAATGTGCCCAGGCTTAAGGGTAAAGTAGACGTTGACATGGATGCGGAGAGTGTCAGGAGAATCCTGGACACACCAGAGAAGGTTGCAACCTGCATACCAGGCATACAGCCAGGTTATCGAATAGAAGGCGACTCCTTCGAGGCGGACGTGGTAGCTAAGGTTGGATTCATCTCAGGCAAGTTCCACGTCAAAGGGAGGATATATAGGGAGAACAGCGATTACAAGCTTGTAATGGAGGGAAGCGGTGCCGCTGGGTCAAACTTTGAAGCAGAAGGTGTCATCAAGGTCGAAGAGAGGGGCTCCAGTAGATCCGCTATAATATATGATGTAGACGCTAAGATGGGGGGAATACTGGCCTCCCTAGGTAGTCTTGTGGTAAGGAACGTTGTATCAGGGATGGTGAAGGACATATTCAAATGCGTCGCTGAGAAATCAAAATAGCTATCCGCCACCCTCGACTTCTATAATCTCAACCCTATCAAGCACAACCTCATCACCCTCAAAGACACTGGCATCAAGACCCCCAGACAGCGATGCAGGAGAACCATTAATGAGAACCACAAGGCCGGTCCTTAGATCTCCAGTTGACTCATCAAACAAAGCCATTTTAGCACGGTCACCGAGCTCCTTAACTATAGCATCCAGTAGATCCCTCAAACTCCTAACACTACCATCAACCTCTAACTCCTCGACCCCCAGCTCATGTTTTAATGCTCCATAGAACCTAACTTTAACACTCCCCATAGAGCAACACCTCAAACATACCAACAATGAATAAAAATATTTAGATTCAGGGATTATAAGCCCTAATATAAAAACCTGTATTATGTGTTAGTATTTTTAGAAACTTTAGAGTCTGATTGTAAGGAAAATCTTAAATACCTGTTACATCTACTCATTGTCGCGTCTCAGTTTTTAAGATAAACTAGTGGTCTTGAGGTGGTATCATGGGTGATAAAGGAGTAGAAGAGGGTAGCCTAGAAGCTGAAGCTAAAGATTATTATGGAGATTTCGCAACGCTCAAGGTGCCACCACATGAAAGAAGGACCTTTCTAAACCAGCTCATGGTGTTTCTAGGAGTACTTGCGGTGTGGGCCGCAGTCTTTGGAGGAGCTAGTATGGCCAATATACTGGATGCTAAGAACATTTTAATAGCATCTATTCTAGGGAGCATTGCATTAGGCATAATAGCGTTTCTAACTGGCCTCATAGGCAGTTATAATGGGGTTTCTACATATGTAATACTACGGCACAGCATGGGTAGGTTTGGTTCAATAGCTGCTGGAATAGTTATATCTGGTATAAGCGCTGCCCTATGGTTTGCCTTCGAGACATGGCTGTTTGGCGTTATAATGAATGGTGTATTCCCCGATAGCTTCCTAGCGCGAGTTGACGTAGCTGCCGCGTGGGGAGGCATATTAATGATGACCACAGCACTCATAGGATACCGTGGATTAGCTTCGCTGAGCTACCTGGTGGTTCCTGCATGGTTCTTAATAATACCGCTGGCGCTGGCTGCATCTATATCACTTAAAGGTGGCTGGGATCAGTTATTCTCTGTGGAACCTGAAAATCCACAGGGCTTGGCAGCCGGGATAACATTCGTTATAGGCTTATATATAGTTGGAGCCACCATTGCCCCAGACATAACTAGATTCTCCAGAAAACCACTGGACGGCCCGCTAGCCTGGTTTGTGCACGTGGTATTTTTCATGCCAATAATACTGATAGCGGGTGGATGGCTACAGCTACTAGCTCCAGGGAGCAATCTAGCAGCCGAAATGACTGCCATGGGAATGGGCTTAGCCGTCCTAATAATGGGCATACTAGGCCAATGGACAACTAATGACAATAATCTGTATAGCGCTTCTCTGGCATGGGTTAATGCTGTACCTAGGCTCAAGAGGTGGGTGTGGGTAGCTATACTTGGAATATCAGGAACCATAGTCGCCGTACTAATAGCACGGGGCTATGGGATTTCCCTCGACGCTCTATTGTCGTTTGGAACACTGCTAGGCACATTTATACCGCCTATAGCGGGTGTTATGATAGCAGATTATTACATAGTGCAACCATTATTTTTAGGCCGCAAAGACCCTAGAACCAGGTATCAATTTGGTCCAGGTACACTTTACGGCGCTATAAGATGGCCTGGCATAACAGGCTGGGCTATAGGAAGCTTCTTAGCCTACTGGCTACCTCAACAATATCCAGGCATTCCTGGCGCGTTAGTAGGGTTGTTTTCAGGGATAGTAGTTCACATCGTACTAATGGCTGTCTGTGTATCCTCAAAAATACCATATGATATTGGGAAGTGGAGGGAAACTGAGACTGGGTGGTAATATGAATGGCGTAGAGGAGTTACGGTCTAAATATTTAAGGTATAATGCACTTGCAGGCTTCTTACTCTTAGTTACAGGTGTAACGGCGTTTGCCTCATCATCAAATTTCAAGTCCCATTTTCTATTCATGGGGATAATAACAGCATTATTTATGGGGCTAAATGTAGCTAGGCTAGCCGTATGTAGAGGATGCAATGAAAAAAGGCTAGGTGAGATAGCGGTTCAAGGAGGATGGCTTTGGACATCTTTCAGCCTAGCGTTTCTATCTTTAGCGCCAGCCAAGATATATGGTTTACCAACAGTTTCATTGGCTGTGGTAGAGCTGCTAAGCGTGTTTCTACTGTTGAGTGGCGCCTATTTTCTTTTCTTAGTCAAGAGGGAGACAGGAGTTGCACTTAGTGTCTAAGGAGGGCTGAGTGCTTATGGGTGAATATAAACTAAGTAAGGAAGATGTAGAAGCTCTAGCCATAGGGGCGGCTATATTAGGTACTGGTGGTGGAGGAGACCCTTATATAGGCAAGCTTATGGTCACGCAAGTCCTAGAAAAGGGTAAAGACATAATACTCGTTCCACCAGAGGACATACCAGATGATTCATTCATAATCACATCAGCATTTATGGGCACACCAATAACACTTATAGAAAAGCTGCCGAGCGGGCTCGACGCTCTAAGAGCCTTAAAAGCACTGGAAAACTATTTTAATAGGAGAGCAGATTATATAACCCCTGTTGAAGCTGGAGGCCTTAACTCTACGATACCACTATACGTGGGAGGATTAACTGGTAGACCCGTCCTAGATGGGGATGGCATGGGCCGAGCTTTCCCCGAACTACAGATGGTGACATTCCACCTGTACGGGATCAAAGCCACTCCTATGTCATTAGCTGACGAGAAGGGGAATAGTGTTATACTAGACACTATAGATAACATTTGGGCTGAGAAGATAGCTAGAGTAGTCACTATAAGGATGGGTGGATGGGCGTCTATAGCAATATATAGTATGTATGGGAGCCAGTATAAGAAAGCGGTGATACCACATACCATAACTAAGGCTATAGAGATTGGTAAGGCTGTACGTGAAGCCAAAAGTCATGGTAAGAATCCTATAGACGCAGTTATTGATGCCACCAACGGATATAGGCTCTTTGAAGGTAAAATGGTAGATGTTAGCAGATGGATCGTTGCTGGATTTGCTAAGGGGGAGGTAACAATCGAGGGCCTCAACGACTATAAGGGTAAGACGATGAAAATTAAATTCCAAAACGAGAATCTAGTTGCAGAAGTCAACGGCGAAATAGTAGCATCAGTTCCAGATTTAATAGTAGTACTAGACCTAGAAACAGGAGAGCCTATAACTACGGAAAGGCATAGATACGGTTATAGAGTAGCGATAGTAGGAATCCCTTGCGACGAGAAATGGAGGACTCCTGAGGCATTAAAGGTCGTCGGCCCACGCTACTTCGGCTATGATATAGACTATATTCCGATCGAAGAGAGGATTAAGGCAATAGGTGAGTAATTATGGCGAAGTATAGGATAGGGATCGATGTGGGTAGTACTAACACGGATGTAGCCATAGTCGATGAAAAAGGTAGACCATATTATACATCTAAGGTTGCCACAACCCCAGATGTTACAACTGGGATACTTAAGGCCCTTGAGAAGGCCGCCAAGGAATCAGGTGTATCTCCTGATGATATAGCGGCTGTAATGTATGGTACAACTCACGGTTTAAACGCTATAATCACCAGAAGAGGTCTATACAAGGTAGGAGTTATCAGGATAGGACTGCCAGCCACAACTGCTATAGAACCTATGCTAGACTGGCCTCCAGACCTCAGGAAAGCAGTAGGAAACCTATATGTGTTAGTCGAAGGAGGATTCGAATATACAGGTGAGGAGATTAGCCCACTGGATGAGGATAAAGTCAGAAAAGCTGCGGAGAAATTCAAAAGAGAAGGAGTGGATTCAGTAGCTATTATAAGCGTCTTCTCGCCAGTACGGCCAGATCACGAGTATAAGGCCGCTAAAATAGTCAGCGATGTTCTAGGAGATATACCAGTATCATTGTCCAGTTCTATCGGAAGTATAGGGCTACTAGAAAGGGAAAATGCAACGATACTAAACGCAGCCATAATAGGCGTGATGAAGAGGAGTATATCAGCAGTCAGGAACACCATGGATAAACTTAACTTAACATCAGCAAAGCTCTACTTAGCCCAGAACGATGGCACTATAATATCGGCCGAAATGGCAGAGAAATATCCAATATTTACTGTGGCAGCCGCAGTATCTAATAGTGTTAGAGGAGCATACGTTCTGACAGGACTTAAGGATGCGATAGTAGTGGATACTGGAGGCACTACAACCAATATAGGTGTTCTAGAGAAAGGATTCCCCAGGGAATCCTCTTCACCCGTAGTATTAGGAGGGGTTAGAACTAGCTTTATGATGCCAGATTTCGTCAGCATAGGAGTAGCGGGGGGAAGCATAGTAAAACAGGAAGATAACAAGGTAACTGTTGGCCCGGAGAGTGTAGGATATGAGCTCATCACAAAGGGTATAGCATGGGGTGGGAACTTAATTACGGCCACCGACGTAGCTTTAGCTTTAGGTAGAATGAGAATAGATGATCCACGGTGTAACCCGGACCTCGCCAAGGCTAAGATCCCCAGAGACTTGGCTGAGAAAGCCTACGAGTACATCATCAGGAAGATAGAGGAGGGAATAGACAAGGTTAAGACAAAACCTGACCCAATGCCAGTTGTCTTAGTAGGCGGAGGAAGCGCCATGCTGCCACGATCACTGCAAGGAGCATCAGTGGTTATCAGACCCGAAGGGGCACAATCAGCTAATGCCATAGGGGCTGCCACAGCACTAATTGGAGCCACTGTGGAGAAGACTTACAATTACGAGCAAGTTGACAGGAAAAACGCATTAGAAGATGCTAAAAGCGAGGCTAAAAGGAGAGCTGTCGAGTCAGGCGCTGATCCAGGAAGCATTGAAGTAGCCTTTGTAGAAGAAATCTCAATGCCATATCTACCTGGAAACATAGTTAAAGTTAGAGTGAAAGCAGTAGGCAAAGCCAAGCTATAGTGCTTGATACAGAAGACCTTTCTAACATCCTTTTCCCTAACTTTAAGTTGTAGGGCTTAGATTTGGGTAAAACCAGATAGATATTAAGAAGGAATAATTTATTTCTATGCTAGCATGTACCTGTATTTTTGGCCATGTCAGGATTGATCGTTGACAAGATGCTAGTTGAAAAGTTGATGAGAATTAAAGAAGATGTTATGCTTGATGTAGCTAGATCTATAGGGCGCGAGGGGGTTAGGAAGGCTAGTAGCGACTGGCATGCTAGGAGGAGGCCTATTCCCTGCGGCTTAACCATACACACTGGGGTTGGGTGCAGCTATGGTTGTAGTTATTGTTATATCTATGACATGGGGTTCACCAGTAAGCCCAAGCCTTACCCTTTATCTGGAAGTGAGCTCGTGTATGCCCTCTCAATTAATCCATACTTCGTACCTGGATTTCACGGGACTCTACTGGCGTTTGGGAGTGTAACTGAACCCTTTATGAGGGAGACGCTTGACAGGGCTCTTGAATACCTATCGTATACCAGGGATCTATTAGGTAATCCACAGCAGGTCTCAACAAAGACTGCCCTTAAAGGCAATGACTTCTATAGGTTTGTTGAAAGCGTTGACCCTAAGATTGACGTGCTGGTTAGCATAACCACGTTGAGACATTGGAGAGTCCTAGAGCCTGGAGCTAGTCCCCCTGAGGACAGGTTCAGGTTTATGAGGGAGCTCATAGAGACTGGGTTGAACGCGACTTTATTCCTAAGGCCAATCCTACCAGGGGTGACAGATAGAGAGGCTGACTGTATATTGGAGCTTGCAGTAGATAATAATGTTAGGAGGGTTGTACTAGGCACTCTTAGGGTTACTCCAGGAATCCTGAAGAGGTTAGGGGCCACACGTATAGTAGACGTTAGGGAGATCAAAGCTAGACTCCCTAGGGAGCCGAGGAACAGGAGAGACCAGGTTATTATTAGGGGAAGAGATCTGAAGGAGACCATAGCATATAAGGCCAGGAGCCTTGGATTAGAAGTGCTGCCAGCCAGCTGCTCCTCGAACATAGCATCGCATCAACTTGCATGCGCCGCCTGCAATATGGGGCCATGCGGGGACACATCTATACTCCCTAAGGCTTCCATCGACGGGGTAGAGGCGGTCTTAGAACACGCTGGGATTGAACCTTTAAGAGTATCCATAGGGGAGTACACGGTGGAATATTGGTATCGTGGTTCACGGAGAAATGCTGATATAGCCAACTCCTGGATATCTAGCTTACTGAAGAGGATCCCTATACCGCATCAAGTAAATTAGGCTGTCCAGCACCCCCACTATCCTGGCTTGCTCTTTAATCCCTGGTTTTTATAATCATCTATATTGTATTGCTAAGTCTAGATGATGGTTACTTTATTAATCCTAATACCACATATATATTATAACTGATATAATATATATGGTGGCGAGTATTGGAGACAATTAAGGAGGCTCATGTGGATATACTAGGGGAGGTTCCATGGCGCTATGACCCGATTGATTCCCTAGCCGTTAGGAGGATGTGGGGTGAGGCATCTGAGCTTCGCTCAACCCTTCTGGAGGCCAGTAGTCTAGAGGAGGCGCGCAGGCTAGCTTACTTTTATGTTAGCGAGCTAGAGTGGAAGATTAGAGAGGAGCAGGTAAAGCTTGAGCCCCTTGACCAATGGCTTGCACTAGAGGCTATTAAGGTCTTCAAGAATATTATCTCAAAGAGGAGTGAGAAGATAGCAACGTTCAGCACACTACACTACCTACTCCTACTCGCAAAGGACGACCCAAAGGCATATGAAACCATAGGCATGGGGTTCGTGGAGGAGTTCAGGCATTTGTTTAAAGCTATGCATGGCAATGCAGAATACAGCAAGGGATGGCTTGGCCCTAGGCTAGGTGGTGCAGAGGCTACCCGAGAGTTCCTTAGGATGAGGGGTAGAAAGGCTGCTATAAAGAGAAGCAGTTACCTAGATAGACTCTCAGTTGAGGTTAAAAAGTACTTCAAGAAGTACACTTTCGGTCTAGACCCAAAGGTTATAGAGGAGAGGAAGAGGAATAGGGCTAAGATCCTAGACTATATGGGTGCTACCCTCGACGACTGGAACGACTGGAAGTGGCATTTCAGGCATATATTCAAGAGGCTGGAGCACATAGATGACTTAAAGAACCTAGTTCCACTTACAGAGGAGGACATAGAGAACATGAAGCTGGCCATAAAGCTCCGCGTCCCATTCGGGATAACACCATACTACCTCCACCTATTCGACTTCACAAGGGCCGATAGGAAAAGGGACCCCCAGGTCAGGAGCCAGGTCATACCCCCCAGATGGTTCGTGGAGATGATGGCAAAGCACAGGAAGGAGAGGTTCTACGTATTCGACTTCATGAGAGAGGGGGACACTAGCCCAGCCGACCTGATAACCAGGAGATACCCGATGGTAGCCATAATTAAGGCCGCCGATACATGCCCCCAGATATGCGTGTACTGCCAGAGGAACTGGGAAATAGAGTCGGCCATGTTCCCTGAGGGCATACTACCACTGCCATTGATAGAGAAGGCTATAGACTGGTTCGCAGAGCACCCGGAGATAATGGATGTACTCATAACAGGCGGGGATCCCCTGATACTCGGAGACAAGAAGATAGACAGGATAATGAGTAGACTGGCAGAACTCGACCATATAAGGCTGATAAGGATAGGGACTAGGATACCAGTAACAGTACCCATGAGGATAACCCCCGAGCTAGCGGAGGTGCTCGGAAGCTACATAGAACCTGGGAAGAGGAATGTCAGTATATCAACTCATGTGGAAAGCGCAGAGGAGGTAACGCCAGAAATGGCGCAGGCAATAGCAAACCTTAGAAGACAGGGCATATACGTGTATAACCAACAAGTATACACATTCGAGACAAGCAGGAGGTTCCAGTACGTGCTCACAAGGATAGCCCTCAAGATGGTAGGAATAGACCCCTACTACAACTTCTACCCAAAGGGCAAATTCGAGCAAAAAGACTACCTAGTACCAATAGCGAGGATAATGCAGGAGAGAAAAGAGGAGGCAAGACTACTACCAGGAACCTTCAGAACCGACGAGCCAGTATTCAACGTTCCAGCCCTAGGAAAGAACCATATAAGGGCATGGCAAGATAGAGAGCTCATAGCAGTAATGCCAAAATACGGAAACAGAGTATACCTATGGCACCCCTGGGAGAAGGGGATTGCCCCAGTAGATCCCTGGCCATACGTAGACGTACCAATATACGATTACCTAAAACGGCTAGAGGAGAGGGGAGAAGACCCAAGCGAATATGAGACCATCTGGTACTATTACTAGTAAGAACAATTTAGTCCAGCATCTTTCCCTCCTACTCCAATATCCCCGTTTGAATTCTATAATAATAAAGTATATTAATATGGAGAGAATTGAGCTTGTCTAGTCAAGGAATCTAGCACTGGAGCATAGGCGACCATATACCCCTGCTACAGGCTATTTCTCTAGCCCTCTCATAGCCTGCATCAGCGTGCCTAACAACACCCAGGCCTGGATCCACTGTGAGTACTCTCTCCGCTCTGAGCTCGCTCTCCCTGGACCCATCTAGCACTAGACCTATACCCGCGTGTATCGAGTATCCTATACCCACTCCTCCACCGTGGTGGAAGCATACCCATGTTGCTCCTGCGGCGGCATTTAGTAGAGCGTTGAGTATTGGCCAGTCTCCTATAGCATCACTCCCATCCTTCATCCCCTCAGTCTCCCTGTATGGGCTTGCCACGCTCCCCGTGTCTAGGTGGTCTCTCCCTATCCACATCGGGCCTATCTCTCCAAGCCTTATGAGCGTGTTCATCAGCTTGCCGAATCTAGCCCTCTCTCCATAGCCCAGCCATACCACCCTAGCTGGCAGTCCCTGGAACTTGACGTGCTTCCTCGCGTTCTCCACCCATCTGACTAGCCGCTTATTGTGCTTGAATGTTGCTATGAGCTCGTCGTCCAGCCTCTCAATATCCCTCGGATTCCCGGTTAGGCTTGTATACCTGAAGGGGCCTCTACCCTCCTCGAACATCGGTCTTATGTACGCCTGCACGAAGCCTGGGAACTCGAATGCATCCTTATAGCCAGCCTCATACGCCATCTTCCTGAGGTTGTTGCCGTATTCAAATACAACAGAGCCCCTCCTTTTGAACTCAACCATAGCCTTTGCATGCATCTTCATACTCTCCAGAGCCCTCTTCTCGTATTCCCTGGGATCTTTATCCCTAAGCTCCTCAGCCTCCTCAGGGCTTAGGCCTGCGGGTACATAGCTTAGCGGGTCATGGGCTGGTGTCTGATCCGTCACCACATCCGGAACTATGCCCCTTCTGAGTATCTCTGGGAACACCTCAGCGGCATTACCTAGTAGGCCTATGCTCAGCGCCTCCCTCTTCTCCTTAGCCTTCAGGGCTATGTCGAGAGCCTTGTCTAGGCTATCTGTCCACGTGTCTAGGTAGCCATGTCGTATCCTCCTCTCAATCATCTTCTTATCCACTTCGACTACTATGGCCACGCCGCCATTCATCTTGACTGCCAGAGGCTGGGCACCACCCATCTCTCCTAGGCCTGCGGTCAGGACAAGCCTGCCCTCCAGGTTCCCCTCAGGGAAGCTCTTCTCAGCTGCGAAGGCAAAGGTCTCATAGGTGCCCTGGAGTATGCCTTGTGTGCCTATGTAGGCCCAGCATCCAGCCGTCATCTGACCATACATGGTTAAGCCCTTCCTCTCTAGCTCCCTAAAGTACTCCCAGTCAGCCCATTTGGGTACGAGCATTGCATTGCTTATCACAACCCTCGGAGCCATCTTGTGGGTCTTGAAGACGGCTACCGGCTTACCGCTTTGAACAACTAGGGTGTCGTCCTCCTCCATCGTCATTAGGGTGTCTACTATTGCCTCAAATGCCTCCCAGCTCCTCGCAGCCCTCCCAGTACCCCCATATACTATTAGGTGCTCCGGATCCTTAGCAACCTCGGGATCAAGTACGTGGAATAGCATCCTTAGTGGGCCTTCAAGCTGCCAGCTCTCGCTCTTGACATGTAGGTCCCATCCACGTATATGAGTGACTCTAAGCCTCTCCCAAGGCTTATAATAGCCCTCCTCTATGAGCCTCCATATGGGCCTACCACGATACCTCTCCCTGTACTCGTCTAGGATACCCACCACTCTTAACACCACCTCCTCATAAAGAATTTTAATTCCACGAATATTTACATAGATTTAATACATTTATTAGTTTAGACACGCATAATATAATCAATTGCCAATAATAGTCTCCTCATAAATGCAATATTTACTAGAAGACCTGAATAGGAAGGGTCAGCCAAGCGCTGAGATACCCCTACTGCTATCATATTATTATTATTAGATATTATGTAGAGTCTCTTTCGTAGTTGACTTACCAGATTACGTGCTGCCTTACCTTAAATCGTCATGACCTGTGTTGGTAGACGGATACACGTGTCCCAGAGAACTCATCTACTAAAAATTTTTAACACTGGATAACGCTAAACTATATAGTATCATTTGAGGAGAGGATTTTTGGGTCATAACAGTCATTCGAGGCACTCCCATGATAGCATGCATGGAGAAGAACATGATAATATGGATCATGGCCATAAAGAAAAAGAGCATGAACATCAAGGACATAGTCACCACGAAGATCATAATCATGAAGCTATGATTAGAGATTATAAGAGGAGGCTCATAGTTTCAGCCACTCTAACTATACCCATAATAGTGTTGTCACCATCCATTCAATCGTTTTTCAACTATAAAATAGAGTTTCCAGGAGCAAATATACTATTGTGGCTGCTCTCAACTATAATCTACGCCTATGGTGGATATCCTTTCCTGAAAGGCCTTGTTTTAGAGGCCAGGAAGAGACTTCCAGGCATGATGACTCTAATAGGTGTGGCTATCACCGTGGCTTATTTCTACAGTTCGGCTGTGACATTCTTAATTGAGGGTCAAACGTTTTACTGGGAGCTAGCCACTCTGATAGATGTAATGCTGTTGGGTCACCTGATAGAGATGAGGACTGTAGCTGGGGCGTCACGAGCCCTTGAATTACTGGCAAAGTCGCTCCCAACCACAGCCCATCTCATCAGGGGAGATGGTAGTATTGTAGAGGTTCCTGTCTCAGAGATCAAGCCTGGAGATATGGTTCTCGTTAGACCTGGAGAAAAGATCCCTGTGGACGGTATAGTGGTAGAGGGGAAGAGTAGTGTTAATGAGGCTCTTGTGACGGGTGAGTCTAAACCTGTTATAAAGATGCCTGGTGACAAAGTAATTGCTGCTACGATAAACATAGAGGGTTCCCTTATTGTAAAGGCGGAGAAGACAGGTAGTGAAACGTATATAGCTCAGGTTATCGAGTTGATCAGGAAGATCCAGGAGAGTAAGTCTAGGGCTCAGGACCTAGCTAATAGAGCGGCTAAATGGTTGACGATAATAGCATTGGGAGGTGGAGGCGCTACACTGATAGCTTGGCTTTCATTAGGCATGAGCTTCGTGTTTGCACTAGAGAGGGCTGTGACTGTAATGGTTATAGCCTGCCCCCATGCACTTGGCTTGGCTGTACCGCTTGTAGTGGCAAGGTCTACGGCGCTATCAGCTATGAACGGGCTCCTGATTAGGAATAGAATAGGCTTTGAAAGGGCTAAGGATATAACGGCGGTAGTCTTTGATAAGACGGGTACCCTGACTAAGGGTGAGTTTGGGGTAACTGATGTAGTGGTCTTAGACCCTAGCCTAGACAGGGATAAGATCCTAGTACTAGCAGCTAGTCTTGAAGTGCATAGTGAGCATCCTATAGCCCAAGGGATCGTGAAATATGCAAGTAGTCGTGGGTTAAACCTAGTTGATGTCGAGGGCTTTAAAGCGCTTCCAGGAAGAGGTGTTGAGGGCATGATTGATGGCAAAAAGGTTATGGTTGTAAGTCCTGGCTATCTGAGAGAGGCTGGCCTAGACGTCATGGATAAGAGATTGGCTGAGTTAGCTGAACAGGGTAAGACAATGGTTTACGTAGTGCTTGATGGACGTGTTGCTGGTGTGATAGCGTTGGCTGACGTCATTAGAGAGGAGAGTCGTGAGGCTATTAACAAGTTGAAGTCTATGGGGATAAGGACTGTCATGCTTACTGGCGATAATAAGAGGGTTGCCTCATGGGTTGCTAAAGAGCTGGGTATAGATGAATTCTACGCTGAGGTTCTTCCCCACGAGAAGGTTGAGGTTGTTAGGAGAGTAAAGGCTCAGGGCCATGTAGTGGCGATGGTTGGTGATGGGATAAATGATGCTCCAGCCCTTGTTGAGGCTGATGTGGGAATAGCTATAGGGGCTGGAACAGATGTTGCCATAGAATCAGCCGATATAGTCCTGGTTAGAAATGATCCACGAGATGTTCCAACAGTAATAGAACTTGCTAGGAGAACTTATAATAAGATAGTACAGAACCTGGCCTGGGCAACGGGTTATAACACCATAGCACTACCACTTGCAGCCGGCATTGCATACCCGATAGGTATACTGCTTCCACCAGCACTTGGAGCCTTCTTTATGTCGATAAGCACAGTAATAGTAGCTATAAACGCAAGTCTCCTAAAATGAGGCCAACCACTTCATTATTAGGGTTCCCCTGATTTTTAGAGAATTAGAAGCATAATTATGATTCAGGGTTTTACGCTGGGAGCTTGAAATGGGGATAGAGTAATGCTTGGATTAACTTAGCCTGTGCACTGCCTCGATTTCAACTTCTTCCACATCATCTACGTCCTTTATAATCCCCTCTAAAAGCTCTGTGCCCCCCTCTACGTCTTCGGGCATCTTGATTACTAGTTTTAATGCTTTAAGGCCGAAGGCTATGGGTTCTTCTCCATGACTCATTACTGTATAGCCTTCTGGCAGTTTCTCCTCTATCTTCTTCAAAACCCCGTTTAGATCCACGTCTACCTTGTTTGGGAGAACCCTCATTATAACTGCTACCTCAGCCACTCCAAGCCCACCCCATGCCTATGGTCCTTCGAATCCACAGTTGGGGCATTTGTATGGCATTACCTGGGCCCTGCATTTCTCGCATCTCCATAGCAGTGCTACTCCACAGTTGGGGCAGTAGAATGATACTGACCTCATGTCGGGTGAAATTATCCTTCCACAACTGATACATGTTGGAGGCTCGACGTAGTCATAGACGTCTATCCTCCTAGGGATAGTCGCTGACACGGATGATCACCACTCCCCTGCTAGGATATGCCTGGAGTTTAAATTATTAATATCATCCCCCACCTTAAGTCATATTAATTATGCTTGGAGCGAGTTACACCCAAGCTCTTTACCATGTTTTTAAGTCTATCCTTAGATACAGGTTTATGGTCTGATTCATTTCTTAGTACTAGCCTTCTTTAAATCAAGCTTGAAACTTTCTTCTATATTCTTATCTTTCCTAGCAGTGATTTTACTATGACCATCCTCTGTACTTCATTGGTTCCATCTCCTATTTCTATCATTTTTATGTCTCTGTAGAGCCTTTCGACAATGCTATCCTTACTATATCCTGTTCCCCCCAGGACTTGCATTGCCATCCTTACTAGGTCTACTCCAGCCTTTGCTGTGTATAGTTTAGCCATACTTGAATATAATGGCACATCTGGCTCCTCCTTGTCTATTTTCTCCGCTGCCTTGTATACTAGTAACCTTGCAGTTTCCAGTATAGTGGCCATCTCCGCTATCATGTATTGTACCATCTGGTGTTCTATTATCGGCTTCCCCATGCTCTCCCTCTGCCTGGAGTAGTTGAGGGCTTCGTCAAAGGCTGCCTGCATGACCCCCAGTCCTGATGCCGATGTTGACACCCTCCCCTCGTTAAGGGTCATCATTAACTTCTTGAATCCAGTATTCTCCTCTCCAATAATGTTCTCCTCAGGAACCCTACACTCGTCGAAGTGTACTAGAGAGGTACCGCTACCTCTATAACCCATCATACTAAGTTTTGAGACCCTAACACAAGGCCCTTTGTCTAAAACGAATAATGATATACCCTTATGCCTATCTTCAGGCCTACCTGTCCTAGCAGCTACTATAAAGAAATCAGCGTATGGGGCATTGGTTATGAAGACTTTTTCTCCCGATATTACGTATTCACCCGACTCCCTAACCGCTCTTGTTTGTATAGCGGCAGCATCACTACCGCAGCAGGGCTCTGTTAGAGCGAATGCCCCGATACCCCCTTTGGCTAGTAGCCCTAGATACTTCTCCTTGAGCTCCTCACTACCATATCTTGCAATTGGGTATACCACCATGCTCCCGCTTACAGTGGCCATTATACCGATCGCACTGCTTACACGGGATAACTCCTCTATGACCACGACGCTTTCAAGCATGCTTAGCCCAGGGCCTCCATACTCCTCGGGAACCCTCAATGCCAGGTAGCCCATCTCCCTTACCCTATCAAGGACCTCCTCTGGTACCATGTTTTCTTCGTCTATCTTCCTAGCATAGGGTATAAGCTCCTCGGCGAACTCCCTCACACTACTCCTCACAAGGGATAAGTCAACCTCAGATACCATACTCAATACACCTCCAGTGAGAAACCATGTAGGCAGCAGGAGAATTAATATCTAGACTATATGGGGATTGAGGCCATCATGAGCCTGGTTACTCTTCACCACTCAGCCCTTACATGGCATTTCATCGGCCTCCTAACAATTATGACGGCGGCTTCTCAGACCCGTTAGTCTGCATCCCCCAGGCATGACCGCCTGGGGCCTGAGTCTTCGAGCGCCAGTCATAGCCGCCATTTTTAGATCAGTGTCTCATGAGCTTATAGCTTTCCATCGCCGATTATGTGTTAACAGTTAAATATGTTGACGGGCATACTGGTAGAACTAAATATCCCTTGCAGTCTAGCTGGGCTGGGCTATTTATATTATTCATCAATGTAAACCGGGGGGTTAACACAGGCCTTGGGGTACATCGAGGCTAGTGAGGCTGTGGTGTACGGTAGAGTAGTGGAGAATGTTAGGATACCCTATGTTAGGGACGAGTATTATCGTACTATAGTGATGCCTGGATTTAGTGATGGGCATGCGCATCCACAGGTAATAGATGCAGGGCTGGAACCAGGCAGGGTATGGACTAACAGTTACCACTGGATAGAGGGGAGGAGCCTTACGATAGATGAGGCCTCGCTTAGGAGTGATCTAGAGCTCTCGTCAAGGCTAGCAGGGCTCTTATACAAGAGGGCTCTACTTGAGGGCACAACACTAATAGCTGTAACTGGGAGGCTAGAAGCTAACCTGTCAGCCTGGCTCAAGTTGCCCATGAAGCCTAGGATAGTACTATTACCTACTGTAATGCATAGGAGGGGATGGACTACAGTTGACGACCTAGAACCCGCCATAAGAAAATTAGAGGGTCTAGTCGGCGATGGGCTTGCTAGACTGGGGGTCTTCGTTCATAGCCTACGATACTCGTCGAGGGAGATGCTGGTTAAGGCTTTAAGGCTGGCTAAATCGCTGAGGAGCGTCTTGGGGATGCATCTTAGTGAGGGGGTCAGAGAACTGGGAGATCTCATTAGGGTGATAGGTAGGCCTCCATACGGTGCTAGGATAGTTGGCGTCCATTGTATAGAGGATGAAGACCTGCAAAGTGCAAGGATACAGTGTATATCGTGTCCGTTGACAAACCTGATATTATATTCTAGGACTAGGAGTGATCTCAGAGGAGTAACCGGGTTCGGCAGTGACTGGCCCCTTCTGCTAGGTACAGTATCTAGGCATATGGGTGTAATACTTGGAGTCTTCAATAGACCCCTCTATAGTGTATTGAAGAGAGCTACTATAGGGGGATATAGAACTTACGGTTTAAGCTATACGGGTGATATGGTAGCATATGATGAAGGGCTTAGCAGGATACTTGAGGGTAGGGCTAGGCCAAGGCTAGTAACTATCTCATGGCAGCCAGCGGTAGTCGAGGGCAGGTTATCGTGGTCGGGGGAGGATTATAATAGCGTGCAGAGAGGCATAAGAGAAGCTATTGTTGAGGCGGTAGAGAGGCATGGGCAGGTTAGTAGGGAAAGCTTAAAGTTGACTAGGCAGATCATGGATGTAGAAGACCTATTAGCAATAGCCAGAAACTTATATCCACGTGTATTAGCCTAGGTATCCGTTAATAACCAGGTCATATTAAAACGCGTGTGAATATATACACTAATACTATATATAAGTAACCGAAATAATTAAATTAGCGTAAATACAATAAATTGATTCATTTGGCGAGGCGACATGCCCAGGGTCAGGATAATCGCCTCAAAGAACGGGCCGCTCCTAGTAGAAGTCGACGGTAAAGTCAAGACGGCATTATGTAGATGTGGTGGGTCAAATAACAAGCCGTACTGTGATGGGACACACGCTAAAATAGGGTTTAAAGCTGAGGAGAAGGTGGCTTTCGAGGTAGAGTAATGGCCTGACCCCCAAACCTAAACTTTTTTACATGGTTTAAGTCTAAACTCTTATCTCCTCTACCCTAGCTGGCTTCAACTGACCCGTCAGGTAGAGGTGTATTTTCTCCGCCGCATCCAACCCACTCTTCAAGGCTGGGCCTATGAGACTCGCTCCATGCCTTACATCTCCAGCCGCAAATACCCCCGGCCTCGTCGTCATGAAGTTCTCATCCGTTTTTATAGTTCCGTCTGGATTCAACTCTATCCCACAGCATCTATCCTCGAAAGGCGGGGTTGGTGATACCCCTATAGCCTTGAATACCCAATCGAATGTTCTTTCAAATTCACTTCCTGGTATTGGTACGGGTCTAGGTCTTTTACCTGCTCCAGCCTCTCTAAGCTCTAACCTTATGAACGTTACTATCTTCTTTCCACCTTCCTCTCTAAACTCTATGGGTTGCGTTAGCTCCCATATCTCTGCGCCTAGCTTCTCCAGCCTGTTCATCTCCGTCTCCCTCATAGGTGCATATTTCCTAGTCCTCCTATAACTCAATACAAGCTTTCTCACCCTGCCCTTAAACTGTTCATACGTCAATGGCACCGTCACTGCATCAGCAGCAGTAAGACCTCCACCTATCACAAGTATGTTCCCACCCACCATTATTACCTCACTCCATGGCTTATACCCGTGTAGCGCTAGGTGTACGTCTACAAGCCACTCAGCAGCTGGAATGACCCATGGCAGATCTTCGCCTGGCACGTTCATCCTCGATGTTTTCCATGTACCAGTCGCTATCAGTACGGCGTCATGAGTACTTATAAGGAACTCTAGCGGTACGTCTTTTCCTACTTTAGTATTAAACATGAATTTTACGCCTGCATCCATTAGCTCTCTCACAGCCTGTCTTATCTTATCCTTCTTTATTCTTTCCTCCGGTATGCCAAAAAACATCATGCCACCAGCCTCGGGCAGCATGTCGTAGACGACTACATCATGGCCTTTGCATCTCAGTATCCCAGCGGCTCCTAGGCCTGCGGGGCCTGCCCCTATGATGCCTACTGTTTTACCCGTATTGGGTTGGGGCTTCTTACACCTTAGGAACTTCAATTATACAACCCCCATGACTGCCGGCTCCACGGTTCCATAGTATATTTAATGGAATATATAGTGATATGGTTTTAGAAGCGCTTATTAGTTACGGGCACATGTTCCCACATATTTATATATGTGGTTATTCTACGTGGGAGAGAGACTCTATAATGACGGTATTCAACGTGTAGTTACACAACACCCTCACGAGATCACTAATCCCTATAAATAGTATTACCAGGCCAAGCAACTATAGCCGAAGAGAGTGAGAACCAGTTGCCCCCCACGCTAAGACAATTAATAGTAGAGGCCTCCAAAGCACTGGAAAGACTCCACAGTAATGGAAAACCAGTAAATGCCAGTAGGATACTGAGGTTAGATGATGTAATACAGCTAAGGGAACCCATGGAGGACAAGGGTAGTATAATAGCGGAGATATACGGATACCAATCTAAGCCGCTAAGCCCAAGACTAGCTGTCCCACCCAGGCTAAAGGCCAGGATAACCCATATTGGAGTTGACTCCAGCTCGAGGAAGCTTGAAACCCCCCTGGTAACCGTGTTAATAGGCTCTGTCTCAGCCTCATCGTCGAGCCAGGTGGAGCTCCTAGACTTACCCCCACTATACTCATATAATAGCATCAATATAGATGAGTACTGGATAACCGATCATCCATTCATCATAACAATACCGAGCATACCAGGTGTTCTAGAATACAGGAATCCAGCAGGCCATTTATATGATGAAGGCTACAGTGAAGCCCAGGCTATGGATGAGCTCAGAGTGTCACTTGAAAACACTATGCTAAACATATTGGCAGGGACCAATCTAGAGGACACCGTTGTTATGATAGATGGACCCCTCTACCTAGTCCCAGGCGCATTGACCGACGTACAGTCCCCGAGGAAATATAGAGATGCATGGGAGAAGCTGTTAAACGACAGGATAAATGCGGTCAGAAAGCTTGAAGAAAGGGGAGTCCCAGTTATAGGCGTTGTTAAGAGAATAGAGGGGAGTAGGATCCTCTTGAAAACCGTTGGACTTGAGGATAGGATAAGAGAATGCCTGGGGGAGGTAGGTGGGATCGGCGATAAAATGATACTATACATGCTACAGGGCTCGTGCTCAAGGATCATACCGGGTAGGATACTTGCAACGCCTAGAATAAAAGTTAGGTTCCCAGTTATAGGCCTGGAGAAGATAGTAGAGTACCTAGTAGTGCCTCCTGGTAAGTGGCAGTATGCGCCTGAGTTGAGCAGGGTGTATAGGATAGAGTATTCCCAGCTGACACTGGGCCTCCTAGAAGATATGGGGCTCCAGCCGCACCACGTGTTTTCTCTAGACTCGATATATAGGGGTAGCCTAGCCCCAGTAACCATACAATTGAGTGATAGGAGGGCTAGGAGTATAACACTAGCCCTTAAGAGGCTAATAGCCTCAGAAGCTATGCATAGGAGCATCCCCTTATCATATGATACACTAGCAGAGGTTGAAGCAGAGTGGAGAAGTCGGTTAAGAGCAGCAGGTTGAATGAGTGGGTCAGGGATGAGGAGGGATTGGGCCCTGCTGTAACTGGCATGCTTAGGAGAGCATATGAGAGGGCCTCAAGCTACGGCAGGGTGATCGGAAGAGTATCTAGGTATAGTGAAGTTAAAACCGAAGCCTCTACAAGGATAATATTCGAGGTAGATCCTGCAACCTACTACACCTCACCCTCCGAGACGCATAGAATAGGCTCATACATATCCATAATAGACCCAAAGACAAGTAGAGTAATCCTGGCAAGGATTACTGGTATAACAAGGAGAGACCAGCTTGCGAGTATAGGTGTAGAGCCACCACTATCCAGTTATAGCCAGGAACCTGACCCGCAGAGCCTCTTAACAACGACCCTAGTCGAGGCAGAGTTGTTAATGGAAGCTGACCTTGATGCTGGCGAGGAGCCCACACCAGCAGTAACACCCATAGAACCCCAGAGTCCAGTAGTGGACCCAGAATCCTGGGTAATAGCCAGACTATTAGATCTGCCAGGAGAGGGAGTCATAGTAGGGTCGCTCTCAACCCCAGCGGGTCTAGTCAAGAGAGGAGCTATACCAGTCAGGCTTCCATATAGAAGCCTGCTCCAGCACACATTGATACTAGGGACTACAGGGAGTGGTAAGACCACACTCATGAAGAACATGATAGCATCTATAGCAAGCGACCCCAATGGCCCACTCGTTATAGTAGTCGATATGAACCAGGATTTCACCCAACTACCTCTACCCCCAGATCACCAGCTAGAAAATGACGAGGTCTATAGAGCAGTCTACACCGGGGTTAGACATCCCACATCACTCATAGTAGTTGCCGCCGTGACACTGGATATAATAAGGCTAGCAGCTGAAAATCTAGGGAGACCCTCTATCGATTTCACGAATCTCTTCCTCGAGATAGCAAGGATCTATTACCAGGACACATATACACCCCTAACCAGCTCAGAACACGAAGGTAACATGATATACAGGGAAAGGAGTAACACGATCCTAATAGATGTCTCCCCGGAATGGGGGGATCTGACGTTCATACCCTACACTATATCAACTATAAACACGAACACCGATAAACTAGCGCCCCTAATGCCGGGGATGACTACCCTAGCCAGGGAGCTTCTAAGAAGGATAAGGGAGAGGTACTTCAAATTACACGGGGCATATGGCCCTCTACAGGCCCTTGAGGCAGCTCTACTCTCATATCTTGAGGGTTCATCTAGGGGGGAGAGATATGATCTAGATGAGTCTCTGATTGTTAGCTCCGTTACACCATATATAGTCGCCGATGAGGGAGAGGAAGTAGAGGATGCCGTAGCATTTAAGATTGAAGGGGTAGGCCACAGCATGGTAGACGCTGTAGATGAGTATTTCAACCTCATACATGCAGCCAGGCCTCATAGGGGTACAGTTGAAGCCCTCTATAGAAGGATAGCCTCGCTGCTCGAGTCGGATATGGTTGACATAGCAATAGCGTGGATGAGGGAGAGGAGGTTAAGGATACTGCCAGAGCCCTCGTGGAGCTCCATAGTAGATGAGGCCAGGGATAGGAATGCCCCTATAGTACTCGATCTGGGCTGGAGCAGTAGCCAGGGTGGCATTGGAGTTGAGGGATCCAGGCTGGCAGCTTATAGAATGCTGGATAAACTCATATCCTGGAAACACGCGGAGTGGGCTGGTAGGAGGAGGGCTAGGAACATACTGGTATTTATAGACGAGGCACACCAGTTCTTCCCACAGGAGAGTGGATCCTGGGATGATGTGGAAGTCAACAGACAACTAGCCTCGATGATTTCCCGGATAGCTAGACTGGGCAGGGCTAGGGGTCTGGGACTTGTATTCAGCACGCATAGCCCAAGGGATCTACATGATATAATACTGCAACTAGCAAATACAAAGATAATATTGAGGACTGAGAAGCAGCATGCAGAGAAGCTAGACATACCATCCGAGATTAAAGCACTAATATCACGCCTACCAGACAGGACAATGTACATCCTAAGCCATATATTCAAGGAAGGATACATAATGGCTAAAACGAGCAAACCCATAACAGCCCACTTCGACATATCAGCATACGCAGGCTAACCAGCTAATACTTTAAACCCCCCACATTTAAAATTAATAGACAAACTGGAGAGCGGGGGTGCCCGAGCCTGGTCAAAGGGGTCGGGCTTAGGACCCGATGGCGTAGGCCTGCGTGGGTTCAAATCCCACCCCCCGCACCACTCCCCGTTGTTTAGGAAGTGTTCTAGTATCTTCTTTACTGGTATGTGGGCTAGTAGCTTCCTCTTTCCATCTCCAAGATACTCTTCTATAACAAGATAATAGTATATCTTGGAGCCCCTCTTCACCTTCTTTATATAGATATAAGG
>WAQN01000028.1 GCA_015520195.1 Desulfurococcales archaeon | reverse complement strand
TTTTTGCTCCTGTTGCCCTTGCCAGCTTCTCTATATCACTCCTCTTAACCCTCCTAACAGCCATAATACCCCTCTTAGCAAGGAAATGCTGAGCAACATCATCAATACCCTTCTGAGTAATAACAACACTAGCACCAGTAGCAGCAATCTTGTCAACCATCTCCTTTAATAGCCTCGTCTCCTCCTCTAGGAACTTGTCTAGCTGCTCTACATCTGTTACCCTGATCTTAGTGGTTATATCAGGCTTCTGTATCTCTAATGGCGCGTCTAGGACTAGGATCTTAGCGTTCTCTACCCTCTTAGGCATTCCTGGATGCACTACCTCTTTATCCAGGACTATACCTCTTATCAGCATTGAGTCCAGAAGTCCTCCTCCCTTCTTCTTCTCGACCTTGACTAGGTCTAGGTCTACATTGTATCCTCCGTCAGGCCTCTTCTCAGCTATAATCTTTATGGCGTCAACCACCATATCTATGATCTTTTCCTTCTCTGGGCCGTGTCCACTGTACTTGCTTGCTATTGTTGTCTCAACTATCCTTCTTAATGTAGCTTCATTCTCGACATTGACTGGCCTCGCCATCCTGTCTAGCTCTTCAAGGGCTCTGGACAAGGCTTTAGTATAGCCGTCAATTATGATACTTGGATGGATATTCTCGTCTAGAAGCTTTTCAGCCTTTTCAAGCAAGACTCCAGCAAGCACTACAACACTAGTAGTTCCATCACCCACCTCTGCATCTTGAGCCTTAGCGACTTCTACTAGAAGTTTAGCTGCTGGATGCTGTACCTCCATCTCCTTGACTATTGTAGCTCCATCGTTAGTGACAACTATGTCGCCAAATGCATCTACAAGCATCTTATCGAGGCCTCTGGGGCCTAGGCTTGTCTTTAAGAGCTCAGCCATTACCTTAGCAGCCAGTATGTTCGATCTTAAAGCCTCTTTTCCATAGGTCCTCTGTGTACCCTCCTTTAATATAAGTACAGGTACTCCTCCCTGCGCTGCCATTCCACGTCACCCTGTTACCTGATCTAACTTAGATTCCGGTCTATATACGTCAACTTACTTCTATATAAGCTTTTCGGAGTTCAGTTTAGGAATCAAGTGAAGCACTTAACACATAACTATATGAAAATGTTAATTACATGATTATTAATTATAATCTCTTGGTATATAGTACAATCATGACTCCTATTATAAGTGATAGTAGGCCAAATATAGTGAATCTAGCCTCTTGGGAGAACAGTGTTATTATCCCCATGGAAAACAGTGCTAACCTAATTAGTAAGTCTATAATCAGATTAGATGAGAACGTGGACCAGATAGAGGATATTATAATTAACATAGAGCCCAACAATAATACTCCAGTTATTATTTGCTGGTATCCTGGTTCTACAACTAGCTCAGGATGTAATATGACTCCGGGTATTAAGATGAAGAGTGGCATTGCGAATTTCATAGCCTCTATCATTGTTCTAGTGAAGGGGGCTTCCGCAATTTTTGCTGCAACTGCTGCGGTTACAGAGGTTGGCGGAGATAGCTCAGAGAAAACACCTATAAAGAATGCATAGAAATGCACTACCCAAGGATCAATGCCAGCGTCAATAAAGTAAGGTGCTATAACGATAACTGTCAGGATGTATGTAACTACAGGAGGCAACCCCAATCCTACTATATAGCCGAAAAGAAAGCCTATACCCGCTAGAGCAAGCAGGTTTCCTTGGCCCATACTCATTAAGATAAACCCTATCTTTATCGGGATTCCAGTTATAGTTAGTAAGCCAGTCATTATACCTAAGGTTGATAATAACAGGGTTAGGTCTGACGTAAAACCAGCGAACCTCTTTATTGTATCTAGGATAGATGTAGTAAATCTATCTATAGCTAGTCGCAAGCCACTTTTACCCTCTCCCCTGACTTTAAATGATGAATAGATTGTTATGATAGACACTATGATGAGCGTGATCCAGCTAGTCGTCAACGCTGCATATGTTGGAGCAACGTAGTAATAACCCATTAATATTATAAGCAGTAGGATCCCCAACAGGAACGTCAAAATCTTATAGTAATCTTCGCTCGCAGTCTTTTGTATACCCATTTTAGTTAACTCATCCGAAGTGAATCTTTTAGGGAGAAAACGCCTTGCTATAAAAAATACTGCTATGGCTACACCTACATAATATAACAGTGCTGGCATATATCCTCTGGCTACTACTTCAAAATAAGACGTACCCATGAAATCGGCCATCACGAATGCACTTATTCCCATTATAGGAGGCATCAACTGGCCTCCTATAGATGATGCTGTTTCTATAGCCGCAGCTATCCTAGGTGATATCCCCACGCGCTTCATAAGGGGTATTGTGACACTTCCAGTTGTAGCTGCATTGGCAGCCCCACTGCCGCTGACAGACGCAACACTCATGGAACTAATAACCGCTGCCTGTGGTATAGCACGGGCAGATGAGGCAGCCTTACTTACAACTGTCCTAATGATAGATCTTACCAATCCAAATCCTTGGGCAATACTCACGAATACTATGAATGCGCCTATTACTGTTAGAGCTAATTGTGGTAGTCGCTCAAAAACTCCTGTTTCAAATTCCACACTCATAGCAGTTAAAAGTCTACGCAGAGGGAGGCCTGTATGGCGGAAGGGGCCAGGGAGGAAGCCGTATAGGGCATATGCAAATAGAAACACGTTGACTATAAATAATGCAAAATGTCTTTTTCTAGAATATTCAAGTACTAGAAAAAACATAATAGCACCGAATATGACGTCGTATAAATTATAGGAGCCCAATCTAACCCCGATCAACTCATTGAACTCCATGGTTATGTAGGATGCAGATGCTAAAGCCAGAGACGCATAAATGATTACTATAATGTAATTTAATTGCCTACTTAATCTAGGATAAAGAAGGCCAGACCTCATAGAATCTAATGTATATAATATGAAAGAGAAGGGAACCATAATTACTGCCAGCCTCAATGGTCCCCCAGCACCAGTATAATAATAATATATTAAATATAAAAAGAAAATGATAGATAGTATTAAATATATTCGTTCTATTGTTATTTTAGGGTTATTTTGTATACTATCAGGAGTTTCACCCTTCAAACTCGCTATACCTCTAGTATACTTAAGTGCCTACCTTCCACTCATCATTCCACACGTTATTCTCTTTAAAGTATTTAGCTAAACCTGGATGTAGTGGGACGAAACTTGCGGCATTTGCAGCCTCAACTTGGAAGTCAAGGAAGTTCCCGCCTGCTATCTGGCTATATGCTGCATCGATCTTTGCAAGCTCATCTGCATTCTCCTCGACGAATTTTATAAGCCTGTATACAGTATCTTCGTCTAGATTAGTACCAGTATGGAATCCATAGTATATTCTTACTCCCACTAGTTTATCTACACCAACATCTTTAGGGAACGCAGGTGACGTTGGACTCTCACCTAAGGGGATTCCAGAATTGCGTAAGACGTTTATTTCATCGTCGCATGGATTTATGACTACTAGGTCTACCCGTGCAACTACTTGTTGTAGCCATGATGGAAGGCTTCTGCCTCCCGTTATATAAACTCCTGTGCCTATTATATCCCCTCGCTGAAGGGCAGTTGCTACAGCATCCAAGTCTAATTCGACGTGCTCATACTTAACGCCTAGGGTATCCAAAGCTAGCCTTAATGCAGTACCAGTATCCCATCCCATAGGTAATGTAAATATTTTTTGTCCATCAAAGTCTTTCCAACAGGTAAACTGGCCAGCTTTGTCTTTAGGTACAGCAATGCCTATATCGATAGTATAGACCCAGAGGGTCTGATAAAGCATTCTCTTAGGCTCGAATCCTTCAAATCTACCTGTACTTTGATACATCTCTCTAAATCCTATATCAGCGGCGTAGGCAGCGTCTAGTTCTCCGTTGGCAAATCCTTTCATACTCGCAACAGCTCCTGCTGTTGGTACAACATCTATTTCCAGCCAATCAAGTTTCTGACTAGCCAGGCTAGCTAAGGTTGAAAGCGCCTTGTACCCTGAAGATCCAGTCCTAGAGGTACCCCATTTTACCGTGATTTTTGATGGAGCAGGAGTGGTTTCCTGTTGAGGAGTTGTTTCTGTAGTTGTAGTAGTTTGCCTGGTCATTCCCCCGCCTAGCAAAATGACAGCTGCAATTACTATAACAACTAATACGATTATACTAGCTAATAACATGGTTCTATTAGCCACTATCCATAGCACCTCCTCACAATATATTTATCCCAAAAATATATCGACATCTAAAAACCGATTTAAGCTATATATGCTTAGATTATTAAACCTATAGGTTTTATATAGTAGAATTAAACGTGACTTATACCGTCATTAACTTTTAACCGAGATTAATATAGGGATATGATTTGCTTAACTTATGGTTGGTGGAAGTAGGTAATGATTGATAGTGTAGGTACCCGGTATAATGAGGTTACTGTATATTGCAATGTATGTAAGGGAAAGCCAGCAGTTTACTTTAGAGTGTTTAGTGGGGATAAGCTATGCCTATCCTGCCTTAGGAGGCAGCTGATGAGAAGTGTGAAGAGGAGTATTGGACGTACTGGAGCTTTTAAGCCTAGATCAAAGATCATGGTTCCAATATCACCCAGATCGCCAATGGCATCTCTCGGCTTAGCAGATATAATGGCTAGGCTTGAGAGGTCGTATGGTTCTAAAGTAATAGTTGTTATAATAGAGAATTTACTAGTAGAGATTAAAGGCTTAGAGAGGCTAGTAGAATTAGGCGTCGATGTGGAGACATTTAGCGTAGACGTTAATAGCCTCCCTATACACCAATTAGACTGCATGCGTTTAGAGCGAAGCATTTATCTTAAGATAAGCTCTATAATGGGAGTCAACGCTATAGCACTAGCCATATCAAGGACAGAACTGGCACTCGCAGCACTAGACGCTCTACTTACAGGAGATCCGATATACTGGAGTGAATCGTTAGACTACATAGACTCTAATCCCCCTATTATTGCAGCATTCTCCAACGTAGAGGCAGAAGCCGTGACTGCATATTCCGTACTCTCCGGTTATCGTGGAGATAGTATGTGTAAGCCTAGGTTCCGCTCAAAGAGAATATTTTATTCGATATCGAGTAGAAGACCAGAGCTTGAATTTAGCTCATCTAAAACCGTAGACCTCCTATCAAGCGCCGCCTCAAAGGGATACAAACGGTGTACTCTATGTTATGGATACTCAGAGGGTGAGGTGTGCAGTGTGTGTAGGTCACTAAGGGTTGATAGTATCAGTGTTAGGAGAGCCTAAACCTGCCACTAAATATACTAGCTAGTCTCCTCTTTAGTAGATCCCTCTCAGTCCTTGACAAGTAAAGTTGAACTCCATATTCCCCTCTTCGATGCATGCTGGGTGGCTTTAGATCCTCACCTATTATGACATAGCCAGCTCTAAGGATTTCATCTAACATTGGGGGATCAGCTGTGGAGGCGAATGATTCCAAGAGACGGGTAAATCCTATTTTCTCCTTCAACTTCTCTTCATCTATATTAGAACCACATATGACACACGTAAGATCCGGGGTAACGCCTCTAAAGCCACAGTAAGGACATTCTAGGGGTGTAGGGTTTCCATATTGGATCCAGAGATGTTTTAATGCATCTATAATATGGTCCGAGTTTGCAACATTCCTGGCAGCCCTATATATGCGTGGAGCCATTCTTCCAGCTAAGTCTTCAGCATTAGCAATTATGAATTCTAGTTGCTCAAGGGTTAAGGTATCCCTCTCAAGAAGCCTAGCCGCTACTGCCTTTAAGAATAACTTCTTATTATACA
>WAQN01000027.1 GCA_015520195.1 Desulfurococcales archaeon | reverse complement strand
CATAAAAGCAGAATAACCCCTGAAGAGATCGCCTTAGTACATCATTATGAAGATAAACATAAAACGCTAAACTCTACTTAGATTATAGGCTTCTTTGCCAAGTAACCTGATTGCCACTTTATGATTTTCCTGGTTACTATTAGATGTCATGCGTTCTACGTGTTTGGCAGCCTTCTCCGTTCTGTGAGGCCTTTTCATGCTTAATTCTTTTTTCGAAGAGCTTGTGGCTTGCCTTTAACATGTAGGGTGGGATTTGGGGTTTGCAGGTTTCACTTAGCCAGTCTTCTATATCGGTTTCGAAGGCGAGTATCAGTATGCTCCTGTGCCTACACGCGTATATCCTATATGCTACCTCCTTTAGGCAACCCGTTAAACTCTGATAGCTTTTGGGTAGAGGTGCTCCGGGGTCTAGGTCTACGAGGGCCACGCACGTGTTTACAGCATCTTGGCTGCATAGCCTCTCAGCCTTCTTAAGAGCTTCAGCTTTGCCTAGGGCATGGCTTTTCTTAGCCCGTAGCCCCATCTTTCCCAGGATTGAGGCGAGCTGCTTAGCTACTATCCCGTCATTAATGCATTCATGGACTATGATCATGGATGCACTCAAGGCTTCGTTGTGGACAGGATCTCCTCTATTAATGGTAGAGCTCCTGGTCCTTCGCTTAGCAGCTCCTCTAGCATGGCGTTGTCGAGTCTTTTGAAGATTGTCTCCCCTGTTTCCGATGTCCGTTGTGTATAGTAAACCGCTATTCTCTCCCTAGGAGTCTTTGAGAGTAGGGTGGCTACCATGTGCATGTTATGTGTTGATAGAACCACGTACGTGTTCTCCCTTTCACGTATAGCGGATGCCACTAGCCTGGCTAGGTCTACTAGCTTGTATGGGTAGAGGTGTATCTCCGGCTCTTCAAGGATTATGACCGTGGGCATCCACCCCATGCGCTCCTCTAGAGCCTCTGGGAGCCTTTGTGTGAGAGCGAGTGACACGGCTATATATATCTGGAGACCGTCTGAGAGGAGATCTAAAGGGATGTATGTGGCCTCTCCAAGCACTGAGTGTGGAACCTCCACGAGGGGGCCCTGTGGTCGTGGAACCTTTATCGTGGCTATACCATGGTAACCGTGGTCTTCAAGGATGGCCTGGACAAAGCGCTTCACCTCAGGGTTTTTAACGATGAGCCATGGGAGGTTTGAGCCACGTGGAGGCAACAGTATGGTGGTGGGGAGCTCCCTGTAGACCTCGGGGCTAGCTTCCGTTAGCATCCTCAAAGCAAAGCCCGAAGGCCCCCTGGTATAGCCTAAATGCGATTTAAACGCGTGGAACCTGTAAAACCTTATATTCAGCAGTGCTGCAACCGCCGGGAGGATGGCCTCTGCATGGAGACCTGGCCATGCCCTCAATGTTCCATCGAACCCGTAATCTACGATAAATGCTTTTTGCCCATTAACAGTACAGTTGGCTGTTACTCTTACTCCACGAAGATCAGGCCTCTGCTCTAAAGTAATCTCGGCAAACCCGCCTACAACCACTCTAACATACATGGGAGAGCCGGGAATGAGGCTGAATACAGCTGAGAGCGAGGGATAGCGGAAATAGTCCTCCACACTCCCCCCGTAAGCTATGAAGGATAGAAGCCCTAGAGCCTCAAGAAGGTTAGACTTACCCGTGTCAGGAGGCCCTATTAATATCGTTAGAGGCTTAACTTCGAGATCCGCACGCACTATAGATTTGAAGCCTTCAACAACGAGTTTCACTAAATCCGCCACAAACGCTCTCTTACTAAAGCTACAGCTACACCCATGGTTACATGTATAGAGCCTACACGCTTTAAACCTTTAATAGGCCAAACCTAACAGTACAATGCCTGCTCAAGTTGCCTAGTAAGCGTTGGTATCACAGCGACTATTTCGGGTTTATTCTGGGGGTCAAGGGGGATGAGCTCTGGAGTCTTACTAACTAGTTGGTTACGTGGGGCTTGGGGTATAGCTTAGGTTTTGGCTAGGTTGCCTTGGCCTGGAGGTTTGTAGAGGGGCCTAGTTATTGGAGTGTCTTGATCCTCCGATTTGCTGGGTTAGCTGTCTAGGTGTTAGTGTTTGGAGGTTCAGACTGTACCTCTTTGATAGCTGGTTTGCGGCTTGGAGGAGTGGCTCATCAGTTGATACTAGGTATACGGGTTCCTGATAGCGTGTGCCCGTCACAGCTAGTGCGATTACCTCTATGTCCTCCTCTGTGAGATTGTAGCTCCTGATTGCCTCCTGTAGCCTTGGGTTTAGGCTTTTGACTGCTGACCTGGCGATGACGTGTATTCTGATTCTTGTATTTGCTAGCGGTTTAGGTGTGCACTGGGATCTCTTAGCTTTTGAGAATGCTAGGAGCTCCTTCAGGGTTCTCCTTAGGGAGCGTTGGAGCCGTGGTAGTGGATGGTGGTGTTTCGGTTCTCTAGAGAAGATGTTGTGTAGTGTTTTGAGGTACCTCGTGGAGACGTGCCATACAATGTCGTGTTCTAGGAGCTCGTCGCCTAGTTTCCTTATAGATTCTTTCTCTTCAACGGGCTTATCTCCGCAGGGTATGAGTGCTGAGTGGTCTAGGATCATGCGTAGCATGGCTTAGAAGAGGAGTGCCACGGCCTTCTCTACGTCTGGCAGTTCCTCGATTGTTCCATCTTCATACACTTTTAGCTCCCTGATTCTAGTCCACGGGTATTCGTGGCTCCTTTCTAGATAGTATACTGCAACTTGGCTTGTCCTGATGGCTTCTTCTTCAACGGTTTTTGCGAGCGCCTGTAGGGCTATATCGCTGTGCGTCGTCATGACTAGCGTTAATCCCCTCTCAACAGCTCTCCTAGCCATGTACTTTATGAGATCTATGATTTGGAGCGGGTTCTTATGGATCTCAGGCTCCTCAACTACTAAAAGGCTGCCCTCAGGGATCATTTCAACGAATATCCTCACAATTATTAAGTCTGTGAAGCCGTCAGGCGCAAGGTTTAAAGGTATCTTCAATCTGGTAAATGGATCCTCATATTCATAAGTAATTAGATTTAAGAGAGGTGCGACTTCCTCAATTAAGACGCCTACCTCGCCTAGCCTGTGGAGCCTTAGGAACCCTCTACCACGGTATAGTTTCGTGAAGTCTTCAAGGAAGAAGTACATGGGTGGTAGTATTGGTAGGGTCTTTAATAGCTCAATAATGCTTGACGTGAAGGCTAGCAGCAGCTTGGCCTCAGGAGACCTCTCTATGATTTTACGGCCAAGTTTAGGTATGAACTGTGCAAGCTTGCTAAAGCTTAGCCTCTGTGAAGGTAGTAGGTATCCATCCCTCCAAGGAGCACCTTCAGGCACCCTGTAGTCTTGAGCACTACTCGCTTCGAACCTGGAATCTCCAGCCTGGATCACAACAGGATAATACTTTTCGACACCCGTGCTCCTCACAACACCATCCAACTCCACACCGTATAGCTGCGTTAGCACCCTATTGACATCCCTCCACTCAGCTAACTTGACTAGGAGGTAAGGTGCATAAGCCAAGCTCGATTTCCCTGTGGAATTCTTTCCGATAAGCAATGTCACAGGCTTTAAATCGACCTTTACTTCCTCTATACAACGCCAATTCCTAACGTAGAGCTCCAATAACTCTCCTACCCCCATTAACTCTTATTCAATCGCCATCTATAATGCCTTGCGGATCTTATCACTTAATTGAAGGCTCTAGACGACTGTTTCTATTGCTTTCTTTATTGCTTCTCTGTGTATTGGTGTTTGCCATGCGTAGTACCTACCTATACCCAGCTCAGGATCCCTCTCGGGAGGCGGTTCATCGATCCAGGACTGCATGTCCCTATCCCAGACCTCGATTATTAGGTTCAGCTCGATCAACTTTCTCTCAAGGCTCTGGGCTTCAGGTTCCTTTAGCCTTTCAAACAACATGTCGGGGTTATTGACTACGTCTCTTAGTATTTCGGCTTCTCTGCTATTCAGCAGTGCAACGAGTCTTCTGAGCTTCTTACCCTTAATTACCTCGTTTAGTATCAGGTCTGGGTTCCAGTTGGCCCCGTATAGCCTCCCTAGATACCTCGGATTCCCTCCGGTTAAGCTCCAGATGTCTTCAAACTCGGGTTTAGGGCCCGTTATCACGTTGTAGAGCTCCCTGAAACCCTCTCTGCCCATGTTCCAGAGTAGCCTGAATGCTGCCCAGTTATGCCTACCCACCCTCTCCCTCGTAACACCCTCGCTACTAGCGACTAAGACAACGATTTTCTCGTATTCTCCGGGTGGGTACTCTATAAGGTTGAGCAGCATCTTGACGTACTTCTCCGCGTTATCTAGGCCTACGGCCTGGAATATGTCGTCCATGAGGACAGCGACTCTAGGTCTTCTAAGCCTCCTCATAACCATGCCGGCAACGTTTATTGCTACATCCACGATCCTAGAGTAGAGGTCTGGGAAGAGCTTTAAGGCCTCCTTGACTGCATCCCTTAATGTAGGCGTATAAATCAAGGCCTCATCTCTATCCTCCGCTAGGGGGTTAGCGTATATCACGCTATACCCGTGCTCCTCGAGGACCTCCTTAGCCTGCTTGAGCAAGGCGGTCTTCCCACAGCCTTCCGGGCCGTAGATCACGTAGACGGGGTATGTACCCCTCTCAGCAACCTCCCTAACCTGCTCAATAGCTCTACCCCTATCCATGAACTCTACCACGAGGCCCCTAGAGAACCTCAGCTTAACCCTCCTCATAACGCCAACCTCAAACCCGCTATGATACATCTGGGAACGGCAGATTAGCATGGCCTGGTGCTTTTATCCCATAGCGTTGTACTGTACCCCTTCATGGTATGGTGTACTGGTGAACCCGTATAAACCCTATGGCATCTATGCTTCTGGATTCAACGTAAGGAATTCCTTGAGCTCCTCCTCCCGTAGTTTTTGGTATCTCTCTAGGCTTCCGACATCATACCATGGCCCCGTGTGGGTGTATGCCTTGACTTTGAAGCCTTCCTGTATCATCCATGGTATCAGGTCTCCCATTATGTCGAACCTCCTCCCCAGACTCTCTTCAGCCTCTCCGAGCATGTTGGGGTTTAGGGTTAGGATCCCGATCGTCACGTTTAATGGTAGGTCTGGCTTCTCCCTCAGGCTAACTATGCTCCCCTCCCCATCAGTCTCCGCCACGCCGACTGGCACCCTGTAGGTTCTTGCCGGCGCTATGGTGGCGTGTGCGCCTGTTGCCTCGTGTGTTTTGAGTAGTGCGTGCACGTCTGGGGGTGCTAGTATGTCGCCATACCATACTAGTGTGGGATCCGAGCCTAGTAGCCCCTGCTTGTATGCGTTGAGCAGTGCACCCCCAGTGCCAGAGTACTCCTCCGTGTCCCTGCTATACCTGATCCTTACACCCCACCTGCCCCCGTCGTTGAAGTAGTTTGCTATCTGCCTCCACCTGTAGCCCACTAGCAGCACTATATCCCTGATCCCATATTTGACGAGCCAGCGCACTATGTACTCCAGGAGGGGCCTCTCCTCAGGCCCAAGGTGCATCATAGGCTTCGGTATGATGTCTGTAAACGGCCTGAACCGCCCCCCCTCACCACCAGCAAGTATGCACGCCACGACATCCGTGGGGGTTATGCTGGCCACTACAACATCTCCAGCCCTTCCCAGGGAAGCCTCCTAGAGT
>WAQN01000026.1 GCA_015520195.1 Desulfurococcales archaeon | reverse complement strand
TGCAGGAGGTTGCTAGGAGGCTTAAGACCTACCTCACCAAGAAGAGGAGGCAGGAGGAGGTTAGGAGGAAGATTATAACCGTCGCCAAGTACATACCAGAGGTTGCACGGAGCCTGGCTATACTCGCTAAGCCCCCGGAGAAGTGGAGCCCACCAAGGCCCGAGGAGGAGAGGAAGATCATGGAGGCACTGATCAGGCTTGTCTCCAACTACGTCGAGGTCCCCGAGCTGCCGGGTGGAGAGAGGAGGAGTGCTGAGGAGATAGTGAGGAGTGTTATTGAGGAGGTTGAGGTAGAATAGCTGGGGGGTGGTGGGCTTGTCTCTCCCCGTTGATAGTGTTGATGTTGAGGCTAGGCTTAGGGCGGCTAGGGTTATACATGAGAAGTTCAAGAAGGTTCTGGACGACATTATGAAGGGTAAGCCTCCTAAGCTCGTCATACCTAAGAGGACCCTTAGCAACACGATATTTGACCCTGAGAGGGGTATACTCATACTCGGTGAGGAGCATCTTGAGAGGGACTTCCTAGACCTGGGTGAGTCTAGGAGGTTCATGCAGACCCTCCTCATGGCCAGCATAATATACCAGTCCCTAGTTGAGAACGAGTACCCCACGATTAGAGACCTCTACTACAGGGGTAAGCACACGATAACATACAGGGATCTCAGGGGTAGGCGCAGGGAGGAGAACACCTGGGACGAGCAGGCTGAGAGTGACGCTGTCATCAGGGACGTGGAGGTCTACACTGGGATGCTTAGGGAGGACATGCTGATACTCAGCAAGGAGAAGGGGAAGGTTGTAGGCAACATGAGGATCAGGAGCGGGGGTGACGTGATAGACCTGTCTAGGCTGGGTCACGGTGCATACGCCATAGAGTCAACCCCAGACCTCATAGAATTCCTAGACGTTGACGCCGAGTTCGTCCTGGTGGTAGAGAAGGACGCCGTATTCCAGCAGCTCCACAGGATCGGCTTCTGGAGGAAGTACAAGAGCCTCCTCGTAACCGGGGCAGGCCAGCCAGACAGGGCCACTAGGAGGTTCGTACGCCGCCTGCACGATGAGCTCAAACTACCAGTATACATACTAACGGATAGCATACCAGGCGACGAAGTAGTAATAATAAGAGACTTCTCTACAGGCTTAGTCCACATAGCACCTATAGAGGAGCTCGTAGGTAATCTGTTTACACCTGGAGTTAATAAGGAACGCATTGAAGCTCCAATAGAGGTTCCCTCATGGAACCCTGAAAATGGCAGGATAGAGTGGACACCTATAGGATACATATACAGGCACTACATAGAGGATGAGCTCCTAGAAATAGAGACTCAGGGGAGGGGAGTTATAAGGGTAACAGGAGGCCACAGCTTATTCGTATTCCGGGACGGCAAGATACGAGTCCTACCAGCCAGAGAGATCCAGCCGGGAGACTATATAATAGTAGCAGAGAGATTACCTGATAATACCGTTGAAGACTTAGATATCAATTTGAGAACACAACACGGAAAACATGTATCACTAAACCCTAAGATAGCCCGCTTATTAGGAATACTAATGGCGGATGGAAACATAAATCAGGAACGATACTTTAGAGTGAGTCTTCACCCAAAAGAAGAGGCATTAATTAACTTCGTTGAAGAAACTATTAAAACAGAATTTAATCTCCATGTAACAAAATACAAGAACCCTAGAGGCGGTAGACAAGAGGTACAGTTAATTGCATCCTCAAAGCCTATAGCTACATTCCTTAAGAACTCAAGAATCCTGGTAAAAGGTAGAAATAGGAGAATTCCATCATGGATCTTTAATGCTTCACGCGAGCTCAAATTAGCGTTTATTAAAGGACTAATTGACGGAGATGGGCACCTAGACAAATACGGAGACATAGTCTTTGCAACTAGGAACGAGGTGTTAGCAAAACAATTCGTACTACTATTGTTAATGCTAGGCATAAACCCATCAATAGTTTACAATAAAGAGGATATAATAATAAGGATAGGAAAGAGTCCTGCTAGGACCCCGCCTGATATATACGAGTATCTCTCGGGGATTAAAGGGGACACCACTAGAAGCCTCAAAACAGAACCCACCTATGGATTGCCATTAAGCAAAGAGCTCAAAAAGATAGTTATTAAGGCTATGAACAATAAGGATATATCATATAAATCCACACAGAAGTCGATATCAAAAACCAAACTACGCATGCTCTTAGATAGAGGCTACAACCTACCAATCGATTATTCTATGCTTGTGAATTCCGATTTGACTGTTGTCAAGGTGAGAAAGGTAACTACAAGGATTTATAAGGGATATGTATATGACTTCGCTGTTCCGGGAACAAATAGCTTCACTGGCAATTTCGGCATTATATACCACAATAGTGATCCTTACGGTTGGTACATTTACAGTGTATTCAAGGTCGGAAGCATTCAATTGAGTTATGAGAGTGAGCGTTTGGCTACTCCTGGTGCTAGGTTTTTGGGGGTTAGTATGACTGATATTTTTGGTTGGCGTGGTAAGAGGGCTTATTTGAGTGAGAGGGAGAGGAGGAGTTTTATTATTAGGGCTAAGGATGTTGATGTTAGGAGGGCTAGGGAGTTGATGAGGTATGATTGGTTTAGGTCTCCTAAGTGGAGGAGGGAGCTTAGGATTTTCTTGGAGAGGAGGGCTAAGTTGGAGATTGAGGCTTTGGCTAGTAAGGGGTTGAGGTTTTTGGCTTTCCAGTATATTCCTGAGAAGATTGAGACTGGGGATTGGATTGAGTGAGGGGTTGGTTGTGGTGTTTTTGGTTTGGGTGGCCCGTTGGTTTCGGTTGTGATTGCTACTAGGAATTCTGCTCGTACTCTCCCTTATGCGCTTGCTAGTCTTAGGTGGCAGACTTTTAGGGATTTTGAGGTTATTGTTGTTGATAATTATAGTGTTGATGGGACTAGGGATATTGCTAGGAGGTATGGGGCTAGGGTTTATGTTTGTGGGAATGAGAGGTCTAGGCAGAGGAACTATGGGGCCAGCATGGCTAGGGGAGAGTACTTGTACTTTATGGATTCTGATTTCATCCTCCATAGGCAGGTTTTGGAGGAGAGTGTTTCCCTGGCAAGTAAGGGGGCGGATGCTGTAATAATTAAGAATATTAGTTATCCTGGTATAAGTAGAGTTGCAAGAGCGAGATTCTATGAGAGACTATCCTATATAGGTTCGGGTGCATACGAGGTTGCAAGGTTCATTCGGAGGGATATATTCTATAGGGTAGACGGATATGATGAGAGCCTGTACGCCAATGAGGACTACGACTTATACTTGAGGCTTATTAGGGCTGGGGCTAGAATAGGATGGACAAAGATCAGCTATGAGCTCCATATAGGTGAACCCTCAGACCTTAAGGAGTTTATAGTCAAAAATTACTACTATGGATACTCTCTCAAGAAATACTTCAAAAAGACCGGAAATGCCCTACATGCCCTCCCGTTGAGACACACATACCTTCGCAAAGATATAGTATCAACCCTAGCTAGGAGATGGCCTCTAGGCCTCATATATATACCACTACTTAGGATAACCCAGGGACTCTCAGTCCTAGTAGGCATGATTAACAAGAGCCATAGACAGAATGATGTGCAGATGAAACCCTGTAAGAATAGACCGCTGTAACAGAGGCATCCATATATAGAATTCGGGTATATCCATATAATAGGTGGGACATTAGAGCATGAAAGATCAATCCGTCATCGCCTTAATAACAATACGCAGATATCATAGGGATGCGGAATCCATCTCCGAAAGGCTAAATAAGCTAGGTTACCACGTAGTAGTCGGCTTCGTGGATAAACCCTATACACAGCTTATAACCGAAGCTGATGTATGTAGGGTTCTCAAAGACATAAATGCTGAAGTGAGGTATGTAATTGTACCATATAATGCTAATGTTAAAACAAGAACATGTAACAATAGTCTAATTGTGAGAGGACCAAGACACTTGTATATGTTACCAGAGCTGCTCAAAATAATAAACATAGAAGAGATCGCAAGAGAAGAGATAGATAACATAGTTATAGACAATATACATAAAATACTGGATGAAGCATTCACCAATATAAAGTTACATTACAACAAAGCATGGTGCGTAGATAAACTATGTATCCCAATAAGGCCTCCACCAATAATAGTTGCAAGCGATTTATACGCCTCAGATAATCCTGAAGCGGTACTCAGAAAAGCCGAGCACAGAATCAATTCAGGAGCAGACTTCATAGTGCTTGGAATAGGAGAAGCCAATCATAGAACTTACATGAATACACTGGAACTACTATTAGAGAGGAACATACCAGTAGCAGTGGATTCACCAGAAAAAATTAACCTACTAATAGACGCTCTAGATACAGGAGCCCACATAGGATTCAGTTTAACCCACAAAAAACTCGATAGTATACCCCCTCGATTGAGAGAGGAGAAAGCATTCGTGATAATACCAGAGGCCCTAGGAGAATACACTGTGAGAGTTAAAGATCTAGCTAGATCCGAGGAGAAAGCATTTGAACTAGGATATACCAAGATATTGTTAGACCCTGTAGCGCAACCACTTGTAAATCCGGGTCTAATGCACTCACTCATAACAGCATGGCACCTGTCTAGGAGAGCACAAAGCCCTATTATGATCGGTATAAATAACGCTATAGAACTACTAGACGCTGATTCTCCAGGGGCTATTGCGGTTGCATCAGGCCTGATAGCCGAGTCGGGTATAAGTATAGTAATGGTTAGCGAGGAGAGCTGGAAGGCTAGGGGTTTAACGCTTGAGGCTAGAATAGCAGCTGACATGGCCTCTCTGGCTCTATACTGGAGGACGACAATGAAGGATCTAGGCCTAAACCTGTTGATCCTCAAAGAGAAGAGAGGGTATCCAGCCTGAGTAATGGTTTAATTAACTCCTCGACCTCCCTCAGGGAATCGCCTGTAGCAGCTACTTTAGCCATAGATCTAAGGCTCACCGGGGTAATCGATACATATCCATTCAACACCGCCCACACATCACTACCCTCAGCCACATCCCAATACCTATCTTTAAAGCCCCGATTAACAGGTTTAACTATTGAACCCTCATTTTTTAAAGCTATTTTATAATTATTCCACGCTAACCTAGTAACCCTGACACCAATGGGCTTTACGGGAACATTAACATTCAGCATATCAAAGCTCCTAGAGGCCGAGCTCAAAACAGCCTTAACTAATAAAGCTGATACCCGAGCTGCTATTCTATACTCATCTTCGCTGAATCCACTATCAGTAGCTAGACTGACTGCTAAAGAGAATACACCGTGGAGAGAAGACTCTATAGCAGCTCCAATCGTTCCACTCGTGAGGAAATCCTCAAATCCCATATTAGGCCCCCTATTTATACCTGAGACGACTACATCGGGAGGCTCTGGCAATAAACTGTTAAGAGCGACATAAACACAGGTGGCTGGCGTCGAATCGACCCACCAAGCCCTATGAGCACCGCTATAGTTTACTTCAAAGTATTTAGCGTGATCGAACCGTACAGACTTACCAGTCCCGCTGGAAGGGTGCCGAGGGGCTACGACATATACTCTAAAACCCTCCTTGGATAGTGACTTGACAAGCGCCTTTAATCCGGGTGCCTCAATGCCGTCGTCATTAGTGACTAAAACGCTGAGCATAACGTTGCCTCCTCCCATGAGTCATATGAAGACAGCAGTAAATATAATAGTCTGACTCTCTAGATATAGTTTTAGAAGGTTGGGTGATAAATATTATCTGGAATACAAGGGAGATAAAGCGCTGAACTATTAAGGGATTTTAAGGCATGTGTCACGATTGAAGCGAACCCGGGTAGAGATATTGGCTGTATATAAAAAAGAACGATGGATGTATATTATATCGGTTTCATTAATATTCATCATGTTCCTATTTCTCACAAGAAACTTAGATTACTCTAAAATGTGGGCTTACAGCGACTTAGCAGGATATCCTTATAAAATCGAATACCTAAGAAACTGGTTAATGTACCAATGGAGGATTGAAGGACTAGGTACACCTAACTTCCAACAAGTAAATTATTACATAACAATATATATTCTATCTATTCTCTTCAACCCTTTGATAGCACAAAAGATAATATTCCTATCCATCCCTATAATCTCGTTTACAAGTATGTACTGGTTTCTTAAGAAGATGAACATTAAACCAATAGCTAGTATAATCGCCGGATTCGCATATGCATTCAACCCAGTTATTGTAGCCTTCTATAATAGTGGCGGTATATCAGAAATGATTACATACAGCTTCTTCCCATTTATACTGGGTAACGTAATTTTGTTCATTAAAAATGGAAAAATAATACACATCATAACTGCCGCGTTGCTGGGCTTCTTCATATGGAATATATACATATATTTCTGGCTGTTCGTATTAAGCGTTCCACTAATACTCATATTATTAATGGCGAATAAAAGTAGAATAAAAAACGTAGTCAAGGGAGCGATCATATTTGCTCTAATTCAAGCCGCAATTTTAGGACCCCTTATAGTCAACATATATGGAGGGTATTATACCGGGATAAAATCAGGTGGAGTTGACCTAAAAAAAGTAGCATCATATACCTATGATGATGCATCGCTAACGAATCTAATTAGATTAGCTGGAAATAAAGGTACTATACAAGCTAGAGGACTACTAAACTATAATACAGTAACGTGGTATAACTTATTAGGTTATTCTATCAGTATAATTATAACTATACCATTACTAATAATAAATAGATATAATAGCGAACATAGGATACTTATTCTATATTCATGGTTGATTTTAATAATCATAGTAGGATTCATATTATATATAAAACATAACCCAGAGACACTATCATTTAATCCGATCCTTGCAACACTCAGGAATCCTATAAAATTAATGGTTGTACAGGCATTATACTCGTCAATATTGCTAGGGCTAGGACTAGATAGATTAAATGAGAATAGGCTGGGTAGATTGGGT
>WAQN01000025.1 GCA_015520195.1 Desulfurococcales archaeon | reverse complement strand
TTTTTGCTCCTGTTGCCCTTGCCAGCTTCTCTATATCACTCCTCTTAACCCTCCTAACAGCCATAATACCCCTCTTAGCAAGGAAATGCTGAGCAACATCATCAATACCCTTCTGAGTAATAACAACACTAGCACCAGTAGCAGCAATCTTCTCGACCTTCTCCTGTAGTATCTTCTCCTGCTTCTCTAGGAGTCTCTGTATGAGCTCTGGGCTGTTGATGCTTATCTCCATGTCTATCTCTGGCTTTTCTATCTCCAGTGGGGTGTCTAGTAGAGCTATCTTAGCGTTCTCTACCCTCTTAGGCATGTCGGGGTGGACTACCTCTTTATCCAGGACTATGCCCTTCACTAGCTTCGTGTCGAGCAGGCTTCCACCATGCTTCTTTATTATTTGTACGTTGCCTAGATCCACGTACCACCTGTCCCCTCTCTTCTCGGCTATAGCTTTAACCGCCTCTACAGCAAGTTTAGCGAAGTACTCCCTTGCTTCTCTCACGGCCTTGCTGTTTAGGCTGGTCTTTGCCACTAGAATCAGCTTGTCTGTATCCTCTATGGAGACAGGCTCTGCTATCTCATTGATAACCTTGATGGACTGCTCTAAGGCCTTCTTATAGCCTTCGACTATTATTGTTGGATGTATATTTGAGTCTAAGAGCTTCTCAGCCTCTTTTATTAGCTCCCCTGCAAAAACGACTGCTGTCTTAGTACCATCTCCTGCCTCTTCGTCCTGGCCCTTAGCTATCTGTACTAGCATCTTAGCAGCAGGATGCTGTATATCCATTTTGTCTAGTATAGTGGCTCCATCATTTGTAATAGTTATGTCTCCCAGTGTATCTACCAGCATTTTATCCATTCCCTTAGGGCCATAGGTTGTTTTTAGGATCTCAGCTATAGCCTTTACAGCCATTATGTTTGATCTAACTGCCTCTCTACCATAAGCCCTCTGGGTGCCCTCCTTCAGTATTATAACAGGTATCCCCGTGGGCTCTACCATTGGAACTGCCGCCATTTCCTGTCACCTATCCCATATCAGTCTCCGTTGAATTCAGTTAATACCACTTCTATATAAGCTTTACTCTAGCGTCTCATTGGATAGAGGGAAACTACTTTAATCCCCACCCCAACAAGCATAAGCGCTTGGTGAGATGCAATGGGCAAGGTGAGAACAACCATAGTAAAGAGAACCGCACGAAAGCTACTAGAAAAATATAGAGACCTATTCACGCGCGACTTTGAGCATAACAAGAAAGTTGTATCACAACTTATAGAGTATAGGAGCAAGAAATTAAGAAACCAGATTGCAGGATACATAACGCACCTAATCGCTATAGAAGAGAAGAAGCAAAAACAGGAGGAAGAGGCATTATAAGGCGGTCAGCGAGGGTGACATGCTCTCATAGCATTAAGCTCGTAGCCGTCACCACTCATCACTCCCAATAAGTTCACTAAGACTTTAATCTAATTATAATAAGTTTAATCGCGTTTCCTCTTATTATTATCAACATAATATGTGGCCTCAGGAATCTGAATATACCATCGACATGAATTTGAATTAATTGCCTTAGCCCACTAACCCTTATAATAATAGAATTTTAGAGTATGCCTGTTCCCATCGTGTCCAATTTAGGCTTAATCCTTTTTCTAATCTTATCTACTGCCTTGATCATATCAGACATAGTTATTGACCTCCTATTTTCTCTAATAGCGTAATATCCAGCTTCTACGACTATAGCACGGAGTTCGGCGCCACTCATTCCCTCGGTCATAGAAGCTATAGCCTCTAAGTCAACATCACTGCTAAGTTTAACCTTTCTGGTATGAATCCTTAATATCTCTAGTCTCCCCCGTTTGTCGGGTAGCGGTATGTTTATTATCCTATCAAACCTCCCAGGCCTTAATAGAGCGGGGTCTAGTAGGTCTAGCCTATTAGTAGCTGCAATCACTTTAACGTTAGATAGTGAGTCAAACCCGTCTATTTCCGATAGTAATTGTAGTAGGGTTCTCTGTATCTCCCTATCCCCGCTTGTCCCAGTTTCTATCCTCCGGGATCCAATAGCATCTATCTCGTCTATAAACACTATAGCTGGAGCCCTAGCCCTGGCATAGCGGAAAACCTCCCTGACAAGCCTAGCACCCTCCCCAATGAACTTATTAACAAATTCGCTTGCAACAACCCTTATGAACACTGCGTTAGTAGCATTAGCCACTGCCTTGGCTAATAGGGTCTTGCCAGTACCTGGGGGGCCGTATAATAGTACGCCTTTTGGGGGTTCTATGCCTATTTCATTGAATATTTCAGGGTTCTTTAATGGTAGTACTACCACTTCGTATAATTCTCTTATCTGTTCTTCCAAGCCTCCTATATCACTGAAGGTTACATCAGGCTTCTCTATGACCTCCATTGCTTTAACAAGCGGGTCAGTCCTACCGGGTAAAACCTCTACTATCGTCGATCCACGGTTATTTAAGGCAACTATGGATCCCGGCCTCAGTTTCTTAGCATCTATCGATGACAATATGTTTACTACTAGATTAGGCCCCGTGGTGCTCTTAACTATAGCCCTCTTATCATCTAAGACCTCTAATAACACGGCTTCTATGTACGGGGGCGATAGTAGCTTATTCATCTCCTGCCTGCAATGATCCAGATCCTTCTCTAGTGAGAACTTAACTTTAGCCAGATACCTTATCTTCTCTTTAAGATGCTCTACCTCGTCGATTAATCCGTCTGAGCTCTTCTTATTAGCACTACTAAGAGACACTACACTCTTCACCATAAACTGTTTATAAACAACTGAATATAAAAACCGCCAAGCTACAGTAATCCCGTGGAATATACTATTGAGTTACGGGGGTATACAATTTGGCTAGGAGCCCAAAAGAGATTCTTTACTGTGAAGTATGCGGCCAGCCGATCCATGGACCAGTGTACAGGGCAGAAGTAGATGGGGTAGAGATGAATCTATGCCCAAGCTGCTATGTTAAACTATCACGCAGTGGTAGAGCAGTGCTTATAAGGAGTAGAAAGCCTAAGGCTGGAGTTAAGAAGAGACCTCAACCGCCTAGGAGGACTAGCAGGATACTGGAAGCACTTGAACTAGTAGAGGACTATTATGAGAGGATTAGACAGGCCAGGACATCGTTAGGATGGACTCAGGCTGCTCTGGCACAGAGGCTCAGGATCAGTGAATCTATGCTTAGGAAGATCGAGTCCGGAAAAATGAAACCCTCAATAGATTTAGCAAAAAAGATGGAACGAATCTTAAAGATAAAGTTACTTGAACCCGTTGAAATAGAGGAGGAAGAGGATTTCACCGCTCCCCCAGGTACACTAACACTGGGGGATATAGTAATTGTAAGGAGAGATGAGGAGTAACATGCAGAGAGCCTACCTAATAATACCTAGATACATGGTTGACCACTTGGATGAGGCTCTAGTGCTTGCGGAGACTGCTGAGTATGAGATACTTAGAGTGTGGAAGACGCGGTATCCAAGGAGGATAGGTAGAGGATTACTATATGAGGTCTCAACCAGTGCAAGAACAGATAATATAGAAACCATAATATTCTATGGTGAGCTTCAACCTTCAAACATCTTTATGCTAATGAAGGAAGCCGGGGTAAGAGTCCTAGATAGGGTCATGCTTATACTTGAGATCTTCGCTAAACACGCTGGAAGCAAGGAGGCTAGATTACAGATAGAAATGGCCAAGATAAAACATGAAATACCCCTAGTCAGGGAGTTTCTGAGAAGGAGTAAAATGGGCGAGTACCCCGGCTTCCTAGGACCTGGTAGGTATGCAATAGATAGCTATTATAGGCATTTAACAAGGAAGCTAGCCAAGATAAAGAGGGAGCTAGAAGCCCTTAGAAGCGAGAGGGCATCAAGACTCTATTCTAGGAGAAGAAGTGGAATGATACACGCGGCTATAGTAGGCTATGCTTCCGCGGGAAAGACTACATTATTCAATACACTCACAGGAGAGAGTAAACCCACTGGGCCAGAGTATTTTACGACTCTACATCCCAAGCATAAGGCTGTTAGTATAGACGGGGTAAAAGTCATATTCGTTGACACGGTCGGCTTTATAAGAGATGTGCCTCCCGAAGTTATAGAGGCATTCTATAGTACTCTAGAGGAGGTAGCGTTATCAGATATAATACTATACATTGTAGACGTATCGGAGTCTAAGAAGGAGATAAGGGAGAAGCTAGAGGCTGGGCTTAATACATTAACTAGGATAGGGGCTGTGGGTATCCCGTTGATAATAGCCGCTAATAAGATAGACTTAGTCCCTAGAGGTGAGTTAGAGGATAAGCTAGCCATTGTTGAAGAGGTGTTACGTTCACATACAGGAGAGGCCAGAGTGGTTCCAGTCTCGGCTATGAAGGGCCTAGGCCTACGAAAGCTACTTACTAGTGTTAGGGAGATTGGTGTTGATGGGAGGAGCAGGGCCAGAGTGGCATCCAGCATCTAAGTATGGCAAAGTATATGTCCTCAGGCTGGGCCATAGGCCTCAAAGAGATAAGAGGATAACTATCCACGTTGCTCTTGTTGCAAGGGCCTTCGGAGCTAACGGGTTTATCCTTGAAGGCGTATGCGACGACTCCATAGAAAGGACACTATCCAGGGTTAACAGGTGTTGGGGAGGGCATGTAGAGTATGAATGCGGAGTTAAGGGAACCAGATACATTAAAGGGTGGAAGCAGAATTCTGGCGAAGTTATACATCTAACCATGTATGGGGTTCCCTTTAACGAAGTTATAGATGAGATACGCATGTCCCCTAGACCAAAATTAATCATAGTTGGAGCTGAAAAAGTAGAGAGGATATACTATGAATTATCTGATTACAACGTGTCAATAGGACTACAACCTCACAGTGAGGTGGCAGCATTAGCTATTTTCCTGGATAGACTTTATAGGGGCTCATGGACTAATATAGAATTTCATGGTGCAAAACTAAAAATTATACCATCGGATAGGGGGAAACGCGTTGAGTGGAGAGGAGAAGACGAATGCTGACTATATACGAGGCCTGGAGATGATGATATATAGGCTGTCATTTAAGAACGAGGTGGATCCTGAGAAGGCCGTTAGAATATTCAGGCTCATAGCATCTGAGAGTAGGGGCAGAGGCTTGAGCGATGAAGACTTGGAATCCCTCACTGGCTATAGGCAAGGGGAAATCAGGAAGATCCTACGCATGTTCTACGATCTCCGTATAGCAGGGTACAGGAGGGGAAGGCATCCAGAGACAGGCGCGACTAGATATTACTGGAGTATAGACTCTGACTCGATAAACGTGATTCTGGTCTCAAGGAAAAAGGCAGTTTTACAGAAACTCGTCCAGAGACTAGACTACGAGAGAGAAAACGCTTTCTACGTGTGCCCTAACGACAAGACTAGATACACCTTTGATGAGGCATTCGAATATGAATTCACGTGTCCTAAATGCGGGTTCCTGTTAGAGGAGGATAACAATAGTAAATACATAGAGGTTCTAGAGAATAGGATCCGAGAGATTAAGAAGGAGATAGAGGAAGATGAAAAGAAGATATACTCTACTTGATATATTCTCGGGCGGGGGAGGGTTCGCTAGGGGCTTCTACGACGCTGGGTTCCACATAAAACTGGCGATAGACAATTACCCTCCAGCTGCTAAAACCTATAAACTCAATTTCCCTTATGCGCATTTCATAGCTGATGATGTAAAGGAGATAGATAAACCCCTACTCGCAGGCCTAATAGATGTTGACGACGTTGATGTAGTGATAGCTAGTCCCCCTTGCGAGCCCTTCACAGGAGCAAATCCCGAGAGAAAACGTAACCCCCTGGATAGACTATACAGCGACCCAGCAGGGCAGCTCTTTCTCCACGCCATACGCCTGATAGGGGAGATTAAGCCGTTAGTATTTGTGATAGAGAATGTACCGGGAATACTTGAATCCAGCATTAAGGCGGCTATTAAAGGGGAGCTCAAAAGAGTAGGATATAACACTATATACTTCAATGTACTTAGAGCCGAAGAACATGGAACTCCTAGCAGCCGAACGAGAGTCTTCATCTCAAACGTGAGACTAAGCCCTACAAAAAAGCGTGGGCCAATAGTAGAGGAAGCACTTAGAGGATTACCAGAACCTGGAGCACCCTATCCAGCTAACCACGAGTATCCCCCGGAAGTGCCTAGGAGGCATAGACGCAGACTGCACAAGCTGAGATGGGGTGAATCCCTCATAAAATACACTGGTGCAGAGGGTAGAATGCTTCCAAACTATATAAGGCTTCATCCGCACAGGATAGCTCCGACCGTCATGGGCACCTCTAGGTTCATCCACCCCTACGAGGATAGGCTACTCACAGTCAGAGAGCAAGCCAGACTAATGGGGTTCCCGGACCACCATATATTCCTTGGTAGTAGGGATGCCCAGTATGACATGGTGGGAGAGGCTGTCCCTCCACCACTAGCTCATGCTATAGCAGAGTATATATTAAAGATACTACCGGAGTTAGGGCTAGGTGACATGAGATGGAGTTGATCCCAGTTCTACACAATGTCAGTAGCGTGCAGAGGCTAGCCGATATGGCTAAGCTGGTCTATGCGTTTGGCATAGACACACTGGTGGTATCTAAAGCTTATGGTGGGGCAGCGCAGTCAGGGATACCCGAGGCTTATAGAATTGCCTTGAAGCATGATAAGAGGCTAATAGTCCTACCGGATCTAAATGATGTAGTTGACCTATTAAAGCCAGATGATATTCTAATTATTACATATTCTCATGCTCGTGAGCGGATAGACCCCATTAACCCCCCGGTTTATAATGGTCGTATAACCATAATATTCAATGGATCCGAACCGGATTTCAGCGCTAGCGAGGCCAGCATAGGGAAACCTATATACTTTGCAGGCATTAAACATAGACTTGGAGCACTTGGAGAAGCTGCCCTCATTTTGTACGGGTTAACCCTAAGGAGTGGTGGCAGGGAGAGTGGCTCTATATAGAGAGACTGTTAGAGATATCCTGATTAAACTTAGGCGCTACGCAAGCATAGCGGTAGACCTGTCCCTATACTCTATAGCATTTAATGATAAAACGGCCGCTATGGAGACGCTGAGACTGGAAGACAGAATAGACCACTATTATAGAGACTTACTAGCAAAGACTAGCATAGCCATTAGGTCGCCTGACCAAGCTAAACTCGCTCTGGGAATATACGAGGTAGCCCATAGCCTAGACATTATAAGCGACTCAGCCGGGGACCTAGCTAGTATAGTCATCATGGAGTATCCTGTACACGAATACATAAGGGCTGTAGCTAACTGCTGCGGTGAGCTCGTCGTGCTAGTAAAATCTCGTAAGAGCCTGAGAGAGCTCCCTTCAATGGTAGATATACTCCTGATAAAGAGAGGAGATTCATATATACTTGCCCCGTCGAAAGCTAGAGTGGAGGATGGGGATTCAATAGTAGTTAGGGGCTCTGTAGATGCAGTATTAGAGGTAGCCAGCCTATTAGGCGACGACAGCATAATGAGAATTATAGACGAGGTTAAGCCAACCATAACTATGGGATGGGTGGGAGACGATCTAGCCTCCAGCCTTCTACGATTAAAGTCCCTAACCAGGCAGATGCTCGACCTGGCATTTCACGCTCTGATATACAATGACGAGTCGCTGGCTAAGATAGTAGCTGACATGGAGGATACGGTGGATCAAGTCTACTATGAAGCACTCTATCATACCTACTCGGCATCTACACCCCAATCAGCGAGAGAAATGGTATCGCTATCCATTTTCATAAAGTCACTTGAGGCCATAGGCGATGCTGCGGCGAGACTTTCGCTATCGGTTCTTCGAGGATATAATAGTAGCCTGATCGAAGAAGTTCTAGAAGAGCAAGAGGAGGTATACTTAAAGCTTAGGGCTACGGGTAAGGCCTCGGGGAGAAAGCTTTCATCCTTAAATCTAGAGGATCTGGGCTTGATAACTGTGGCTTTAGGAAGGGATGGTTCGTGGATAATACCGGTTGACCCTGAGCACTCTATATATGAAGGCGATATAATACTAGTAAAATACTATAAGCCTGAAAGGCTAGATAGTGAAAAGAGTCTAATATCCAAGATAAAGAGTCTGGGCCTAGAGCCCTTCGAGGAAGAGGAGTAATGCCTAGGATACCCCCAGAACTATGCGCTAGGTGTAAAGGGTACAAGAAACTATGCGGGCTACCCACATGCCCTATACTCGATAGATTCAGGAGTCAGATACACGCCGCTAACAAGATAAGAGATAGTGTGATTGAGGGTGAATCACCCCCCTCTATATTAGTGGGTGAGAGGGGGTATCCTAGGGTCAGAGTGTACTATTTAATACCCCCAGGGTATAGGGGTGAAGAGGCTAGATACCATGAGGCACCTGTTGAATGGACTCTCAGAAGGGAGCCCCTACAGGGGATAATAAGACTCAGAAGCGAGCTTGTATCAGCATATAAGAGGGTAGAAGTGAATGACCCCTGGAAACTATACGAGGATGAAATATCAATATCAGCAATATCAGAGAGACCCGTGGACAGCGAGGCCCATCTAGCTAGACCCCCTTCCCCTAGGTTGTCCTTCAATGGTTTAACCAAGCCTCTAGGCCCGTCAGCTCCTGTTATGAAGCTCAGAATCTCATCTAATCCAGCCATACCCCATGTGATAGAGCGAGCTATATGGGATGACGCTAAGACCACAACATCATTAATCGATCTATACACCAGGGGAATAGACGTCTACACCCTCCAAAAAATGCTATCCGCAGGGCTGTTAGGCAGAATCAGGAGGAGGAGGGTGGTACCTACACGCTGGGCCATAACAGCTGTAGACGACACGATATCAAAGTACTTGAGAGAGAGGATTAGAGACTTCAAAGAGGCCTCTGATGTTAAAGTGTATTACTCTGAGTATCTAGGTAACAGATTCCTCATAATACTAATGCCTGGCCACGGGTCTGTGGAGTGGATAGAGGCGTGGCATCCATTCACCGTGTGGACTAGAGGTGCAGGGAGGGTGCTATACTGGAGGATATATGAAGACCCACTGGGCAGGGCAAATGGAATGGATGGAGGCTTTTCGGCTGCCAGGATATCTGTCCTAGAGCACCTGGCTAGGAGTAGGGTGAAAGGTGATGTAGTTATTATAAGGGAGATCCTGCCATCATACTATGCTCCAGTGGGTAACTGGCATATAAGGGAGAGCGTTAAGAGAGCCCTATCCTTACCACCGATAGCAGTTAACCCCACACTCCAGGAGATCCAGAGCATAATAGAGTCTAAGACTAGTCTAAGAATGAACCAGTTATCTAACTATATAACGCTTATAGGGCTAGGTAAAAAGAGGATTAGTAGGATAACCGAGTTTACAGAATGAACCCCCTAAATCAGGAATGCCTGGTTCACTACATCCTGGAAGTCGTTTGGCAATACCTTCCTCCTACTAGTATAGTTATCATACACCTTCTCCAAGAACTTAAAGAACACAGGGCAATTATCATACTTACCGTCCCTATCACATCTGCCCTGCCTACCCTCAACTGTAACCATCAATAGACACATCCCAGTCTTCTTATCGAAGTATGGGCAAAGCTTGTGGTATCTCCTAGCACTCTTCACCATCTTTTGAACCCATCTCTTCTTAGGATCCTCGACCTCTGCCCTCTGAACTGGTCTTTCTAGCGAATCGCTCTCCAGCTCCTTCATTATAACCACCCCAATTACTATCACATGTTGAGACTAGAGATTATAACGGATTATTATGATACTGCTTAATAAACAGCCATGTGGTTAGGAGTGAATACTCGTTTATATCGTTTATAACGAGAGTCAGAATACTATATATAATGCTACTGCTATCAGGAACATGGCAATCCATATCTGTGGGTTTAACCTGAATATCTTCTCTCCATCCAGTGGAGGTATGGGTAATAAGTTGAATAACCCTATCCAAGTATTCACCTGGGCAAATGTGTATATCCACCTAGACCCGGTGATTAGATGGGCTGCGAAGCCAAGCATTGCAAGTGCAAGATTAACAGCTGGGCCCCCTGCAACCGAGTTTAATACACCTCTATAACTGCTTCCAAAGTAGGAGATTGTCCTGACGTATCCAGGCGCTAATATAACTATAAATGGGATAAACGCTGATATAACAGTTATTAAGAGTCCCGGGGTAAATGCTATGAATTCAGCAGCCATCCCATAGCGCTTTGCAATCTGCCTGTGGGCGAGTTCATGGCCTACAAACCCTACTAGGATCCCTCCAAAGTACCCTGAAAGGTAAAAGTAGGGATTCAATACCCTAGACCCGCCTATAGCTAGGGTTATTGCGGCTATCCCAAGTATCCAGGATAGGGGTTCTCCATACTCCCTACCCAGTAAACTAGGTCTTGCCCTGTAACCATACAATCCTTGCCACCTATGACAGTTATCCTATGTGAATAGCATTAAAGGGTATTAAGAGTACAATGAAGCCTATGGGGGTTAATGTGGTTAGACTGCCTAGACGAGCTATGCTCTTTGGCAGATTTCAGCCGTTCCATAAGGGCCACCTGGAAATAGTCAAGTGGGCACTCTACGATGTCGGGTTTGAGGAGCTAGTCTTCCTGATAGGCATGGCATCGGAGAACTATACTCCCAGGAACCCTTTTACCGCTGGTGAGAGGATCGAGATGATCAGATTATCCCTTAGAGACGCTGGCATACCGCTTGATAGGATCATCACAGCCACTATTAGAACCCTTGAGACTAGCGTGGGGAGCGTGTACTATGTATTATCCTATGTGCCTAGGGTAGAGGTCTTATTGACTAGAAACCCCGTTATATCCAAGATCTTCATTGATGCCGGAATAAAGGTGATGAAACCTCCAGTTTTTAATCGTGAAGAGTGGAGAGGAGAGAGGATTAGAAGGCTCATAGCAGTTGGTGATGAGAGGTGGAGGAACGCTGTAACCCAGTCTACCGCTGAGTATATAGTAGACATAGGAGGGGTAGAGAGGATTAGGTTTGCGGAGTCAACGGATTAGATCATTCTAATTGATTTATCTCCGAGTGATTCTATACCTTAAGATCCCGGCTATCCCTCCAAACACGTTTTTAAACCATTCTGCTTCAGGTATACCCGACGGTATGACTATTACCTGGGCTCCATATGACTGGGCTATCTCCTTCCAGTCTTCTACGTCGTCTCTATCATCATGTACTAGTAGTGTTTTAATCATGCCCATTTCAAGCGCCTCTTTAACCTCCTTATCACCATATACAACCATCCCTGTGTTCTTGGCTAGATGCATCTTGAATTCCTCCAGAGCCTTAACTGCGTCTCTATACATCTGTGCCTGGACTACGTCCTCAGCTTTCATGACTACCTCCTTCAATCCCTGATCACCTTGATAAGCTACATCAATTAACTGGCGTGATATAAGATTCTGTAGTCTATAGTCTAGATACTTGCCTTTTACGAAGTCTATCTTAGCATAGCCTGGCCCAGCTACCACTATCCCCTTCAGCCTTCCCTTGTCTAGTAGGGGTAGGTAGTGCCTTGCTGCGTGCTCAGCCACTCTCTTGAAGAAGTTTTCTACCATCTGCTCTATTATCCTATCGAATCTCCTCTGGCTTTGGCCCCCCATTTTATGTTTGCCTGGGATATAGTCGTCTATCTCCTCTATAACCTCTAGTTTTCCTCCCTTAAGAAGGCCTATAGTGGCTTGATCCCTCTCTATGATTAATATCCCTATTACGTCCTTATCTTCAACCATCTCCTCTAGAAAGTCCGTTATAAATCTTTTATCGGTTCTATAATAAAACACTGGCACCTTTTCTGGGGGGCTAAACATTAGGCAAATGAAGTCCTTAGTCTCCATGTTCTCTCCACAGAACAACACTAACCCGTTAGATGGCACTTTCTGGAGCATCTGCAATCTATCCATTGCCGCTGCCAGAGCCCTCTTAACAGCCTGCTTGGTTTGTTTAAGTTTTATGTTATCTGTTATCGAGTACTCCTGCCTTAGGAGCTGCATAACATCGCTAAGAGGCCTGCCTGGGGGTATGTAGAGACTTAATAGTACGGTGGCTGGTGCACTCCACTTCTTCAATTCCCTTAACAGCTTTGCCAGTTCTCTCCTTGTTACTGTCAGCTTCGCCTCTATACTCTCAGTTGTTGTCACTCCACTACACCCAAGCTATTTATGTATAGGTTATCGTTCTAAGGTTTTTAATTTCATGGGGATCGAGCAGGCCAAGCACCAAACAGAATATAACTATGAAATAAACGATACGCACATTATCCCTGACGTGTAGGATTTAATTACTATATATGGGTGTGTGTAATGGAGATGAAGGCCAAAGCTGTTGAGACCGACTACTCTTGCCCAAGCATCGACGTGATAAATACTGCGGTAGAGATAATCAAGAAAGGGGGACTAGTAGTTATACCCACTGAGACTGTATACGGCATCGCTGGAGACGCCTTCAACAAGGATGCAGTATACAGGGTATACCAGGTAAAGGAGAGGGCCCTAGATAGACCTATACCCTTACTTCTAGGCGAATCACATCATGCATTAAAGCTCGTCGAGGTCAATGAGCTCTTCTGGAGGCTAGCCACCAGGCACTGGCCAGGCCCTTTAACAATAGTGGCTAAACCATCACCCGAAGCACCAGATCACTTAAAACAATGGGGTAGTATAGGAGTTAGACTTCCAGACTGCGAGATTTGCAGAGCTATAGCTAGGAGGGTTGGTGGGGTTATAACTGGGACAAGCGCTAACATATCAGGGTCTCCTCCCCCTAAAACGGCGGTCGAAGCCATGTCTATGCTAGGAGGCTCGGTTGAGCTCTACATAGACTCTGGACCAGCAATATTCGGGGTTCCAAGCACCGTGGTTGACATTACAAGTGGGAAGCCAGTGATAATAAGAGAAGGTGCAATTAAGGCAAGCGATCTACTGTAACGTCTATCAGGCTTAAAGAGTGATGAGTCTTTAAACTCCCTACTGGCTATGCTAAACCACTCCTCTTGGAAACCATTGGTATTAAACCTGTATTACAATCTCGGAACCCCCTAGGCCTCGATATAATCTAAATGACTTATTATGGGTGCTAGGGGTTGAAGTCGCTAAAGATATCTATATATGCAGGTTTCGACTGGAGGAGCAGGCTATCCGCTAAAGTGGCCAGGGAAGCTGCTATAATAATAGCGAAGACCTATGGGATACCTGTTGAGGTTGAAGTCATTGACGTCCCGGTGGGAGATATTGATGCAGAGGAGCATGGGATCCCCCTTGTGTTAGTTAATGAGAGGCAGGTATCATCCGGGAGTATACCCTCAATAGTTAACCTAATAGATTCTGCCTTTGAGGAGATAGAGAGGGAGTTGGGGCCTAGCGTCCTAGATATGGCTCTGGGGTATCCTAGCGAAGATATATACGGCATCACGGGTATTTAGGGTATTAGTAGAGCTAGTATGGCCTTCTGGACGTGGAGCCTATTCTCTGCCTGATCCCAGACTATGCTCTGTGGCCCATCTATTACATCATCTGTGACCTCCTGGCCCCGCTTAGCTGGGAGGCAGTGCATGAATAGTGCCCTACTACCTGCTTTCTCCATTAACCTTGAGTTTACCTGGTACTGCTTTAACAATTCTATTTTCTTCTCTGCTATAGCCTCTTGCCCCATACTGACCCACACATCTGTGTATATTATATCGGCCCCTGCAACTGCGTCCTCCGGGTTGTCCACGATTTCAATTGTTCCACCCGTATCCCTAGCCGCTTCTAATGCGTGATCTAGGATCTCCTTGGATGGCCTTAGCTCCCTGGGGGAAGCGACTACTAGATGAGCTCCTAACTTGGATCCGGCTAGTAGTAGGCTATGTAATACATTATCGGTCCCGTCACCCACAAACACTATTTTTAACCCTTCGATTCTACCTTTCTTCTCCATTATCGTCATATAGTCACCCAATGCCTGTACTGGATGGACTAGGTCGCTTAATCCATTAATCACCGGGACCCTAGAGTATCTGCTCAACTCTACTATCTTACCGTGCTCCCTAACCCTTGCCACTATGCCATCAACATACCTCGAAAGGGTTCTAGCAGTGTCCCCTATAGTTTCGCCTCTGCCAAGCTGGAGCTCGTTCCAACTCAATGATATGGCCTTAGCGCCTAGCTGCCATGCGGCAACATCAAAACTCACCCTTGTCCTTGTGCTTGGCTTCTCGAATATCATTGCTATCGTTCTCCCAGAGAGGACTGGTATCACCCTCTCTCCTGCATAGTACCTGCGTTTAAACATTATCCCTGTCTCTATTATATGGAGTATATCCTCCCTAGTATAGTCAACTAACCATACCAGATGCCTCCCCTTTAAATTATATAAAGTCATTCCCAGCCAGCCTCCTTCATGCAACTATGCATGCTTGAGCTCATCCTATCTTAATAATCGCCTGTATGTCTAATTTAAAAGAACGGGTGCAACTGGTGTCTGGCGCCTTTAGGAGGATAAAGGAGAGGAGTATAAAGGAGGTGCTACTTGAACAGTTGAAATCATCGAACATAGAGATAAGCGATGTAGTTGAATGGCTGTGGGATGATTTTGGTAAGAGGGTTAAAGGGGATTGGAGGAGTATAGAGAAGGCCGTGCTTGGAGACCCAGACATAAGCCCTCAGGATGTAGCCGTATTCATGATAGATAACGGCATCACACCTAATGAGGGTGCATGGGATGTCGAGCCTAGAAGAGGTATGCACAGCAATAAGAGAGGTTCTGGAGGCTTCTAAGAGTGATAGAGGAGGGCATGTAGGATACACGCCGTACCACGTAATAGAGGCCTTAAGGCTCATGAAAGGTAGAGCTATTGGGAGACACCAACTACTACATAATCTCGGGATCGGGGAGGCATCTGCCAAGACCCTCATAAAAAGACTTAGATCCCATAACATAGTGAGGACATCGAAAACTGGCCACACACTGACAGGGGATGGAGCAAAGCTATTAGAAAAGATAATAAATTTATATAACTTAATACCGCTAGACCAACCTCTACCTGGGTTTAGAGAACCCGTAATTATAACGACTCCCTATGTTAACCCCCCGGTTGACATTGTAGATGTATACCGCATAAGAGACCAAATAATAATCCATGGATGTGAGAAAACCATAATAGGAGGCATTATAAACGGGAATCTAACGTTTCCAGGGATCCCAGAGAATCTCTTAAACACGATCAAATCAAGAATAACTGATTTAATAAAGACGAGAAAACATGAAACTATACTTATAATCGAGAAAACCTGCATCCCTAACGCTGTAAACGCCCTACTTTATCTTATAGATAAATATTGTATCGGGTAACCTATTTTAAACAAAAGCAAGAATCAATTATATAATTAATTTAAAAGTATCACCAAGCTTCACCCAAACAATACCCCCACACAGTAATATTGTATGTGAAAGGGTGCTTGTTCTAATGGACAAGGATACAATGGAAAGGATTGAGGAGATATTGAAGGGAAGGCATCATGGATTAAAACAACACCGTTCAGGGCCTAGAAGCCGGCTTGTAGACGCCATAATGGTACTCCTGCTCTCTAGGCCTATGAGGAGCTCAGAGATAGCAGAGATACTTGGCTTAGAATCGAAATACATAGCAAGTTACCTATCTTATTGGAAAACCAGGGGATATGTGGAATATGAATCGGGTTTCTGGCAGATCACCCCAAAGGGAGAGGACTACGCTAGAGAAATAATATCGAGGGAGGCATCAAGCGAATTCGATAAATTCGTAACACTAGCCAGGAAAATAGCATCTGAATCAATAAACCAGACAATAAAAGACAAGAGAAGGGCTTCCGGAGGCATGGAATCAGATAAACCATTGTCATTTATTGTTGGGTTAAAAGATAATGTAAACAAAAAAAGACAAGAAAGAGTAGAGCAGGCATCGTGCCTACTCCGCATACTCCACGAAGAGATAGACCAAGACGAATACTACATATTAGAACACCTATTATTACACTATGCAAAATGGGGTACCACATATATATATGTAGACCAGTTATCGGAAAGACTAAATGCAGATCTTCAATGGCTGTTAAAGAACCTAAGAAGCCTTCAGAGCAAAGGGCTTGTATACATCTACACAGACCCACGTTTAGGAATAAGAATAGGTATATCAAAGAAACTTAAAGAAGAAATGGAGCTATGCAGGATTTAAGTAATGAACTCCTTCTATAGCATCAACGATTTACCAGTATACATACTATTACTACTCAATAGAGTATTATTGTAATGCTCTAGGATAGAAGCTATAACTCGTATTTATAATAATATTACTGTTTGCATAATGAATTATGTACTAC
>WAQN01000024.1 GCA_015520195.1 Desulfurococcales archaeon | reverse complement strand
CCTTAATAGTAAAGGTAAAAGTTAATAACTGTTGGCTTCCAATAGGTTATATACCTATTGGAAGCCAACAGTTATTAACTTTTACCTTTACTATTAAGGATCTGGGTCCCGATCCCTCCCAAGACCCCCATTTATTAAGTATAACACACGAGAGTGAATACGTCTTGATGCTAGAGCTACCCCAGCGACTGGAGAACTATGGCGCGGTAAGCATATACGAGTTAGTTAGAGTATTAGAGTTAGACTCATCTGGTCATACAAGGATAAAGGGGGCAATTAGTATAAACAATGATATACTAGAGGAGTACTCAGCTAACACGGCAATAGTAGTTCCTGTAAAGGATGAAGACCTGCTAACACTGGAAGGAGTTATAGCAGCGATTCCTCATAGCTCACTTGTAATAATCGTCTCTGCCTCGTCTAGGAGGCCTGTTGATAGGTATCTTCATGAGTTAGACCTAGCAAGGACGATACATTATACGACATATAGAGGAATAGTAGTAGTACATCAGAACGATCCTGTATGGAGAGATGCACTGTCGAATACTCCTCTAGAGATGATGCTTGAAGGAACAAGTGTTAGGAAGGGAAAGGGTGAAGGAATGCTCCTTGGCGTGTTGATAGCTGCGGCCCTAGGATATAAATATGTGGGGTTTATTGATAGCGATAACTATGTCCCTGGAGCAGTTCTTGAGTATAGCAAAATATATTCGGCGGGATTTTACATGGCAGAGTCTAAGTATTCCATGGTTAGGATAAAGTGGCCATTTAAAGGAAAGCTTGCATCATCAGACATGTATTTAAGAAGGCGTGGACGGGTCTCTGTAATAACAAACTCCATACTGAATCAAGCCTTATCTAGGCTGAGAAAGGTGGAGACAGATATCATAAGAACTGCTAATAGCGGGGAGCATGCATTGACCATAGACTTAGCGTTAAACATGAAGTGGGCTGGAGGATTTGCGGTTGAGCCATACCAGTTTGTGACACTACTGGAGTCATGTTATATAGGGTTGGATGAGAATAATTGCCCCATAACCCCTGATAGGATAAAGATATACCAGATCGAATCCAGGAATCCGCATATACATGCTGAAAGGGGAGATGAGCATATAGCCGACATGATCCATAGAAGCCTAGGCGTTATATACCATTCAAAGTTATATAGTGAAGATATAGGAAGGGATATAGACAAGATAATGTCAGAGTATAATCTAACTAGTAAGCCTCCAGCCCCACGCGTATATGACCCGCGTGGAGTCGACCCCTCCAAGGTATTCACTACGTTAATATCAAATAGCCGTGATGCGATGTATTTTGAATCCCGGTAGAAATGCTGTGGCTTTAACGCTAATTGTGAGTGATGTAGATGGGACTATAATGGGTCCCGGAGAAAGGGTAGAGGGGATATGTAGAGCCATAAATAAGCTGTACGGTTTAGGCTATAAAATAGCACTGGCTACTGCAAAGTCGATCTATGAAATTATAGGGTTAATGGATAAGATATGTTTAAGACGGGATTCTTTGATATCTATAGTGGAGTCGGGGGGAGCAATATATTCGTCACCTGGAGTATTATTGAGTCCCTCTAAGAGGGTTACTATACAGGGAGTGGAGCTTGAAGTATTAGAGTTAGGCTCAGGACTTATGGAGTATGATGAAGTAATAGATAGAATAATAATGGAGACTAAATGTGCTGATAGGGTCGCTAGACTTTCAAGGATGGATCCCAGGCTCGTGTCAATGTATACAAGATTATCGCTATACTCCGCCAAACTGGCTACTATGAGGGAGTATATGGATGTTCTATGGACTGTGGACAAGAGATGTCTGGAATCGATAGCTGAATCAGCCAAAGCTCTGGGCTTTTACGTATTTACCACTAAGAGATCTATCCATATAGGGCTTCACGGAGGGAAGCATGTTGCCCTAAGAGCTCTGATCGATCAGATAGGCTATAGAGAGATAGATGAGGTTATAGGTATAGGGGATACAGATGCTGATAAAGAGATGCTTGAGATATCTGATAAGGCTATCGTTATACCACAGCCAGACGGAACTATAACAATAAATCTTCAGAGGAGCGATTATTTAGTGGCTCCTTATAGTGCGCCGCAGGGATGGGTATATTCTATAGAACTCATATTGCTAAAACTCATATAAATGCCAGGTTGAAATTAAAATTACGGGAATAATATTGCTGAAGCCTTTAACCGTTACACCATGTAACTCTTGGGGGTGTATTAGAAGAAATGGAAACGGCAGTTAGAGCCGTAGTCGTCACGGGATATGAAGATTCATGGCACTATGTGAGGCCAGACGCTGTTAGGGCCCTATACAATAGAGAGTATAGGAGAAGGCTTTCTTGGTACTATCGTGTTTTATCAGGAGAGATGCCTCCTAAATTTAAGATTGTTAGATCAATTGACATTGGATTAAAGCTTGAAGAGCTAGCTAGTTTAAGTCTAGAAGAGTTATGGAAGATTCACAAGAGGTTTTCCAGCGACTTTAGGTCGTATTGGAAAGAGCTAAGAGAGGGAGGCGTTGATGTGAGGAGCTTGAATGTGCCTAGAAATGCCTCCTTCTTAGACTTAAAGATAGAATTAGTGAAGAGAATAACTAGCCCCTGTATATTGTGTGAAAGGAGGTGCATGGTTGAGAGAGCTAAGGGGAAAATAGGTGCCTGTAGGCTATCATGGGATGTATACGTTCACTCAGCCTTCCTTCACGTAGGAGAGGAATCACCATTAGTGCCTAGCGGTACAATATTCTATGGCGGGTGTAACTTTACTTGTGTATTCTGTCAGAACTACGATGTGAGCCAGCACTATGCTAGAAAGGGCTTCAGCGTAACCCCGCGATCCCTGGCAGCCATTCAAGATATACTAGCTGCTAAGGGTGCCAGAAACATCAATCATGTAGGCGGTGACCCCACACCAAGTCTCCATGTTATAGTTGAAAGTCTTGCATACGTGAAGTCTGATATCCCCCAGTTATGGAACAGTAATATGTATATGAGCATCGAAGCTATGGAGATACTGGTAGACTTAATTGACATATGGCTGCCCGACTTTAAATACGGTAATAACAAATGTGCTAGGAGGCTCTCGGTGATAAGTAATTATGTCGAGACTGTAACACGAAACTTAAAGCTGGCAGCAGATAACGGGGATATGATAATAAGACACCTAGTAATGCCCAGCCATATAGAGTGTTGTACTAAACCAGTACTTAAATGGATATATAACAACCTGGATAGAGATAGGATAATAGTGAATGTAATGGACCAGTATACTCCAGACAACTTTGTATTAAGAAACCCGGATAAATGGAAGGACATAGCTAGGAGGCCATATCCAGAAGAGATAAGCGAAGCCCTCGAGTACGCTAAGGAACTAGGTTTATATACTGAAGTTTGACAAGTAACATTTTTAAACCAGTATAAGCGATGAGGAATAGTGACGAGCGTGAGGGCGATGCAGCGCCAATGGATTTAACTGGGCTCAGGTTTGACCTGGGCCCGGAGGATGTACCCAGGTCCTGGTATAACATCCTTCCTGATCTCCCCGAAGAGGTTCCCCCACCACTAGATCCACGGACGATGAAACCAGTAGACCCGGCAATGCTAGAGCGCCTCTTTGCAAGAGAGCTCGTTAAACAGGAAGTATCCCAGGAGAGGTACATAGCTATACCATCAGAGGTGAGAGAGGCGCTAGTCTCGTTCGCGAGAAGGCCAACTCCACTATTCAGAGCTAAGAGATTGGAAGAGTATCTCAACACGCCAGCTGAGATCTATTACAAGTATGAGGGGGTAACTCCCACGGGAAGTCATAAGCTAAACACAGCATTAGCTCAAGCATACTATAATAAGTTAGATGGTATAAAGAGGCTTGTTACCGAGACTGGAGCTGGGCAATGGGGCTCAGCGCTGGCTGCGGCAGGCGCCTACTTTGGAATTAAAGTCAGAGTATTTATGACTAGGAGTAGTTATAAGCAGAAACCGTATAGGAGGACACTTATGGAGCTTTATGGTGCAGAGGTGTATCCAAGCCCTAGTGACCGGACTAGGGTTGGTAGGAGATTCTTAGAAGAAGACCCGGAGCATCCTGGCAGTCTGGGGATAGCAATAAGTGAAGCCATAGAGGATGTATTATCAGATGAATCAGCACGTTATTCCCTGGGAAGCGTGCTTAACCATGTGCTCTTGCATCAAACGGTGATTGGACTTGAGGCGAAGAAACAGTTCAACGAAGCAGGGGTATATCCAGATATACTAGTAGGCTCTGTAGGAGGCGGCAGTAATTTCGCTGGATTTACGTATCCATTTATAATGGATAGGCTGAAGGGGACAAGCGACTCAGAGTTCATAGCAGTCGAGCCAAAGGCTAGTCCCTCAATGACTAGAGGCCTTTACACGTATGATTATGGAGATACTGGTGGGTTAACGCCGCTATTAAAAATGCATACTGTAGGTCATAGCTATAAGGTTCCACCTCTACATGCAGGAGGCCTAAGGTATCATGGAGTAGCCCCCACGCTAAGTATACTTGTTAATAATGGAATAGTAAAGCCTGTAGCATATAATCAAGTTGAGGTCTTCAAAGCCGCTCATATATTTGCGGAAACTGAGGGTATAGTTGTGGCTCCTGAAACTGCGCATGCTGTAAAGGCAGTAATAGATCAGGCTATACTTGCACGTGAAAGGGGGAGGAAAGTAGTTATAGCATTTAATCTTAGTGGCCACGGGCTACTAGATTTACAGGGTTACAGGGAGTATCTAGATGGAACTCTAAAAGACTATGAGCCAGGAGAGCTGCCCATATTTGAACAGGCAAAATAAATAAATGGAATGCGAATTAGCAACCTAAACCTGTTATAGTGGTTAGATACCAGTCGTATTCTCTATAATCCTCATCACTCATTTTTACGACTACACGTGTACTGTGGATTAGGTTTACTCTACCTTTAACCATTACATAACACCATTTTATTAGTCTATAGGCTTAGGTAGTAATATTATTTTGCCATAATATGCTTAGACAATAGTCTACTGGATATAAGTAATATTTAATATATTATTAATAATTATTATAATTTGTTATATAGGAGAGGTGATAACATAAATAACCCTATGCAGCGGATAATCAATTTAATGTGAGAATATAGGACTAGGAATCCGGATAAAAGTGGTGCAGAGGGACCCAGTAGAATGTTAATAAATCCTGGAAGAGGGTTTTACCGCCACGCATGTCCAAACTGCGGTGGGCCAATAAGCGAGTATAGACTAGTTAATAGACTACCCTGTGAGAAATGCATAGACCCTAAGTTCATATTAGAAAATAAATTTAAATTAGAGAACATAACTATTTATGACATATATAATATATTAAATGATATTGGCACGCTAAAGGAGTATAAAAGGGTTTATGAGTTAGAGAGAGAAGCAAGCAGTTTAATAGAGTTTTTCACTGATATTTTAGAATCACCTCCCTGGGGAGCCCAGAGGACATGGATTAGAAGGCTTGTCAGGAAGGACAGTTTCTCGATAATAGCTCCTACCGGCGTGGGGAAGACAACGTTTGGTATAATAGCGTCCATATACATGGCGTGTAATAAGAATCTAAAGAGCTATATAGTGCTGCCAACGACAACTTTAGTACTACAGGTCTATAAGAGAATAGAGGAATTAATAGGTAAGATTAAGAGATGTAATATAAAGACGATCTCTATACATAGCAAGCTTAATAGAAAAACTCGTCTTGAAGCCCTCGAAGCACTGGAGAACGGAGACTTCCACATACTTATAACAACTGCCGCATTTGCTCGTAAGAACTCTGAGCTTCTATCAAAATGGGAGTATAGATTTGTGTTTGTAGACGACGTAGACGCTGTGTTAAGGAGTGCTAAAAGCGTGGATGCAATACTCAGGATAGTGGGGTTTAGCGATAAAGATATAGAGAATGGATTAGAGATGCTTAAATTGCAGAGAGAATTAGCATCGCTGAGAAATAGATATCAAACGTATTTACAAGCGGGTAAAGTCCAGGCAGCTGAAAGAGTTAGGGAGAGCATAGCTAGGCTTGAGTTGAAGATCGATGAATTAAGTAAGATGTTAAATGAAGCGCGGAGAAGGGTGGGTAGTTTAGTAGTTAGTAGTGCTACCGGGAGGCCAAGAGGCTCTAGGGTACGCTTATTTAGGGTGTTATTGAACTTTGAAGCTGGAGGAAGGAGCGATATAGGGCTTAGAAGAGTTATAGACGCTTATACGTTACCCGTCATTAGTCTGTATGATACGGTAGCTAGTCTTGTCAAAAAAATAGGTGGTGGAGGTCTAATATATGTACCTGTAGATATGGGGATAGAGGAGGCAGAGGGCTTAGCTAGTTTTCTTAAAGAGAGGGGTGTCAAGGCTGAGGCTTATCATGCAAAGAAGCCAGCGAGTATACTAGAAGACTTCATTGAGGGAAAGATAGATGTCTTAGTTGGTGTAGCTAATTACTATGGTGTTCTGGTCAGAGGATTAGATCTACCCGAGAGAGTTAGGTATGCTATATTCGCTGGAGTACCACGCCATAAGTTCCCAGCTGATATAGGTGAGCCTCATCCTCTCAGGCTAATTAGGCTATTAGCTATATTATCGGAGATACCAGTTGAAGATATAGCTAATGAGTCTAGAAGACACCTTGTTAACCTGAGAAGACTTGTTAGGAGGATGAGTCCAGCCGCCATACAATATATTGTTGAGAGAGTCATTGAGGGTGATGTGGGTAAAGCTGGGTCTCCAGCGTGGATAATAGCTGAGGCGTATAACTTCCTGCGGCAGGCTCTCTCCGATGATGACGTATGGAGGCATATTTCTATGCGTAATGATGTGGGAGTAGTTGTTTCTGACGGGAGACGCTACATTTTGATAGCTGATCCCGCTACATACATACAAGCTAGTGGTAGAACCAGTAGATTGTATGCTGGAGGCATAACTCTAGGTTTAAGTATCGTCGTTGTAGATGATGAGAGAGTATTTAGGGGGCTAGTTAAGAGGACCCAGTGGATGGTTGACGCCTCATGGAAGAGCCTAGATGGGCTGGACTTAGAGAAGATAGTTAAGGATATAGATAAGGATAGAGAGATGGTCAGGGATATATTAAAGAGGGGCAAGGCGAAGGCAAGAGACCTGGTGAAGACCGCATTACTAGTTGTGGAGTCTCCCAACAAGGCTAGAACTATAGCGAGCTTTTTTGGGCAACCAAGTATAAGGGTATTACCTAGTGGAATGAGAGCTTATGAGGTGGCTACAGGCAACTACATCCTAATGATAACAGCTAGCGGGGGCCATGTATATGATCTGGTACAGGACAGCGCGGTTAAAGGACTGCCCAGAGATGTAATGCTAAATGTTAGAGAGGAGATATTCGGTGTAATACACTTTAAACCAAGAGATAACATACCAGAATTTATTCCAGTGTACACGAGCATAAAGAGATGTCTGGATTGTGGATACCAGTTTACATCTGATAGAGATAGATGTCCGGTATGTGGAAGTTCTAGAATCCGCGATACACGGTTTATAATAGATGACCTAAGGAATCTAGCATGGGAGTCGGATATCGTGCTAATAGGCACAGACCCTGATACAGAGGGAGAGAAGATAGGCTGGGATGTCTCACTCCTTTTAAAGCCGTATAGTAGAAGAGTAGCACGGCTAGAATTTCATGAGGTTACTAGGCCAGCTATAATAAGGGCTCTGGAGAATCTTAGAGACTTTGACCAGAAATTAGTTGATGCGCAGATAGTGAGGAGAGTAGAAGATAGATGGATAGGGTTTACACTGTCACCACTTCTCTGGTGCCACTTCTGGCCTAAAGTATATTGCCCTTATATTAGTGATAAAGAGGGTTCACACGGGCAGTTCATTACATGGGAAATTGATAGATGTAAACGAATAAAATACTACTATAATCTTAGTGCTGGTAGAGTCCAAACTCCAACCTTAGGTTGGGTTGTAGAGAGGACTAGGCAGGCTCAGGAGAAAATTAATGCTTATAGGATAAACATAGATGGATATAGGATATTCATTAGAGAGGATCAGTTAGATCCAAGGGCAGCGAGGGAGCTTGCACTAATCTTTAAAGGCAAGACACGTCAGATTCTAGAGGTTCACGTGAAAACCGTAGAGTCTAGTGAGGATAAGTTAAACCCGCCTCCGCCATATACGACGGATGCAATGATTGCAGATGCTAGTAGGTACTTGAGACTGGGAGCAGTAGAGACTATGAGATTAGCCCAGGATCTATTTGAGTGGGGCTTAATAACATATCATAGGACGGATTCGACTAGGATTAGCGAGAAGGGCATGCAGATAGCTAGGCAATGGCTCGAAGAGAAATACGGGGACTATGCCGCTAAATTATTTAAACCTAGAAGTTGGGGTGCGGAGGGGGCTCATGAAGCCATTAGGCCTGTAAGGCCTATAGATGCCGACACACTGAGAATCCTGGTAGATGAGGGTGCAATAGAGCTTGTGGGTGAGCTTAGCCAGAGGCATTTAAGACTCTATGACTTAATATTTAGGAGGTTTATGGCCAGCCAGATGAGGGAGGCTCTGGTTAGGAGGGCTGTCTATGAGATAACGATTCTAGCAGCTCAGGCATCTGTAAGGCATGAGGCTATAATAGCTATTGGTAAGGATGATGACGTAGTATCTAGAGGGTTCACACTGGTCTGGCCTTATATATGGAAGGCACCAGAGCTTAGAGAAGGATATGTAGATGCTGAAATAGATCTTATTAAGATATCTAAAGTACAATTATATACGCAAGGGGAATTGATCGAAGACATGAAGAAGAAAGGAATAGGAAGACCTAGTACCTACGCTAAAATAGTGGAAACATTGTTAAAGAGGAGGTATATAACCAAGCCTCCTAAGGTTAAGGACGACTATATAGTATCGACAATACGGGGTGAAAAGGTATACGAGTATCTGACAAGAACGTTACTATATATAGATCCTAGAGACATAAGTGACAGAATAGATGCTAAATCCTTAAAGAATATACCCTCACTTGTCTCAGAGGAAAGAACACGAACTTTAGAGGAGGCTATGGATTCTATAGAAAGGGGTGAAAGGGATAGAGATGAAGTTCTAAAAGAGATATATGAGGAAATTAGAGGACTTGCACAGCCTATAAGTAGAACAATAACTAAAATAGATAGAGGGGGCGTTAGAGATTCATTAGCTGATTGCCTGAGCAGGGCATATGTAGTAGTTAGGGAGGAGTGATATCATTGAATATAAAGATAGGTATTATACATGATAAAGTTAAACTTGGAGCTAAAAGGACTAATATGAAGAGGCTCTATGAGAAGGTATCCTCATTAGTTAGGGAGAGGAGGGTGAATGTAGTCGTACTCCCCTCATATCCTATTACGGGGCCAATTATAGGCTATTATCCTCCCAACAGACTAAGTCATGCCATTAGGAATTATGCTGAAAGAATGAGCGAGCGAGGCACGACTGTGAGCCAAGGTACAGCATCTCTACTTAGGTGGAGCGAGGAATTAGGGGTGTATATAGTAGCTGGGCCTATAATAGAGCGTGCTGGCCCAAGACTCTACAGTACAGTGATAGTTACGTCGCCTAAGGGGACAATCGTGGGTAAGTATAGGAAGATCGGGATTACTAGGGATGAAGCGGCAGCAGGGTTAAGTTCTGGGAGGAGTATTTCAGTGGTTTCCATAAATGGTAGGGCTAGGCTAGGATTATTCATAGACGATGATCTAGCCTATCCTGAGATATTTAGGATGATGCAATTAGAGGAAGCTAACATAATCATAGGATTCATGATGCCCTATCACTCCGAGTATTTTAGAATGACACGCTACTATGATAGTGATATTTTAACCATGGATGAAAGTAATATAGGCGAATTTTTATCTGTAAGGGCTAGAGAGACAGGGTTACCAATAATACTTGTAGGTGGAGCAGTCAACGGGCTTGGATCAAGTCATGAAACTAGTATAGCATTCATGCCTACCATACCTGCTGAACCTGATATCGGGGTTGTTAAAGATAAAATACTTAGATACGAGGATCTAGGCGGAATCCCTATGCTCTTAGAGGTGAATGCTATAAATAGTAGGCCTAGGAGGCTCGGAGATTCTATTGAGAAAGCTATAAGAGATATGTGCAGAAAGTCTTAAGGCTGTTTTAGCGTTATACTTAAAATTATCTTCTTAGTGGCCAGTACAGTTATGCATAGACAGTATTTCCTTTAACAGTGTTAAAGATATATAGCCCCTAGTTACTATAAGAAAATATAGACTATCACCCAATAGGGTGCGCGTGCCATGAGCGTAACTATTACAAAGAGAAGGATACAAAGACTAGGGGGTTCAAGCCTAATAGTTACCATTCCTAAAGGTTGGGCTAAGAAAATCGGGTTAAGAGTAGGTGATATGGTTGTTGTGGTAGATAAAGGCGATCGCCTAGAGATACTGCCTCCTGATAGTAAAGTTAACGAGAGAATAGGAGTAGCCCAGGCTAAATTAGCTGGTTATCTGAGAGACATGTCTATAGATAATATTATAAACTGTGTATATGTGAATGGATATTCTAGATTAGCAATAAAACTTCCATCATCAGATAATAAAAATTTAGATAAAGTATTGGATGACATAAGAAGAAACTCTATAGTAAAACATGTTGAATTAACACCGGATGGCGATTTACTAGTGGAGCTAGACATTGATAATGGAGAAAGTGTTACAATGTTATTAAAACTCTTTAACACTAATCTACAACAGATAATAGATATAGGAGAAAAAATCATAGAAGGTGAAACCACCCTAGACTACGAGCTTCAGAACATAAGTAGAATAGTTAATGAGACTTATAGGATAGTTGACTCTATAAGCAGGAAGTCATTTAAACAGGGCTTAATAATGTGTGAGGCTGAAGGGGTAGATCCCACACTGCTAGTCTCGTTTAAGATAATAACTAGGCTATTAGAGAGAGCTATAAAGACTTTAGCAGAATATAAGGATAAGGAACTCTCTAAGAGGATACTAGACCTAATAAGAATGATTGTATCCGAATCCATTGGTGGTATAGCAAGCCAGAGCGGGAGAAGAATGGTGAATTCACTGAAATTAATAGATGAGCTCAGAGATGTTGTGACAGAGGTCATGCAGATAGGTACGCCTGAGGCTATGAGACTAGCTACTTGCGTGGAGAGCTTTGCTATAGCAATAGATATAGTTAGCTCTAAGAGCATATGTTCATCTTTAGGAATAAATGATTGAAGCTTAAACCCTAAACT
>WAQN01000023.1 GCA_015520195.1 Desulfurococcales archaeon | reverse complement strand
TATATACACTGTTAATATGGTATCGTATACATTAACCTATCCTACTATGATTTAAATAATATAATTTATAATACTATAATTTTAAATATTAACACTGAACACTAATTAATATTGATCTGGCTACAATCTACATACTCAACTATAAATGATTATCCAGAAACGTTTAAAAACTTGGATTAACTATATTTCTAGATGAACAAATAGGAGGTGGTTGAGGATATGAGTTTAGAAGGAAGACAGTATAAATTAGTATTAAGAAGAACAGCCAGAGGCCCTGTGATACAGTTTAGAAGTAGTAGTCCAGAGGCTAGAGAGTCTACCCTCATACGTATGGGAGGTAAAAAAGCGGAGGAGATTTTCGAAAAGATGATTGACGTCCTAAAGAAGAATGATTATATCCTAGAGGAGGGAGGCACTGAGAACTATAGAGCGTTCAGGCTAAAACCCGAGATAGGCCCAGTAGTTGGAGGATACCTCGTGCTCATTAGGAGGAGTAGAGACCCATCTGCATGGATACCGTATTTTGAAGAATTTATAACGGAAAAGTATAAGGGTTCGCATGCTCTATTAACGCACGCATTGAGCCTAAGCCTAGAGCTAAGCAAGATCCACCCACCGCCAGAGAGGGTTAGGATGCAGCTAACCCCAAAGATACTCGACAGTGTTAGTGCTGGTTTCAAGGTAACGGTAAGAAAGTTATGGGGTATAAGAAAGTAATCCGCCTCTAATTAAATTATTTTAATTATTAATATTACATAAATAAGATTTTAATCATGATTTATTTAACTTAAGATATAAGACGCCTTGTAGCCTATTTTATTTCTAGGCTGATAGAAGGTAGTATGCAGGGTAGAGGTGAAGCTGGGTGTTCGTGGAATTCATGTTTGCATGGTGGTGGCTAATACTAATCGAAGGACTGGTAGTAGCTGGTATAATAGGTTTCATAGCGTTAAATGCCCATAGACTAGTTGGAGACACTCCTAGGAGCCTGTTAGCTCTTAGATCGAGTATGGCCATAACTGGAGTTGTGACATTCTTCTCTTATATAGCCTTAATTATAGGCGTATCAAAGCTATTGGAGAGAGAAGTAGGCATAGGGGGAGTGGCAGAGAGTATTGTGATATTTGCAACAATAATATCAGCTGTTTTGATAGGCTTTCAGTGGCTCCTCTCCCCCTTCCTAATAAATGTATTTTATAGAACTAGGCCTCCGGAGACTAGAGAAGAGTTACAGTTGCAAGTCGAGCTTGAAAGGCTAGCAAAGGTTAGTGGGATAAAGGTTCCAAAGCTTAGGATATCAGAGCTCTCTATGCCTAATGCATTTGCATATGGAAGTCCAATAGCGGGTAACTATGTAGCCGTCACAAAGGGCCTCCTTAGAATAATGCCTAGAGATGAAGTTATAGCAGTGCTCGGCCATGAAGTAGGACACTTGAAGCACAGAGATGTAGCATGGATTCTAGCGTTGAGTCTAATACCCTTGGCTATATACTTTATAGGGCGGATGTTGATATGGTCTGGCTTATTTAGTGGTGGAAGTAGAGGTAGAGGTAATAACGGCCTTATACTAATAGCTGTTGGAGCCGCATTGCTAGCAGCTAGCATCCTATTCAGGTTCCTAGTTGCCCACTTTAATAGGCTTAGAGAGTACTATGCAGATGCCCATAGTGCCATGACTACTGGTAATCCAAGGGCGCTTCAAAGGGCTCTGACTAGGATTTATCTAAGCTATAAGAGTAACCAAGCTCTAGTTGAAGAGGCAAAAAGTAACGAGATGGCTGCAATGTTATTCATAGTAGCACCCCTGGTCGAGATGAGTGGAGGCTTCTTCTACGATATAGATAGGTACGTTGACCAACTCAAAATGGAGGAACCTAGCCCTCTGGAAGAGATCTTCGCGACTCACCCACCAATACCCAAGAGACTTAGATTCCTAGATTCAATAGCATTAAGGCTACAATAACTATAAGCCTTAACCTAGCACGGTAGATATAAACCTGGGGATACTTATGGCTAGAAGACTACGGCTTGAATCAGCAAGCTCTCTAGCAATCTCTATCCTCCTAGTCCTTGTATCATTATACTTTCTTTCAAATAGTATAACGTTAATGCAATTAGAGGAACCCAGAGTAGCAGCTAGCCTCCTGGCAGCGGTTATCGGGCTAGCCACGCTGTCTGCCTCGGTGACGCTCCTAAGGACGTGGGTTATAGCTAGGGTATACGAGGAGGCTAAAAAAGACGTTGAGAGCGAAGAAGAACATGAGATAATCTAGACTATAACAGGCTCAGCCTGGGGTTCGCTGACAACATCACCGATCAGTAGCGGCAGAGCTAGCATCACTGCCTGACAGTACTATATGACTATTGCTGCAATCTAAAAATCCTTGAGGTGATTTGAGGTGATTAGTGGTTTCTACTATGAGTTTATTTCATTTCCATACGGATATAGGTATTCCATGCCTTTAGGCATACTATGGAGTAAGAACCCGACATTTAAAGTATACAATAACACGAGATTATACAGTATACTACGTGACAATTTAGATAACGAATTATTTAACCTACTATTATTATCTCCTATAGATCCCAAGTTATACTATTTTAGTCTGATTCATGAGCTAGAAAAAAGAATGAATTATCATAATGGAGAGCACCCAGTTTTAGACAAAGAATTAGGTGCATGGTATCTATGTAAACCTACATTTAAAGATAGCAGGGATAAAGTGGATATCTATGGATGCAAATCATTTAAACACCTTATAGGATCACCCCCACCCTACAGTAGAGCTATGGGATGCTTCGTAGAGTTACTCGTAATTTATACAAAAGTAATGGCAGGAATAAAACCACCTTTACACTTAAAATCATACTTAGAAGGTCTTAATTGGTGCATACATAGGTCATCACCTAACGATAAAGATCTCCAACGCATATCAATTAACATAATAAATCGCATAATAAATGAAAACGATCACTTATAGCATCTAACTCATAGAAAGATTTAACTAGGCTAAGTCTTTAATTACAATATTATAATTTCCATGGGTGGAGCTAGGTGGAGGTTAAAGGTATAATAGTCGGATATGCTAGAGGTGGAGGTAGATTATATACGGGTAGAGTTATAGTAAGGCTTAATGCCGATGAAAAGACTACTGCCAAAATGGTTGGAGGAAAAGTGTATTATATTGACAGCAAAGGTAATAGATATATCGGCAGGATACTTAAAATACATGGTAAAAGAGGGTCTAGCGTCATAGTTAGATTTAAAAAGAATATTCCTGGCCAGGCATTTGGTTCTACCGTTAAAGCTGTAAAGTGAGTGGCAATTAGTAATAATAGGCTTGCATAATTCTAGATTCATCCTATATAATAAGGGGTGTCACAGTTTTAAGTAAATATACAGGTAGAAATAAATATGTTGATAACTAAATATATCAATATATGGTGAGGCCTCTGAAAAAGCCTCTTTACATGATCCTACACAAACATGTATCAGAGTTGCTAAATCCTGACCCCCTAATCGTGTTACCGACTGAATCAGTTGGAGCTGTTAGAAGGCTTATGAGGGATACCGGGGTAAGAGTTGTCCTTGTCTCTGATGGAAAAGGCAGGCTGCTAGGATGGGTTCCTAGGAGAGTTATATTGAATATTAGTAGTAGAAAAACTAGTGCTAGAATAAAGAATCTAATGGAGGATCCACCTATTCTACTCGAACCTCAAGACCATTTAAAAAACGCGTTAGACCTCATGTTAAGGCATGATGAATGGTATGCCCCTGTAATCGAATCTGGTAAAATAAAGGGTCTACTAGGCTTAGAGCATGTAATTAAAGCTGCACTCGAAAACGCGTCTAACACACTAAGCACTGTTAAAATACAGGATATAATGACACATTCACCTCTCCACGTTAAACCAGATGAATTCATATCCAGTATATGGAATCTCATGAGAAAATGGAAATACGCTGGATTCCCTGTAGTCGATGATAAATACAGGCTAGTAGGCATAATAACCCAGTTCGACCTACTTAGAAAAGGATATACTAGGATCGAGCTTGAATCAGAGTCAGGACCCCATAGGGGGCCTAGAGTTAGAGATGCCATGACAACATCTGTTGTATACCTCTATCCATGGAGTAATGCTCTTGAGGCGGCGAAGCTAATGGTAAATAGGGGGTTAGGTAGGATACCTATAGTTGAGTCAGAAGACACAAAGCGGCTTGTAGGTATAGTCGATAGAGAGGATGTAGTTAGAATATTATTGAGGGGTGCTGGGTGATGAGTGCTCAGAGGAGACCTCCTGTTAAGAAGGTAGCCACTGCCCGTTTAAGGCATAGGCCTGAGGCACGTGGCACCCTGGTAAGGTCTAGGCCTGAAGGAATAAGATGGTTGCGTGCAGATGGTACGCCTAACTGGAGTCAATATGTGAGTGGGAGGAGGGAAGAGCTCAGACTACTTGCAACTAATCCAGCAGTATCAATACCATACACATCCACTGTGCTTGAGGCTGCGGAGGTTATAGCTTCTAAGGGGATAAGAGGTATGCCACTTGTAGATTCTAGAGAGAAGCTTAAGGGAGTCGTTCTTGCAACTGATATAGTAAATTACCTGGGGGGAGGCGAATATTATAACATAGTATTAAAGAGGCATAGGAGTAACATGTATAGCGCTCTTAGAGGAGAACCAGTATTCTCCATATCTAACCCAACACCAGCATATGCAATGATAGGAGACACCCTAGATAAAGTATTAGAGATAATGGTGGGTGAAGGCATAGGGCTGATCCCTGTTTTATATGATGATGGAACCGTGTATGGAGTTATAACGGAGCACGATATAGTAAGGCATCTTGCCCTAAAGAAGATAGGCAAGCAAGTTAAGGACTACATGACGACAACCATAGTAACTGTAGAGGCTGAGCATCCTCTCAGAAAAGCTGCTGAGGCCATGAGCCGTCATGGATTTAGAAGACTACCAGTCACCTCAGGAGGATTGATAAAAGGTATGATAACTGCAAAGGATTACGTAAGATACTTCGGGAGTCATGATGCATTTAAAAACGTAACCACGGGGGACATTAAAGAGGTCCTGGAGACACCTGTATACGAGGTAATGACTCCTGAGGTGTATACTATAGATGAAAATGCCGATATAGGGGAAGCAGCATCAGCTATGATAGCGTATAAAACCAGTAGCCTACTAGCCGTAAACAGCAATGGAGAAGTAACAGGGATAATAACCGAGAGAGATGTCTTACTATCAATCGTGTTAGCCTAAAGGTGTGGTGAATAGTAGTGGCGCCAAGGGTTTCATCCTATATGACAACCCCCGTCGTCGTAGTCAAACCAGATGATACACTAGCACATGCACGTAATCTAATGTTGAAAAAAGACATAGGTAGACTTGTAGTTGTAGATGAAGCTGGTAGACCTATAGGAGTTATAACTATAAGTGACATAATACGGGCACTTGTATCGAAATACATGAGTAGGCCCATAGACACGATAATGGTAGAGGAAGCTATGACTAGAGATCCTATAACAATAGAATCAACTAGAAGCCTGAAGACTGTGGCTGGATTAATGCTTAAATACAAAATCGGTGGATTACCAGTAGTCGACTCAGCTAGAAAGCTGATCGGTATAATAACTAGGAGTGACATAGTAGCCGCGTTCTCAGATAAATATAGGGGTAAATACAAGGTTGGCGATATAATGAGGAGAACATTCGCTAAAGCCGAGAAGGGACACAGCCTTTATTATATCTCAAGACTTATAGAGTCGGATCCAGCAGGTAAAGTCATTGTTGTAGACGAGAACGACAAGCCTATAGGGATTATAGCTAAAAGAGATATAGCATTCACCCACATAGATGCAACCTTAGCAGCTTCAAGGGGGAAAGATAGATTCATTAAGATAAAAACTAAGGGCTTATATGCGGATAAGATAATATCAGCTAGAGTATATTTAGTTCCAATAGCTGAGGATATAATGAGTACTGATCCAATTCAAGTAGATCCAGATTTTGATGCAGCAGATGCTGCTAGAATAATGAACGAAGAAGGCATCGGGATCCTTCCAGTAACGGATAGCGAGGGCAAAGTAATAGGGGTTCTCTCAAAGATAGAGATTCTTGCCGTAATGGCTAAGGAAGGCTAGCATCTCTTCCTAATAGCTACTTTAGCATGGCATCAATAATCTCTTTAGCATTGAACTCTCTGAGATCCTCATAACGCTGGCCTACGCCAATATAAATAATAGGCTTCTTTATAGCTGCTGCAACCGAAATAGCAGTACCCCCCTTAACGTCTGCATCAACCTTAGTTAGGATTATAGCATCTACGCCTATCTCTCTATCGAACCGTTCAGCTTGTTCCACGGCATCGTTTCCAGTAAGAGAATCTACAACTAGTATCTTTAAATCGGGATTCGATACTCTAACTATCTTCTTTAACTCCCCCATTAGATCGTAGTCTACATGCATCCTGCCAGCAGTATCTATGAGAACTACACAGTACCCATTAGCCTTAGCATAATTTATAGCGTCTACAGCAACACTAGCGGGATCACGTCCATACGCTCCTTTAATTATAGGAACATTTACTCTCTTAGCGTGCAACTCTAACTGCTCCTGAGCCCCTGCTCTAAATGTGTCAGACGCTGCTAACACTGGTTTAAGGCCTAGCTTATCAATAATATAAGCCATCTTTGCTATGGTCGTAGTCTTGCCAACACCATTAACCCCTAGGAAGACAATGACAAAAGGCCTCTTATCCTCATTACATACTTTCCTAATACGATCAATTAAATTAAACTTATATCCATCATAACCAAATATATCCAGTAGTTTACGTCTCACCGCGTCTTTAACTACCTCCTCTACGTCGATACCCCGCTTAACCTTCAGACCTACAAGTTTGTCTCTCACTGAGTTCACTATATCGTTTGCAACATCATATGCTACGTCAGCCTCCAATAGTCTTAGTAAGAAATCTTCTAGAGCGTCATTCACATCACTTTCTTTTATCTCTCTATAGGTTATTTTATCCTTTAACGAGCTAGTTATAGCCGATACAGCCTGTTTAAATTTATCAAACATTATATGACCCCTGATGACCTATTAAAATCTAGAAACATCAAAGTACGATTAACAGAAAGATAGTATTGATCCAGAACAGCTGCCTAGCGGGTTTGCTGCTGTCTTTGTGTCTGTGCTGATAGCGCTATACTCTGCAATAGAGCTTGGTATTGCTCATGTAGTTTAACTAGTTCGTTTAGCTGTTTTGAGGCCTCACTGATACTCCTACTCAGCCTGTTTTCTTTTGCCTCCAGGATCTTCACTGCGTCATTTACTGGTAGCCGGGCATATACATTTAATCCTAAATGCACTATAACATAATCTGCATCGACTGGTTTAAGCATGGTGAAGGAGTTCATTTGTGGATCTAAGGGTAGGATAATATTATCTTCTCCCACTCTTTTTAGGGCTTTTACGCTGTCAATAGATCTAACTACGCTTTCCCTAGCTGTAGCGAGCTCTGCAATAAACCCTTGCAACCTGTTTATCTGATCTCTTATAGCCTGTATTTGCATCAAGAGCACATTGGGGTCTATCTTCTCCTGTTGTCTACTCATTATACCTTCACCCATTTAGTTAATTCTGAGAGTCTTATTATCGTTAAGTCTTCTACCTCATCTAGGGGAACTTCTTCAACCTTTTTTATCTTTATATGATATCTCTTAAGCTTATGCCTGCTTCCAAGGTCTGAATACACTTTTTCTATAGCGTGTTCAGGCTTCAATGCTCTAACATAAACGCTAAACTTCCTCCACTCAGGGAATTTATCATGTGAAATCATCATGACCCCCGATATCCTATATATCTTAACTTCACTCATTCAACCTCACCTCCTAAAGCCATGTGTATCCTAGCAATCTCAGGCCCCTGAGTTTCCTCACCCACAATAGCCCCGTGCGAATTCGCAACCAAGCCTATTCTAACGAATGAAACTCCAAAATTAACTGTTCCGGTTAAAATAGGTACCTTAAATATTTCGCTTAAGGCTTTTATCTCTTCCTCTTCAGCATCAGGGTGCACTAGTCCCCCCTTATTAGTTACAACTAATACAGAACCCACCGTTGGTATACCAGCTATACTCCTCTTGATGACCTCCACTCCCAATACATCCCTTATCGTTCTTAGTGCATCGTCTTCAAAGTGAGGATATATTATTGCTGCCCTGTCGTTGGCTACTATTAAGTTTCCTAGTGCATTATTGCGTGATTGTATAATACCTATATTTATATCTGATAAGTGCTTCTTTATCTGCTTAATTTCCTCTTCAAGAGCGGTTGATGGTAACAATATCCCGTTGCTGTTACCAGCCGCCATAACTCCTATAAGCCTAGTTCCTGAAATTGTCGTGTGAACTACCTCTACATTTAATACATCCTGTATTAACCTAACATCCTTATTAGTTACATCGTCAACAACTAGAGCATATGCGTCAGATGCGTGCATATACACTCCGACATTGGAGTTACCGAGTATATTCATTTTAGCTACTTCAAATTTAGGCAAAATACACCACCAAGTGTTTTCTCATTTATGCTAGCTCTTCCTCTTTTTCTCCTTACTCCCAGTAGGGGTGTATGGGCCAGGTTTGAGTTTAGCCCCAGCTAGTCTAACTACTGCGATTCTAACTTTTCCTTCTCCTTCCTCTTCTTTCTCCTCCTTTACGGATACCAAGATCTTGATCCTCCTAGGGGGTTTTTCTCTACCTCTGCTCCATATATAGTTATTTACCTCGTTTGATATGATGACGTCGTCAACCTTCATATGCCTCCTTACGAACATCTTCAGTAGTCTCACTGCTCTATCTGCTCTATTAGTCCTCCTCCCCCAATAGACCCTCTTCAATGGAACCACATAAACATAGTAGTCGCTATCAGGCATAACTCGTCAACCCCGTTATACCTTTAGCTTACTCCTTCTCCAATGCCTTCTTTTAGGGTTAAATGTATATCTACGCATAGTCTTTACAATAACCCATGCAGGTACGGCACTATTAGATTTAGTGGCCCTGGCTAACCTTAGCTTTCTAGCTAGAGGCTTGACCCTTGCCATTCATCAATCACCCACAAGGCTATTTCCTCTTGAACTTTATCTCAAACCGTCTCCGGCTTCTTGAGTCTAATTCAAGCAATATAGCTTTAACTTGCTCGTCTGATACAGGTGTATTGAGCCTGCCTGCTTGAACTAGCTGTATAATTATGTCCTCAACAGTCCTCGCTAGCTCTGGTTTCACCAGCTTTATATTAGCCAGCCTCTCCCTAGCCGCTTGTGTTAATATACTCCTTAGAAGCGCTTCTCTCTTAGCCTCTAATTCAGCTTCCATCTCTTTTCTCTTCTGCTCCTCCTCTAGTCTTCTCTGTAACTCCAATAGCTTTCTCCTTCTAATCTCCTCTAGCTCTGGATCGCTACCTAAATCGTAGGCCAATATCGTTCCCCAGGTGTATTATGGTTACCTGACTCCCTTTAAATAATAATTTCCTGTACTAATCGTGAGGTCAATAAAGAATTAATTAAGTTAAAATATTTATTT
>WAQN01000022.1 GCA_015520195.1 Desulfurococcales archaeon | reverse complement strand
GCTAATGCATTTAGCGTTGTGGTATTGTGGACTATGATACCGTTAGCCTCAAAATTGTGGGTGCCTGGTACTTCAAAGTCATACACATACCTGCAATCACTACATTCTATCCTATACACATCTACAATATCATCTATCGTATAGGGGGATGTGTTTGGCTCAAACGTTGTAATGAGCATTATACTCTGCGAATTTTCTCTTATCGAGTAAGTATCTCCATGCAGTATGCTATTACTGCTAATAGGAGTTAGATAAATAATGCTTTTGCCCTTAATATGGTCTCCAGGAGTTGTCTTGTAGAAGCGCCTAGCCTCTTTATCATATATTATTAATGAGTGATCCTCAGTTACATCAACAAACCTATTACTTCTTGTTATAACCCTATAAAGCCTCTTATCGTTTAAATGCCTTATGAAGTACAGCGGCCTCCTCCAAACTACTCTTTTCCTCTTTAAATCAAAGCTCCTTACCTGGATATCGGGGTTAACTATGATTTCAAAGCCCATACCTCTAACGGGTCTAGTCAGCCTGGATAATCTATTCCATAGATCCTCTATCGAAGTATAAACCAGCTCTCCATCAATGCGTACCAACATCCAGCTATTGCCAGAGACGCTCTTACCACTACCAGTAACCCCCATTATCATGCCAGTCATATTATGCTCCATGGCCATCCAGAAATAGGCTCCCAGTCTTGGGCTGAGCGTCCTGCCTCTTATGAGGTCTATTATACTCAAAGGAGTCTCCTTGAACTTCCTAATAGTAAAAGTCGACCCACTAGTTGACACCTCTTTCTTATATGTGGCTGCAAGCCTATGACCCTCCGGGAGGATAGCATCAACAATAGGGAAGGCAACGCTTACATGCTTACCAGCCCTATGAGCCAGCTTTAATACTAGTGAGTCGAGCTCGCTCTCCCTCTTAAATACTATATTCGTTTTTAGGCTCTCATACCTCTGATGCCATACATAGACATGCTTACCCACACCATCACAGCTTATGTCTTCTACGTTTAAATCCCTCATAAGGGGATCTATAGCACCATACCCTATCGTATCTCTTAGAAGGTAATACTCTATCTTCCTCCAGCTTATACCAGGATGTATTGATGCTCCAAACCTAATCCTAAATCTAGAAAGGATCTTTGTAGCCTGCTCTTTAAAATGCTCTCTAGGATCAATATCTGGCGGAGCAGGTTCTAGTTCCCAGAATAATAGGGATTCCACTCTCTTGTATATGCTCTTCTCCTCACTACTTAAGGGTATCTCATCCACATAATACTCCAACTCCCCAGTATCCCTATGCTCTAGAATGTGTATCCTAGCCCATGGGTCATTAACCGGGTAAGTCTCTAAAATCTTATACTGTGCTCGTAGGCTGAGTATTCTATGACGGATCTCCTCGTCTATAGTATATGTTCGGGCAGTAGCACTCTCCTCTCTTTTAACCTCACGTTCCTTCTTTCTTATCCGTAGCCTAACCATTTAATGGCCCCCAGCATCGTATTGGATGTATCCAACTATGACTTATAACCACATATATGTTGATTAATCCTATAGAATTTAATAAGATTTTAGGTATAACATCCCGTCCCGCTTATCTAAACGAATTTTAGCGTTAGATAATACTCAATAGATATAAACCTTACTATAGTGCTTCTGCTTTAACGATAAAATGCTATAATAGTTCCTGAAAACTAATTATATCAGTGTAACTGGGTTAGGAGGTCTGAGGAGTTAGTAATAGAGTGGGGTCGGAGAATAATGTTATATAGTGTAAAACTGAATTTAATCTTAATAATTATAGTTCTAGTTATCATAGCTAGTTCATCGCCAATACTAGGCACAGCACAAGACAACATTGGTTTGGAGCCTCTAGTAATAGAACCTACAAGAGTGTATGGAGCATATGAAGCCGTTCTACCAAGTGGGGCTAAGATAATACATGCTAGTTATGATCCCTCTAGGAACCTGATTATAGCTGCTGGGAAAGACTTTCTAGCATTGGTGCAACCAGCTAATCCTCCTTTATTAGTGTGGAGTGAGACTGTGATTGGAGAGCCCACTGTATTAGAGTTAGATAAAGTATCTAATCCCAGGTGGATGGTAATCGGGACATCTACAGGCGAGATCACCGCATTAAACCTAGATAATCTCGGCGAGAGAATGGACTACTATACGTCAGAAGGAGTACCTATAGAGAGCGCCTATATAGCGGAGCACGACAATAATAGATATATAATGGCGCTAAACGAGAGAGGATACTTATATCTATATAGGGTATCAGAGCCTTACTGGGGAGTCATAGGTCCAGATCCTGGAGACGGCCCCTTAAAGGATATGGATGGATATGAAGTTGCATGGTTCACACCCTTATTCGTGAAATCCTCATGGAATAGGGGTTATTGGGATCCCACACGAGTAAT
>WAQN01000021.1 GCA_015520195.1 Desulfurococcales archaeon | reverse complement strand
GAGTTCCTCTATCTCCTCCCTGCTCGCCTTACCCAATATGCCCCGGTACTTCCGGAGCCTCCTGACACGGTCCTCGTACCTCTCTAATCTTACAAATACCTCCTCGCCTTCTCTGAGCTCTACGGGCTCTAGAAGCTTCAACACGCCATTTTTATACACTGCTCTGACCACCTTGGACAATTCCTCATACACCCCCAAGAACTATTACGAGTTCTCAGCCCAATATGCTTTTATATTTCTATATTACGGAAGAGTTTCCAGGTTATCACGATAGATATCCTATTCGATAACTATTCTTAAAGAGTGTTTCCAGTCTATGGTTTTTCGTTGGAAACATTATTTATAAGTCTCGGGTCTTCAGAGCCGGGGTTCCTAAGTTCATAGTCCCAGCGGGCCCTCCACAAACACCTCTTAAGCAATGCTACTCCTATGGATGAATATACTAGGTTCGGAAGACCCCTAAACCTAGCCGAAGTTTCTTCACTCCAGATAATCATGATATATAATCACGCGCCTAGTTATCCAAACTTGCTAGAACCCTAGGGTATAACCTTCAGCCACGGTATCCTCTTGAAGTCTTCATCAAAAGTAGCTATAGTGTCTATGCCGTAATGCCTGCATGTCGCTACTATTAACGAGTCATTAGGTAGCAACCCGTACTTAATAGCAATTTCACTAGCTTCTTTTACTACTTCCATAGTAATAGGGAGAAACACTAGTCTGTCTTCGTTGGAAAGTTCATCTAAAAAAGAGTTAAATATTTTGTAGCCTTTTAGAATATCATAATTTAACATTGATAAGGATGATTTCATATCATAGAACCTATATCCTCTATATTTCTCGATGTATAGGAGTTTTAGGAGGTTAAACGATACCTCACTAAAGACTATAACATTAATTGCGAATCTCGAAGAGCCTTCTATAATATCTTTGGCAGTGGAGTCTCCTAGGAAATAGCGGAGTATCACACTACTGTCGAGGAATATGACTCCTTTCTGAGATGTAGTCATAGTAATCCTCCTCTGTTTGGGGCTCAGATTCCCTAATCTTTATTATACCAAAGAACTTTCTCACTCCTCTCCCGCTAGAAGCCTTCTTCACTTCTAAGATAAGCTCCTCACCTTCCTCTAGCTCTAAAGGCTCTAGAGGCTTAAGAACACCCTTCTCATACCTTACCCGTATAACCTTAGACAATCCAGATACCCCTGCTGATGAGTATTGCAATACGGCCCAATATGTTTTTACTAGCCCGTTTCCAGATTATCACGATAGATATCCTATCCGATAACTATTCTTGAAGAGTGTTTCCAGTCTATGGTTTTTTCGTTGGAAACATTATTTATAAGTCTCGGGTCTTCAGAGCCAGGTCCCCGGGCCCTAATCCCGGCGGGTCCACTATTGTCTTTTTCCTTATAAGTAAACAAGTTTTGCTAGGTTTTCTCTTAATTTTGATAATGATGTACGTGTTGTTAGTATTAGGTCGGGGTCCTCGTATAGTCCTCCTAGGCGGACTTCTTCTAGTTCCTCTGCGGGTATAGTTGATGGGCGAGGTTAGGGATTTTTATTCCTAGTTCGTTTAAAACTATTTCTACAGCTTGCCAGCTATCACTATCCCATATAAGGTATGCTACGAGTCGTGTATAGTATTCTCTAAAAGTTTCTATGTACATCCTTAGTCTTAAAGCGGATACTTTTCGTATCGTATATAATTCAGCGTATTTAACACAGTATTTCTAGTACTCAACGTATTTGATCGATTAGCGTGAATAGTCCCTTAGCGTCTTGGGGGCGTCACCGTTTAGAGTTCAAGGTATGCGCTGTATCTGTGTTTCTTGTACTCGCCTGGGCCTCTGGGCTTCCTTAGTACGTATAGTTTCTCGTGGTATATGAGTAGGAAGTCCCTGTTCCTTAGTTTAGCCCATTTCTCCCTCGTGGTCTTCATCTTGTGCTGGATCTTCACGACCTCCTCCTTCAGTATGAAGCCTGCCTTGAGTAGGGTCTGCAGGACATAGTGTGTTATCGGTATGTAGTGCCTGCGTGCCCTAGTGTCGCCCACGAGTATACCCATATACTTGCCTTTCTTTAGTATTCTATGGGCTTCCCTCGCTATGGAGTATATCATATTTAGGTACTCTTCGAGGGTCCCAGCGGCGGATAGATCCCCAGGCACTCCGGCCCCGCCATATCGTATTATGTTATAGTAGGGTGGGTGAGTCGCTACGAGATCCACGCTCTCATCGCTTATCCCGTCCAGGCTCCTAGCGTCACCGTGGTATATCTCGATGCGGGCTCTGAGGATGTCCTCTGGGTCTATCCCGTTCTCCACCCAATCAGCGGGGCGCTCAGCGCCTCCGCTCTCATGGAGTTCCTCAAGGTGTCTCTCGAGCCAGTAGAGTCTGTGCAGGGTTAGGATTACGGCGTTATAGTTTATGTCTACGCCTATGCAGTTCCTACCGAGGAGCTTAGCCTCAATGCACGTGGTGCCACTC
>WAQN01000020.1 GCA_015520195.1 Desulfurococcales archaeon | reverse complement strand
GGCTCGAATATATAAATATAATCCCTCAAATTTAAGTATGCGCGAGGACATTATAAAATATATTTTTTATATATATAAAATTAATTATTTAAATTAATAATCTATTATCTCGGTAATCTACAGCATTTATTTTTAGTAGTTAGGTCTTGACTAGTTAATGGAATAACTCAGTCGAGGCTGAGTAGAGGCTTGCAACATTATCTAACGATACTAGTGATCTTAGAGTCCGTATCACTAGTAGCACTACTTGTAGTAGTGCTTAGACTCCACGATATCTATAATATCAGTAATGAGAAGGATGTGGAGGGCCTCTATAGAGGATTATTCTTCATAATGGTATCACAGATCATAATAATTATGGCTATAATAATCGGTAATGCTAGGATAAGCTTTAGCTTGTACATCCTTTCCCAATCACTAGCATTCTCCGGATATCTACTTGTGGTTGCTGGCAAAATCAGTGAAAGGAGAAATGGCCTTGGATTATCGTCGATCTTTATCACCGCTACTCCCATAGCGTTGGATGTAGCCTCTGGAGTTACTGCCCTTTATTCCTCGGCGTTAACTAAGAGGGCTTTACAGGTCGGGTTTATGCTTTTGGGTGTATCCCACTTAATCAGGGGTTTATCAACGTTATTCCCAAATCCATCTACGTCTCTTCAGGTTATGATGTATGCTGAGACGCTTAGAGCCCTGGGAGCGATAGTTATTTCACTCCCCTATGTGAGGCGATGACTCAAGTGGGTAGGAGGAAGAGGAGTAGGCTTAGCATAATATACAGTATACTTGCAGCCATAGAGAATAATGGGGGTGATATGAATGCCACTAGATTAGCTACTGTCACAGGCTTGGCATATGATAGGCTGGTATCTATAATAGAAGAGTTAAGCAATAAGGGTCTTGTTCAGGTTAGAATCGAGGATAAAAACAAAATAGTGTATATAACCAGGGAAGGCTACAAACTCCTCTCTAGGCTAAGGGATGTAAAAAGACTCCTTGAGGACTTTGGCATTGAAATTTAAAATTAGACTATGGCTACCTTATGCTAGGAACTTTCGTGGGGGGATAGTTATATGATTATAGGATTCATGAGGCATGGAAAGGCTGAACCTAAGGGGGAGAAACCCGATGAGGATAGAAGCCTTACTTCTGAAGGTAGGAGGAGTGTTGAGAGTATAGCTGGCATATTACCTTTTAAACCATCAATAGTATACTCTAGTCCTTATAAGAGAGCACTTCAAACAGCGGAGATAATTGCCTCGATCCATGGGGTGGGTATTAGAGTATCCGACAAGCTAAAACCAGGGGTCTTTTCTATGGATTCGCTAAGAGAGATTAATCCCGGAGATAAGGCATTACTAGTTGGTCATGCTCCTAGTATAGAAATGGTTGTCTCGTCACTGGTAGGGGGTGGAAATATAAAGATGAAGCCCTCGTCAGTAGCCATAGTTGAGGCTGAGAGCCTAGACTATTCAGCTGCCATCCTAGTGGCATTACTTTTACCTCCTGGTATGAGCTTGTAGGAGCGTCGTGGGCCTATATTTTAGATATATAGTTATGTATTTGTATATGTATTTTGTTCTCCTAACGATTATTAAACCCAGTTAAAACTATATCAAATCGAGGGATAAGTAATGTCCGTGGAGCACGATCCTCTAGTAGAGGCTAGGAAACAACTCAAACAATCTATAGAAATCCTAGGCCTAGGAGATGAAATATACCAGGTTTTAGCCGTTCCCGATAGGGTATTGCAGGTCAAGATACCATTGAAAATGGATGATGGGAGCGTTAAGGTCTTCATCGGGTGGAGGAGCCAGCACAACGGTGCACTGGGCCCATACAAGGGTGGAGTGCGTTATCACCCGGATGTTACGATGAACGAGGTTATAGCATTAAGTATGTGGATGACGTGGAAAAATAGCCTAGCAGGACTACCCTATGGGGGAGGTAAGGGAGGCATAAGGGTAGACCCTCATAGACTATCGAAGAGTGAGCTGGAACGGCTGTCACGAGCATATTTTGAAGCGATAAGTGACATAGTAGGCGTTGATCAAGACATACCAGCACCTGATGTGTACACAGACCCTCAAGTCATGACGTGGTATTTCGACCAGTTCTCTAGGGTTAAGAGGGGTCAGTACTTCGGCGTTGTAACTGGAAAACCCCTAGAGGTCGGAGGGCTATACACTAGAATAATAGCTACTGGATACGGGACAGCCATAGCTGCACGTGAGGTGGCTAAAAAACTATTTGGATCTGTCGAGGGCAGAACAGTGGCTGTACAGGGTTATGGTAATGCAGGCTACTATGCAGCTAAGTTCCTACACGAGATGGGAGCCATCATTGTAGCCGTTAGTGATAGTAGGGGGGGTATATACAACTCTAAAGGCCTTAACCCGGACGAAGTTAAAGCCATAAAGAATAAGACTGGAACAGTACTGAACTACCCCGCGGAAAAGAAGATAACCAATGAAGAATTATTAGAACTGGATGTTGACATACTTGTTCCCGCCGCTATAGAGAATGTGATTACAGAGGAGAATGCAGATAGGATAAAGGCTAAAGCAGTGGTGGAAGCAGCTAACGGCCCCACAACGCCTGAGGCAGAGGAAATACTAACTAAGGCTGGCATAGTAGTGGTCCCTGATATATTAGCCAATGCAGGAGGAGTCATCATGAGCCACATAGAATGGGTCAATAACAGAATGGGAGGCTGGATAACCGAGGAGGAGGCACAGAGAAGGCTTGAATACAAGATGGTGACCAACTTCAACAAAGTATGGGACTACTGGGAATCTAAACTAGACAAGGAAAAGTATAACATGAGGGCAGCAGCATACGCGATAGCGGTGGATAGGGTAGTGGCAGCTATGAGGTTACGGGGCTGGATATAGCTGAGGCCTGGATCCATTAGATTCTTTAATCAATAAAATCGAAATTTTCCTAGCCTACCTCTTTGCATGAGCCCATCTATGGCTTAGTAGCTCCGCCATTCTAGTATAATCTCCTACTAGCTCTACTATTAACAACTCCAGGAAAGGCTCTACATTTGCATCTATCAAATGGCCAGCTATAGTAGTATCCTCATCTATACCCAACGTTACATGTATGTGCGTGTAATATGAACCATCAGGGCCTAGTATGCTATTGCCGATCAAGGATGAGACCTCTATTATATTAGGATATCTGGCCTCAACATCTTTTACATAGTAACTCCTATTCTCAACGTTAAGGAACCCTACTCTCGCCCATCTAAACCCGCCCAAGCCATTTATCCAGGCAGCCTTTATGCCCTGCTCGCTAAGCACATTCTCTATGTATTGATGCGGTTTTGAGCCCTCAGGCACTCTAACAAATATTACTCTACCAAGTGAATGTAGAGACCTCTGCTGTACTATTTCATCATCACCCCACTAGCCTACTACACTCCTAAATGACTAGGTCATGGGGTTTTATCTCCTTGCTCCCTGAAGGAGTTATCCTAGCTAATTTCGAGTTCCATGCCTCCCTTAGATTAGCTGCTCCGGCATAGCCTAGAGCTGCTTGGAGCCCAAATGCCATGTGAGCTATAGAGTTAACTGCGCTCCCACTGTAAGGGACTAGACCTTCTACACCCTCCACGACCGCCTTGCTTGGTTTAGAATACCTATCCGAGGCGTACCTCCTCTCCATAGCCCCCCTGCTAGCCATCCCTCTATAGGGCTTGTAGACTCTATCTCCAATAGTAACTTTAGGTGTTGGAGCCTCCTCAGCTCCAGCTAGAACTCTGCCCACCATAACTGAGGAGGCCCCAGCTATAATTGCCTTAGCCGCATCTCCAGGATTCCTTATACCACCATCGGCTATAATAGGGATTTTTCCTTGGAGGCCTATTTCTTGTAGCGCCTCTCTAGCCTTCATAACAGCAGTTAAAGTCGGCACGGCTGTGCCAGAGACCTCACCTGTAATGCATATACTGCCGCTAGCTATGCCCATCCTCAAACCGGCTATGTCCTCTACAGTTGCTAGGGTGTCGAGGACTCCCTCTCGTGTCCCCAGGTTGCCTGCCACTACTTCAGCCTCAACTTCCCTCACTAATTTCCTTAGAGAGGATAACACATTTACATTATGGAGGTGGGCTACATCTACTACTAATACGTCAACCCCAGCTTTTGATAACCTCTTAGCTCGTTCTATGTCAAAGGGACTTATAGCAGCTCCAACCCTTAACCTACCATCCTCATCTATAGTAGGCATAGGCTTGATCAGTGAAGCTAGCTTAACCAGGGAGTCCACCTTATTAGCCCAGTATTCGTAATCCGCTCCATAGCGTATGAATATACCATGGAATCCCTGTTTAGACATTACAATCCCGGCATCAACACCTGCTTCTCTCATCCTGAGCTCTACTATGTCGAATCGCTCATCAACGCCGATCTTAATAATCTCAGACCATATGCTAGGCACGCTATTCTTTACCCTCACTATATTATCTATCTGGGACTCTATACTCATATTCCTATGAATTACACCTAAACCACCTAATCTAGCTATTAAAGCCGCCATCCTCCACTCAGTTACGGTGTCCATAGGACTAGATATAACTGGGATAGACAATACTATATTCCTTGTAGCCTGCCCTGTTATATCAACACTACTCGGCTCTACAGGCGATCTGCCAGGAACTATAACCACATCGTCAAAGCCGAGGAACTCCTCCAATCCCTTCTACCCCCCACACAACATATCCAGGGAGAACGCTATGCCAAGGGTTTAACGTGTAACGGTTATGTAGTCTCTACACTAAATCCCCTGCCAATCTTAACGATCTTATCTGGATACACTACTATGCCTTTACTTGTTATGTCGAAGAGGTGTCTCCTCATACTATGAGCAGTCCCCCTCATCTTCCATACAATAAGGCTTCTAACCAGCTGGCCGTCGACCTCGTCCAAGTCAAGACGTATTATACCGTCAGCGGCGTGCTCAACCCCTGGACCACCAAAACCCCTCTCAGTAACAGATACCTGGCTTACTAGAATACTCGTAGTCCCTAAACCCGATAGTACCCTCTTAAGGAGCATCACAGTTCTCCTTGCAAGTACAGGCTTCGCCAGGTATAGTGTTGACACTGAATCCACAGCGACCCTCTGGGCTCCAACATCCCTTATAGCTTCCTTGAGGACGTCTACGAGCGAGCCTATATCCTCTGGGTCTGGGACGACATATTTCTCCCTCCTGGCAGCTTCGCCTATACCGCTGGTGAATGCATCGACTATAGCGAATCTACCTTCACGCTCGTACCCCCTAATATCCCATCCGAATTGAGCCATGTTTATCCTAATCTGAACAGGGTGCTCCTCTAAAGCGACGAAGACTCCTGGCTCATCCAGTTGTAAGCCACTCCATAGATATTGATAGCTGAAGATCGATTTTCCAGTTCCAGGGCCACCGCTTAAAAGGACAACATTCCTCCTAGGTATTCCACCCTTCAATATCTCATCTAAGCCAGGTATGCCTGTTTTAACCCTCTCAACCACTGTGACCACACTCCATTAACCTTCAAGTAAATTATGGTTAACACTAGCATTATATTTTAATAATTTGACTGCGACAATGACGACGGTAGGTCAGGGTTTTAGGGTTATAATGCTTGGCTTGTGGTTAAGGTATTAATTATGGATCAGTCTAGGCGCTGGAGAGCCCGGTGACAAGAGGTAGTTGTAGGCTTGGAGGTAATAACAGAGTATAGCGATGAACTAGTGTATTCGATGCTGAGACCATATGTTGCTAAATGGTTTAGAGATAAGTATGGAAGATTTACTGAGCCGCAGAGAGCGACAATACCCCTGGTTAAACAGGGACACAACATACTGGTATCATCGCCGACTGGAACCGGAAAGACATTAGCGGGGTTTCTTGGGATAGTCGATGAGTTATTGAGACTAGGTGAGGAGGGGATACTGGAGGATAGAATATATGCTGTCTATGTCAGCCCTCTAAGGGCATTAAATAATGATATGAGGAGGAATCTAGCTGAGCCTCTATCGGAGATAAGGGAGTATATGGCTAGACTGGGCTTAGAGCCTGTTGAGATACGTGTTGGTGTTAGAACTAGTGATACACCTTCAAGCGAGAAACAGAAGATGCTGCGTAGGCCGCCACACATATTGATTACAACTCCTGAAAGCTTGGCAATAGCCTTATCGGCTCCAAAGTTTAGAGAGAAGCTTTCGACGGTAAAGTGGATAATCATAGATGAGATACACGAAGTAGCATCAAGCAAGAGAGGGGCCCACCTAATGCTAAGCGTGGAAAGACTACAATATCTAGTAGAGTCTAACGGCGGGAAACTACAGCGTATAGGCATGTCGGCCACAATAGCACCCCTAGAGGAAGTGGCATTGTTTTTAGGCGGCTTCAATGACGACGGGACACCCAGACCAGTTAAGATCGTGGATGCCCGTTTCGCCAAGCCTATAGATATAAGAGTTATAGCTCCTAGAGTTGACTTAATACACGACCCGCCGGATGTAGTTAACGAGGCGATCTATAGGACGCTCATCAACATAATAAAGCGGCATAGGACTACGCTCGTATTCACAAACACTAGAAGTGCAACTGAGCGTGTGGTATATAAGTTGAAGAAACTGCTTTCAGAGGATAAGATGATCAGTCCAGACTTGATAGAAGCTCACCACTCAAGCTTATCACGATACCTTAGACTTGAGGTTGAAGAGAGGCTTAAAAGGGGAGAGCTGAAAGTTGTTGTGTCAAGCACCAGCTTAGAGCTCGGAATAGACATTGGATACATAGATGTAGTAGTGCTACTGAGTAGCCCGAAGAGTGTAAGCAGACTGTTGCAGAGAGTTGGCAGGGCTGGCCACCATATAAGGCAGGTTAGTAAGGGTAGAGTCATAGTAGTCGATAGGGATGACCTAGTCGAGTGTAGCGTCTTGGTTAAGAGTGCCATGGAGAGGCATATAGACAGGATTAGGATACCCAGGAATCCTTTAGATGTACTGGCACAACACCTAGTAGGCATGGCTGTCGAGTTTAAATGGCGCATTGAAGATGCATATAGACTTGTTAAGAGGACATATACATTCCATAACCTGAGTTATACCGACTTCCTCAGAGTGCTTAGATATCTGGCAGGAAAGGATGATCTGGAGGACGAAAAGGTCTACTCTAAAATATGGATGGATGAAAGCCAGGGAGTATTTGGGAGGAAGAGGGGAGCTAGAATGATATATCAGTTAAATGCTGGTGTCATACCTGATGAGTCAAAGATAGACGTCTATACAAGGAAAGGCCGTTATGTAGGCACTTTAGAGGAGGAATTCGTAGAAATACTAGAACCAGGAGACATATTTGTGCTGGGAGGTAGGACATTTAAATTCATTAGATCCGAGGGGCTTAAGATCATAGTAGATGAGGTAGAGGGAGTAAAACCCACTGTACCCAGCTGGTTTAGCGAAATGCTACCCCTGAGCTTTGATAGCGCCTTAGAGGTAGGCAAATTCAGAGAATTAGTGGCTAGCCAGTTAGCTGTAAAGACAAAGAGGGAGGTTGTAAAGTACCTTATGAACACTTATAAGCTTGAGAAGCATGCAGCTGAAAGTATAGTTGAGTACATCTGGGAGCAAATGGCCTATATAGGCGTTGTACCCGGGTACTCGACTATACTTATAGAGTTCTTCGAGTATGACAATGAATGGCATGTAGTATTTCATACATTATATGGAAGGAGGGTCAACGATGCCCTGTCAAGGGCATATGCGAGTGCCTTATCTAACATGTTATCAGTACCCGTCAGGATAACAGTGTCTGATAACGGATTCATGCTTACACAGCCCTTAAGGATATCGCAAAAGTTAATTGATGAGCTCTTAGATAGAGTAAGCAGTTATAATGTAAGGAGTATCCTTGAAGACGTTATATTGAGAACTGAGCTCATGAAAAGGAGATTCAGGCATGTGGCACAGAGAAGCTTCATGATACTAAGAAGATACAGGGGAAGAGAGAAAAGTCCTGAGAGGCTCCAATTAAGCGCTCAGAGACTGCTAGAGGTACTCATGGAACTGGACCCGGAGCATCCAATAATAAAAGAGACGCTTAGAGAGATACTAGAGGACTACATGGATATAGATTCCGCCAGGCTTGTCTTAAAGTGGATTGAAGAGGGAAAGGTAAATGTCGTCGTTAAGGGTCCGCAGAGGTATCCGTCTCCAATGGCCCATCACCTTGTCGTTAAGGGTTATAGTGATGTTGTCCTAATGGAGGATAGGAGGAGGTTACTAGCTATACTCCACACTAAGATACTCGAAATCCTCCAACGCCAGGGCAGCCTAGCCACGTAGTAGCAGTCCACTGATATCATATCATAATGCCAGGATGAATCTAAGTATATCCGTCCTAGTTATTATACCTATAGGGTTCCCCTTATTGTCTATAACAACTAGGCGTCCTACACCATGGAAGTCCATGAGCCTCATAGCCTCTATGATGCTCTCGTTCTCTCCTATAACAAAGACATTCCTCCGCATATACTCGCTAATGGGACTATCTAGATCCTCATTATTGGCTACCACCATAGCCACATCCGTGGTTGTGATAAAGCCTATCACCTTCCCGTTGCTAGCTGTAACTGGTGCTCCGCGGATCCCATGCTTATAGAGTATAGAGGCCGCCTCTCTCAGCGAAGCATCTTCGGGTATAGTTATTAGCTTCTTAGTAGCTATACTACTAACCTTCTCATCAGGAATTACGACGAGCCTCTGTATAGCCACCATCATTTCGCCTGCATGTATATCCTTTTTCTCCACGTATCCCTCAATGACGAGCCTCTTATGGGGTATACTCTCGATCCTAACCTTATCACCCTCAGAAACCGCGAATAGGTTACCAGTAACCCTGACTACCGCTTTAGCATTCTCCATAGAGAATAGACCTAGTATTTCAAGCTGTATGGCGCTTAACTTCAATTCTCCTTCAGGCTTCCTAACAACCACAACTCCGTAGCCTGTTATCGTGGGTATCATAGTTGTAGTACCCAGAGCCTCATATGCCTTTAACGTGGGCACATAGCCGCCTGCTGGGCCAGTTCTACTCTCAACTAACCCCATGCTCTTTAACCACATTATAATGTTCCTTACAGTACCTTCATCTTTCCCGAGAATAGAGGCTACTTCCTTACTTTTGATCATCCTCCCCTTTTCCTTGTATAAGTTCACTAGAGTCTCTAGCACCTCCCTCTGGACAGAGGTCAGATGGCGAACCAAGGCATCCACCTACTCGCACAGACTAGTAAATCCTTCTAGATATATTGTATTTAAATATGTTTAAATATTTTTAGGGTCCCTACTTAGATACATATATACTATAATCATAAAATACTAATAATACCTATTTTAATTATACTAGAAACTTCTTCAACCTTTCATTATATATAATAGTAGATTAATCCAGGTAATTACGTTTATTTTAAATTACCTCAAAAGTCATCAACAGATGTGGTGAGTGCATGCTAGCTAAACTAGTGTATGAAGTGTTTTCAAATCATAGGTCTATCCGCAGGTATAAGAGTGACCCTATACCAGACGGCGACCTGGAGATCATAATGGAGAGTGCTAGGAGAGCTCCCACAGATGCTACATTACACTTATGGAGCGCTATACGCGTAAAAGACCGGGATAAGAGGAGGAGAATAGCCACACTTATAGGACAGGAGCATGTATACGAGGCTGCTGAGTTCTTTGTATTTACTGCTGACTTGTATAGGTTGAAGAAGCTCCTAGAATATAGAGGGGAGGAATTAGGTAATGTAGACTTTGCATTACTCCTCTTCGCCGCTATAGATGCTGCTATAGCAGCTGAGAATATGGCTATAATGGCTGAGGCGTTGGGTTACGGTATATGCTTTATAGGGGGAGTACAGAATGCTGCTGGAGAGATAATAAAGTTATTGGGTTTGCCTCATAGGACTTATCCGTTATTTGGCCTTACTATAGGTGTCCCAGCCGAGAATCCGAGGATAAGGCCTAGACTGCCTAGAAGCATGCTATTTCATGAAGATGAATATAGGGATTATAGTGACGACGAGCTCTCAGAAGCTTATAGGGTCATGTCATCATACTCGGGTAGAGACTGGCTACGCATAATTAAAAGATATGCTGGTAAAGGAGGATATTTCGAGGATAGGAATAAGGTGATTCCTGAGCTACTAAAGATGCAAGGTTTTAACCTATAGAGTATCGGTTTAAGTTTATGTTTTAAGTCGATATCAATGATAGTTTATCCATTATAACACCAGAGCTTATAATTATTGGGAAGATAAGGTTCATGTTAAATGCTATGGGAAGATTCTCCAGGTTAACGGCTATATAGTGTTGCACTAGTAATATCACCACGCCTATTAGAGTGAATAGGAGGCCTAGTGGCCCCATAGAGTAGATGTTGATACTTACAATGAAGAGTATAGCAGCGATTAGATGCATAATGAAGGATACTAATTTGGCTCTCGTGACTCCTAGCCATACAGGTATGCTGCCGAGGCCAGTTTTTTTATCGAATTCATAGTCCATTATACTATATAATATATCGAAGCCCGCTACCCAGAGTGTGATAGCGGCTACATATATCCATGGAACGCTTGATAAAGCCTCATTCACGCTTGCAACTTCATCGCCACTAGCAGCTATGGCGCCTCCGAAAACTACGGATCCAAGTACCAGTCCCAGATGAACGTGGGGTATCTTGTGTATTCTTTTAGCATATGGATATGTGAGCGTGACGGCTAATAGTATAGGTGAAAATAATAGCGCATATCTATTGAGCATTGCAGCGGATAATACAAATACTAGGGATCCAGCTATGGTGATTAACCACGCCTCTTTTAAACTAATAATACCTGTAACTAGTGGCCTGCCACGGGTTCTCGGATTAGCCCTGTCTATATCTAGGTCGGCTATATTATTATATGACATGCCAGCAGACCTTAACCCAAACACGGCAGTAGCCATGAGAAGAGAATCTATAATGCTAAAATCGTATCCAGATAAGAAGGCGCCTACATAAGCGAAGGGAAGGCTGAAGAGTGTATGCTCGACTCTTAAAAGTCTCAGTATCCCGTGAAACTTGCTTCTACCAACTACACGGGCAGCGTCCCAGCTAGAGCCCATACTCGCTCCACCTTTTGTCGACCAATTTAATTGTGTCTGGATCTGGTGAAACCTCTTCAGGCCACTCACGTCCCCCATACTCCTCTGGTAGCTTCCTTGTAGCGTCTATGCCCAGCTTACTCCCATAACGTGGAATGGGGGTTGATGGGTCGAGTTCGTCAGCGTGACTATAGGGTATGATCATTACATCTCTCTGTGGATCCACGTGGCTTGATATAGCCCATAGAACTTCTCCTATATTGTGAACGTTTATATCGTGGTCAACAACGATTAATATCTTGGTTAAACTCAACTGTCCTAAACCCATTAACGCCAGCAAAACCTTCTTCCCATGGCCTGGATACCTCTTCTTAATAGAAACGAACCCCATACCCTGGAAGACCCCGTAAGGGGGCAGCTCTATATCTATAACCTCGGGGAGCAGGGTCTGGATTGCTGGGAGGAATATCCTTTCAGCCGCCTTGCCTATGACTACATCTTCCAGAGGTGGTTTACCCGTAACACTACCATAATATATCGGGTTGTCTCTAAACCATATACGCTCTAACTTAAACGTTGGGAATAGCCGGTCTGGCTTATCATAGTACCCAAAGTGATCTCCGTAGGGTCCCTCTCTCCTAAGGTCTCTTAAATCTACATAGCCCTCCAATACTATCTCAGCATTAGCTGGTACTGGAACCCCATTAGGGAGGTCGAATACTGGCAAGCCCCTCCCCCTGACTATGCCAGCGAATAAATGCTTATCTATAGGATATGGTACTGGAAGTGCGCCAGTTAACAGTGTACCTGGGTCACTACCTATAACTAGCGCGACAGGGATCGTTTCTTCCCCCATAGATGATGCATCCTGGTGAGCCTGCATCCCTCTTTTATGTATCTGCCAGTGAACTACCCCCTCTTTATCACCAGCAATCATGACCCTATAAACACCCATGTTAATTACGTCCTTTACAGGATCTCTTAGAGTGACTAGTGCATAAGTTAAGTACCTTCCACCATCCTTAGGCCATATCTTCATGGCAGGTATAAGTCTAAAGGATGCCTTATCACCCTCAATCACATTATCCTGGAATCCGGCTTTACCCGTTTTCTTAGGCATATAACGTCCAAAACCAAGTATCTCACCTAGCCCCCTAATCTTCTCCGTAAGGGTTCTTGGCGGAGGACCCTTCAACGGTTCAAAGAGCCTCTCTCCGATCTCCTCAAGTCTATTAACATTAAGGGCTTCCTTTAACACGTCTATACTACAGAATATGTTTCCCGCCAACCTAAATTCCGGGTGTCCCTTTAACTTTTCAAATAAAACAGCTGGTCCCCTCGAATACATGATTCTCCTTAGTATCTCAGGAATCTCCAAGACGGGGTCAACTGTTACCTTCACCCTCTTAAGCATACCCCTAGACTCAAGAAACGATATATACTCCCTTAAATCCTCCACGACCCACACCCCTGTTCAATCCTAGATAACGTAGTATGGAACATAATTAGATAGAGTCTTAATGCATACAAAAGACATCTAGCCAGCTAGTTAATATGATAATATTATTAATGCTATACTGCATATACAGATTTGTGGTGTATATACAATGTCAGTTACGACCCGTAAACTGCAAAAGCTGGGTTTAAAATCATTAGTAGTTACTCTGCCCCGTGACTGGGTTAAAACCCACAATTTAGAACCAGGAGATCCCGTGTATATAGTAGAGGAGTCAGACAGGTTAATAGTATATCCGCCTAAACGCGAGGAGGCCACAAGCGAGATAATCATAAATCTTGAACATCTAGCTGACAATGATAGCCTCAAGGAAAAGGTGAGACGCGTTATATCATGCACAAGTATGCTAGGGATAGATAATTTTACATTGAAGATAGGCAAGAAAGATCCTAATGAGGTCTTTGACGCCATAAGAGAAGCAGGAATAATATCGGCTGGAATAGATGTCGATGAGAGGACTGGGAGTGTTAAGATATCTAATCTCATAGATATATCTAGGATAGACACGAAGATGCTTATAAAGACGCTGGCTCAAATACTCTCCACACTCTTCGATACATTCATTAACATAATACAGGGATCTATCGACACTAAGAAAGCCGAGGTTAGGCTAAGGGATCTGCATAAGGATACACTAAACCTAGAGCGGCTAATCATAAGGAGCATCGTAGAGCCTAGACCGGGTATTTCGGGGCTCGAAGCTAGGATAACATACAGTATGTTATCATCTATAAGCCTGCTACCATTAATAGAAGACATACTACTCAAGGAATCAATGAGGATCATATCATCTGGTAAGAGGCCAGGAGAGCCCATAACTGACATAGTATCAAATCTAAGGGAGATAATGATACAGACAATAATGACTGTAGCATCGCCAAGCACAACGCGGAGTAGAGACCTCTTAACGAGGATAGGGGATCTAGAGAAGCAGATTGAAGATAGAATTTCTGAATCCAGAGACCCCGTTACCTCTAGAATACTAGGCTCACTATACAACATAGCAAGGATACTGAGAGTTCAGCTATTAGCTGCATTCTGCATAGGACTATCAAACAGGTAACCAAAAATCCAAAATATACTAATAACTAAAATATATGAGCGATGCTCTCATAAGCTATTACTATAGGAGGGTGGGGTGCCTCTTAGATGGCGGTTAGGGTGGAGGTTCCAAAGTACAGAATAGAGGATAGAGTAGAGCTCCCAAGAAAGGAAAGCGCAGTGATAGTAGTTGACATGCAAAACGACTTTGTCAATGAGAAAGGAGCCCTCTTCGTCCCCACCGCGCCAGCAACTATAAAGCCCATAAGGAAGCTTCTAGATAAGGCTAGAGACGCTGGGGTAAGGATATTCTATACACAGGACACCCATTATGACGATGATCCAGAATATAGGATATGGGGTGAACATGTAAGATACGGTACATGGGGCTGGGAGATCGTAGATGAGTTGAAGCCCCGGGAAGGGGATATAGTCATACGTAAGACTAGATATGATGGATTCTATGGAACCCCCCTGGACGACTTGCTACGCGTGTACAACATAAAGAACCTGGTTATAACAGGTACAGTAGCCAACATCTGTGTATTACACACTGCTGGAAGTGCCGCGTTAAGGTGGTATAAGGTGATTGTACCAATGGATGCTATAAGTGCGTTAACAGACTTCGACTACCATGCTGCATTGAGGCAGATCCACTTCCTATACAGGGGAACAATAGTCAAAAGCGTTGATAGTATAATATTCAAATAACGTGTAGATGTTGGGATGAAGAACATCACCGGCGCTGAGCCCGATATTAAAGGGTTATGAGGAGCAGGCTAGAAGCTGATTTTCCCTTAATCTATCTTTATGGTTCTTTATGGTTTAGGATAGTTGAATCATGCTTTTAATATACCATAAATATGCTTTACTATGTTAGCCTGGTTATCGTATAGAACTCTATCTCCAGGGCTAGATCCTCTTTGAATCATATCCTCGATGATTGATTTTATCTCATTGAGTCTGCTAGGACTCAAGCTAGTTATCCAGTTGTACTTTCTTGAGGCTAGGATAGCATTCTCCTCTTGTTCAAAATGACCAGGTAGAGGTATCGTGATCGTTGGTATACCCACAGATATACTAGCTGCCAGACTCGATAGCCCACTTAGAGAAATTATGACGTCAAATGCCTTTAATATGAATGGCACCTTGAACTTCAGATCGCCTCCCAGCGTTTTACATGCATCTACATTATAGTTCTCTACACTAGCCCCCACTGCAATATGGATATTATACTCGGTTTCGCCTAGAATCTTGCATATCCTGCTCATCAAATCAAGACCTGCACTAGTGCCTCCTAGCGATACTAATATACTCTTACCTACAGCCCCCACAAGCCTTCTGGCATCATTTCTATCTAAAACCTCGCTCTCAAGCATAGGCGGTATGATTCCAGCTGGGAATATCCTTGTATTCTTCATTCGTCTAACCTTTCTAGTTAACCTTAACTTATCGGGGAATCCCACAAATGCTATCAAGTCAAAGTAGCCTAGCCTCTTCCATAGGTACCTATTGAATAGGAGTGCTGGAGGTATATCTGCAAGTCTTCTGTAAGGATACTCAAGGAAGTCAGTCATAAAGATCTTCTTAGTATTGGACTTAAGGAATTTCTTACTCTCTAAGAGCTCCCATGATTCATCAGCCAGTATAGCATCATAATGTTCATAGTCTATATAATCATCTACTATCTTAGAATTCTCTTTTATAATCCTATGCTCTCTAAGCATCATAGTGAAGCCTATTCTTCCAGATTTCTTTAAAGTATAATATTCATCTACAATTTTACTCAACGAGCTTAGCCTAGAGGAAGCCTCTAAAGCCTTAATTCCATAATGTTCTAGATACATGTTAGTAGGAGGGGGAGCTAGGTAGTCAACATTAAACCCATATATTCTCTCTAACAACACGCCTAGAGGCCTACTTCTAGCTACATGTCCTAAACCCACAGATGAGACTGCAATCAATATTCTAGCCATAGCATGCCACCCAACCATAGTTATTAAAATAAAACTAACTTCATCATTATTACTTCTCAAGCTCCAAGCTTAGTCTCTCCCATGATCTATTAATGATATCCTAGGGATCACGGGATCCTAGAGGCATGAAGTTATATAAATAGAAGCGTTCAGGGAAATAGTGAGGTTTGTGTTTCTCTTAGACTTAGACAATCTATACCTAGTGGGATGATGTATGGATGTCACAGTGAAGACTTAGAAGAACCCTCGCTTCCTAATAATACAGTATATTAGATGGAGTGTTAT
>WAQN01000019.1 GCA_015520195.1 Desulfurococcales archaeon | reverse complement strand
GACGATATAGATTCAGATCTCCTAGAATGATTATTAAAATTTATATTTAAAAGACCTTGATAGCTAGACATGAAAAGGCCTTAAGTACTAGGAGACTCCGATGTAGGTGTATCATTACTAATAAGGTGCTATCTATGGGATTGTCTACTTCTTGCTATAGGAGAGGTCTATTAGTTGTTGTTTCATGGGCTTGGGTGTTTATCGGTTCATATGTCACTTCAATTGTTATATATTATCTTGTTGAGGGGTCTTTTGCAAGTGGTGTTGAACAGTTATTTGACCTATTCTATGAGAAGCCATACCTAGCATCTTATATTGAGCTCGTTGCTATTGGAGGCTTACAATTAGCTATATCCCTGGTTTGTAGAGATGACTTTAGTGTCTACGGCTTGAGAAGAGAGAACGCCTTAAGGAGCCTAATACTAGGTATCATACCCGCAATGGTGTTCCTAATCCTAAGGATCACTCAAGATAATGGTATAGTATATGCGTCTTTCGGCCTTACATTTCCATTGAACTTAGTCTATGCCCTACTAGCTATCCTAGCATATGGGCCTTTAGAGGTTTTCTTCATCATATGGCTCATAGTCAATACTGATGAAGCTCTTAAAGGGGATAGTGGAAGAATTCTCTCGCCAGGCTTATTAATAACTGTAACCGTCTTCGGCCTCATACACGTAATTCTATCGCCAAGAGGAGGGCTGCCAAATGCTCTATGGGTAACAATTATGTTTTTAATATTAGGATTAATATTTAAATACACCAAAAACTCTATTGGACCAATGATAGCTTGGGCAATAATTAACAACCAGGTGCTATACCTAGTCATGGGTTGCCTAATGTAAAGAAGGAAATCTTTATAGCTTCTGATGCATTATAGCATATCAGGATATATATCTAAAACTAGGGAATTAATATGCAAGCTAGTAGATGAATTCGCATAAAAGCAGTGGGATGCATCCCTCACTTTTGCTTAATTCACTCAATTCTCTTAAGCTATATCTTGGTTATAATTGTTCTTGTAGAGCCAGCATGCTATTTTTCTATTATCTTTTCTTATGAGGTTGGGTTTTCTGGTGCACATGTTGAATGCGTGGGGGCACCTGTCTAGGAATTTGCATCCGCTCATGGCTGTGGGTTTCTGGTCTACATCTAGTCTTATTCTGGATTTTCTGCCCCACTTCTCCTCTATCCTGGGTATTGACTCTATAAGCATCTTCGTGTATGGATGTAGAGGTGAGCCTAGGACAGCATCGGTTTCTCCTTCCTCCATTATGGATCCCTTGTATAGTATTATGATCCTATCGCTTATGTAGTATGAGAGGGATATATCGTGTCCTATCATTAGTATGGATACTCCCTCGTTATCTCTGAGGTCGGCAAATATGTTCAGGACATCTATTCTTGTTGAGGCATCTAGCATTGATACAGGCTCATCGACTACTAAGAGTTTTGGGTTGACGAGGAGTGCTCTAGCTATTGAAACCCTTTGCAGTTGACCTCCACTAAGCTGATGGGGGTACTTTCCTAGGACCTCATCTGGGTTTAAGCCTACCTTTCTAAGCGTCTCCCTTATTATTTTCAAGGCCTCGCTTCCTTCAATGCCCTGAAGGTTTTTGAGAGCCTGGAGTAACGGTCTATCAACCTTGTGTATAGGGTTAAAGCTTGAGTAGGGGTCCTGGAATACGCCTTGTACCTGCCTATAATACTCTATGAGCTCCCTACCCTTAAGCTTCCATATATTCCTTCCCTTGTAGAGTATATCTCCAGATGTAGGCTTCAATAGTCTTAGGATCATCCTAGCTATCGTGGTCTTCCCACTGCCCGATTCTCCTAGAAGGGATAGTATCTCCCCCTCCTCTATGTTAAATGATACCCTGTCAACGGCTACTATCTCCCTCCCCATCATGCCAGACTTAAACACCTTCACCAGGTTCCTAACCTCTAGGAGGGCTTGCGCCACCACTATTCACCTTGAATAAAGCCAACAGTAGACTCTCCTGCCATCCACAAGTGTTTCTGGCGGCTCCTCGAACCTACACTTTTCAAGGGCTTCACTGCACCTAGGCGAGAACCTACAACCCCTAGGGGGATTTAGTAGGCTAGGAGGGCTACCTGGTATTCCTTTGAGCCTCTTGACTTTATATCTAACTCCTATCCTTGGTAGAGATTCTATCAGTGCCCTTGTGTATGGATGCTTAGGGTTACCTACTACCCCATCAGCGTCTCCTATCTCCACGAGTTTTCCAGCGTACATGACCATGATCCTATCGGCTATCTGATAGAGGGCTGCTATGTCGTGTGTAACGAATATTACCGATTTGATTATCCCAGTTTCTTTAAAGTCCCTTATCATTTCTAGAACAGCTCTTTGGGTGGTCACGTCTAGTGCTGATGTTATCTCATCGGCTATGAGCACATCCGGGTCTAGGAGCGTGGAGATGACCATTACGACCCTCTGTTTCATGCCGCCGCTGAGCTCTATGGGGTACATGTCGAGGACTCTCTCGCTTAGATTAACTAGTTTCAGCCTCTCTCTAGCCTTCTCTATCAGATCCTCCCTGCTCCTCCCCCTGGCTAGATCGAGTATTATCCTCTTGACCTTCTTTGTTGGGGATAGGGAGTCCATTGCGTACTGAGGTATTATAGATATACCCTTATACCTAATCTTGCCTAACTCCTCCCTTGCTAGGCCAGTCAGTTCCAGTCCCTTATAGTATATCCTCCCCTTAACCCTGACCATAGGGGGTTTTGGGAGTATTATGTAGTTTACCAGCGTGCTCTTACCCGACCCGCTCTCCCCAGCGATGCCTAGTACCTCCCCTTTGGTGAGGGTGAATGTTACGCCGTCTACAGCTCTAACGTATCCTCTGAGCGTTAGGTAGTATACGTGTAGGTCCTCTACTCTTAAGAGCTCCACCCCCTACTCACCCCTGCCTCCTAAGCCTCGGGTTAAGGACCTCATCTAGCCCAGTGTTGATCACATAGAGCGATGTTAGTAAGAGGGCTATCAGTAAGCCTGGTGGTATAGCCCACCACCACATTCCGAGTTGCACAGCATTCCATAGTACTGCCTGCTGTAGTATGACTCCCAGTGAGATGCCCTTAGTAGGCCCCAAGCCTATGAAGTCCAGGCTTACCGCGTATAGTATGGCGCCGCCGAATTGGAGTATGAACACCATTATTATGTATGAGAGCATGTTAGGCGCTATCTCCCTCAGTATTATGGACCTAGTGGGCATACCAGACATGCGGGCTAGGTATACGAACTCCCTGTTCCTGAGCGAGAGGGTGTTAGCCCTTACTGCCCTAGCAGTCCAGGGCCATGAGGTTAACCCTATAATAACGCTTTCAATGAGTATCCCTCTATGCTCTATGTAGGCTGCTATGATTATCAGGAGAGCTAGTGTAGGTATTACTAGGAATATATTAGTGAGCATCATTAATAGTTCATCTATTATGCCTCCAAAGTATCCCGAGATGAATCCTATTAGAACCCCGATTGCTGTAGCAAGTATTCCGCCAAGGAGCCCTATTAGTATGGAGCTCCTTAACCCATAAACCACCTGTGAATAGAGGTCATATCCGAAAGTGTTAGTTCCCAGTGGGTGTCTGGAGCTAGGAGGTTCGCCTATAGCCCCTGTATACTCTAGAGGCCCATACTCTGTGGTATACGGGCCTATGACTGCTATTGCTAGTATGACTGCTAGTATTGAGGCTCCAGCCTTAATTTTCCTATTCCTCCGTAGTAGTATTAGGGTCTCTCTATGCCTCTCCATGATCCTATCCAGCATCAACCCGTCTCACCTGTATATGTGTATCTCACCCTAGGGTCGACTATGGCGTAGACTATGTCTATCACGAAGTTTGATATGAGGACCATTATCACTATGACTAGGAATGCTCCCTGCATAAGGAAGTAGTCCTGGTTCTGGATCGCCTGGAGCATCAAGTACCCCAGGCCAGGATATGAGAAGACGATCTCAGTGGTTATAGCGCCAGCCACGGCTAGTCCTATCTGTAATGCTAGCCCGGTTATCTGGGGTAGCATAGCGTTTCTAAAAGCATATCTAAGGATAAGCCTGTTCGGGGCTCCTAGAGCCTCCATGTATCGTGAGTAGTTTGATTCGAGCTCGTAGATGATCATGTTCCTCATACCTATAGCCCATCCACCCAGCATTACTAGGAGTAGGGATAGGAATGGGAGGATCCAGTGCTTAAGGAAGTCTACTATGAAGCTTAATGATAGTGAGGGGCTAATACCCGGGCTATAGGCCCCTGATGGAGGGAATATTGGGATTGTTACTGTGAATACCCAGGCTAGGACTATGGCCATCCAGAAGTAGGGGGATGCTGTTAGGAAGTAGAATATGGGCATGAGTATATTATCCAGTCTCCTATTGGTAGACGCCAGGGCTCCGAGCCAGTTTCCAACTATCCAGCTGACTATAACTGCTGGCACTATCAATACTATATCGTAGGGTAGAGCCTCCAATACTATATCCCTGACCTTCTGCGGGTAGAGGTAGATGCTAACTCCGAGGTCGCCGTTGAGTAGGGCTCTCCAGAAGTTGATGTACTGCTCGTAGAGGGGCTTGTCAAGGCCGAAAGCCTGCGTGAAGTAGCTATACATAACCTCGGCTGATTCGGGAAGCGTGGCAAACCTCGATAACAATATCCCTATGGGGTTTCCAGGCATGAAGCGTGGAATAGCCCAGTTCAAAGTAACGGCTACAAAGAACGTAGCTAGGTAGATTACCGCCTTTTTCCCGATGTATCTTATAAGCCCCATACCTGTCTACCATCCATGCACATATACTGTACCCCGTGGACCTAAAAATATTTAATATATTCAATTTCAATATATAATGTATAGAGGAAAAAGCATTGAAATAAATCGCCCGGCAACCCCTAAACTATCTCCTCCTCAATAGAGCCAACGCTGCTAATACTACTATAATTACAACTGCTACTGCTATTAGCGTGTTGTTTCCTCCTGTGGGGGTCGTCATTTGCTCGACTGTCTGCTCAACAGTTTTTGTTATGACGGTGGTTTGGGTTTTCACAACCTCCTTTGTAACAACCTGTCCTTTCTCGGTTACCGTCACGGTCTCAGTTACTTCCTGAGTCTTCGTTACCGTAGTCACTACTGGGCTTGTAGTGGTCTTTGTCTCCTCCCTGACCACTGGTTTTAGGTTTAGGAGTGTTAGTACCCCTCCCAGCTGCCAGTTGCCAGGCCATGTTACTGGGACTCCGTAGGGGTTGTCTTCGCTTGGCCAGCCTGTCCAGTGAAGTGTTGATGCCTGGAACCAGAAGCCGTTGTACCATAGCGGTATGTATGGTAGGTCTCTCAGGAATATCTCCTGGATCTTTCTATATAGCTCTCTTAATGTTGCCTCGTCATCCATTGGTGTCACCAGTACCTCACCTAGTAGCTGTGTGATTTCGTCGTTGAAGTACCTGCCGAAGTTTCCATTCCAGCTATTCTCTCCTATGGGTGGTGTATCCTCGTAGAATAGCCAGTTATACATGGTCCATGGTGTTGGTGATACGAAGCTGTTGAAGTTGTTTATAGCCAGGTCGAAGTAACCCTTGGTTAAGTCGTCAAAGTACTTTGAGAAGTCAGGGAATTTGGGTTCAACGTTTATACCTACCTGGCCCAGGTTCTCAGCTATTATCCTTATAGATTCCATCCAGTCTGTCCACCCGAAGGGGACTATTATTGTTAGACGTAGCCTCTCACCGCTAGGAGTCTCCCTATAACCGTCGCCATCTATATCCTTGAAGCCTAGCTTATCTAGTATCTCGTTAGCCTTGTCGGGATCGTACTTGAATCCCATCTCTTCGTCTAGATCCTTAGCATAGAACCTCTGCCAGCTAGGTATTGGAAGGAAGCCCACCGAGTTTGACTTCAATACTGTGCCCTCGAATACCCTCTCTATTATTTCATCGACGTTTATAGCGTAAGCCATAGCTCTACGGAATTCCGTTAGATTTAACGGGTACTTCTGGTTATTTATGAATAGGAATGCAACATTGGCAGGGAGATGGTATGGCCTATCCTTATACCATGTATGGATAAACTCGTATTGTTTTACAAGCTGTGGTACCCCTGGTAGGAAGAAGTTACTCCAATCTAGTTCGCCTCTTACAAGCATTGCTAGGGCCACGTTATTACTAGCCACTCTTAAATAAACTATGTACTTTGGCCCGGGTGTCCCGAAGGCATCCTTACCCCACCATTCATCATTCCTCTCATAGACTACCTGGTTCTGGTCGTATGACTTCAGCTTATACATTCCAGAACCGATGGGATTTGTATTAGCTTCCTCCAGGGGGTTCTCTATCTTCTCCCATATATGTTTTGGTATTATGTAGAGCGTGTAGAGATAATATGTCCATTCAGGGTAATGTGGCTCACTGAACACGAACCTAACAGTCCTTTCATCTACGACCTCGATCCTATCAAGCCAGTTCCATATGCTAGAATAGTATATTCCTTGGTGGATCTTAGCATACTCGAATGTGAATTTTACGTCTTCAGCCGTCAATGGGGTTCCATCATGCCATTTAGCCTCTCTAAGCTTAACCTCGTACACGTTATCACTAACCCATTTACCTTCCTCAGCCAGCCATGGTACGAACTCGTCCTTAATCGGTATGTAGAGGAACAGCGGCTCATAGATTAACCCGACAGAGCCTGTTGCAGCAGCCCATGGAGTAAGGGGGTTAAAGTTGCTTGACGGTGCCCAGAGGCCCCCACCTACATATATAGTCTCGTTCCTCGGCAGTTCCTGGGCTGACGCATTTATTGATAGAACCACTTGGAGAACTAGTATTGAGAGTAGGAGCGGTACTATACTCTTAAACCGGGCTTGCATGGGCTCACCCACTTGTCACATAAAGTTGTATCGATTTATATTATTATAATATAGGACGGCTTTTATAGCTTATATAGTATGATAGATATATACATATATTGTTATAAGCCTATAAAATTGTAATTACACATTAGCTTAATTGACTAAATAACAACGGTACCCAGGAAATAGGGATCAGGTGGGGGATGCTTGTAGGTTGTTGCCAGAAGGCTTTCTATGGGGTGCTTCATCATCGTCATTTCAGTTCGAGATGGGTGATAGGTATAGGAGGAACATAGATGTGAATAGTGACTGGTGGCACTGGGTCAGAGACCCTAGAAATATTGATGAAGGACTTGTAAGCGGTGACCTACCCGAGGATGGAGTCAACTATGCAGAGCTATACACTATAGACCACGAGCTAGCCCGTAGTATAGGGTTAAACGTGTATAGGATACACATTGAGTGGAGCAGGGTATTTCCATGCAGTACTAAGCATATAGAGGTGTCAATTAATAGAGATGGATCTGGCCTGATAAAGGATGTGCGTATCGGCCTAGATGAGCTCCGTCAACTGGATGAGATCGCTAATCAGAGGGAGATCCGAAAGTATAGGGCTATAATTAATGACTTGAGGAGTAGGGGGTTCAGGGTTATAGTTAACCTACAGCACTTTACATTACCGATCTGGATACATGATCCTATTAAGAGTAGAGAGTCTAATCTAGAGGAGGGGCCTAGGGGTGTTGTAGATGAAAGTTTCATAGTAGAATTTACTAAGTTCGCTGCTTACGTGGCCTGGAAGTTCGGTGATATAGTAGATGTATGGTCTATATATAATGAACCAATGGTCATCATAGAGCTGGGATACATGGCCCCATTCCTAGGGTTCCCTCCAGGCGTTCAGAATACTCGCGCGGCTGCTGTTGGACTTAGGAACATCATAGTAGCATACTCTAGGGCTTATGATGCAATCAAGAGGTGGGATACCAGGGAAGCGGGGGACTGGGGTGTTGGTGCGTCACTGGTCGGTATAATACATAACATTATACCAGCGTATCCCCTGGATCCTGAGAGAGATAGCAGGGCTAGTGAGGCCTATAACTACTTCCATAATAGTTTGATACTCGACGCCTGGAGCAGGGGGCTGGTTGATTATCATTTAGATGGTAACAGGGATAGGATAAGCCATATAGGCGGGAGAATGGAGTGGATAGGCCTCAATTATTATACCAGGATAGTTGCTAGGCATAGCGATAGGGCTCCGGAAGGTATACCGGTGCTCCGCTTCGAGGGTGTAGGAGGCTATGGATATGCATGTGTGCCTAATGAATTGTCTAAGTCTGGTAGACCCTGTGACGATTTTGGCTGGGAAATGTTCCCTGAGGGCTTCTACGACGCCATAAAATTCGTGTCCCAATACAAGCTACCAGTATACGTTACTGAAAACGGTACCGCCGACGCCAGAGACCATTATAGGCCCAGATACATAGTATCCCATATACGTGCAATGGAGAACGCTGTAGAAAACGGATACAACGTCAATGGTTACCTACACTGGGCATTAACCGACAACTACGAATGGGCTAGGGGGTTCAGGCTTAAATTCGGGCTGTTTAGCGTGGACCTAGTTACAAAGGAGCGGATGCCTAGGCAAAGCGCTAAAATTTACTCACAGATAGTAAGAAGTAATGGTGTACCACAAAGCCTATTAGACTTATCTATATGGGATAGGGTGATCTAGATGAAGACGATAGCTGTGGATGAAAGCACGTGGAATAAGCTAAGAATGATCAGAGAAAAACTTCAGGCTAAGTCTTATGACGAGGTGATACAAGTCTTAATAGAGGCATGGAAGAACACTGAACTGGACAAAGCACTTAGAGACACACGCATACCAAGTGACCTAGTAGATGATATAGAGTTATTCATAGAGAAGAAGAGGGCTAAGGAAAAGTGATCACGAGGGAAAGGGGTAGTATGAGTTGATACGAGAACAGGGGCCGATACTATTAGACTCAAGAGCTCTAGCATGGCTACACGCTGAGGGCAGAAATGGCTATCTCAAATTAGTACTAAGTAGATTTGATGTATACGTATCCGCTCTAAGCATATATGAACTAGCATCAGCCCTACTATACTATAGGCTAAGCGATCCCGTGAAAACCATCCAGTCACTAGAAAAGATATATCACATAATATACCTAGATAAAGAAATCCTAGCTACAGCAGCTAGGATAGACGCAGACCTAACATATAAAGGAGTAAAACACAACAACATAGATGCCATAGTAGTGGCTACAGCAATAAAATACAACATGCCACTCATAACCACAAAAACCTCGATCTATGACGACTTCAAACCATACGGCATCACCGTAGTAGCCATAGATAAACTCATCAAAGCAACAGAAGAACGCTTGAAAAAGGAAATTAAAAAATTATCCGAGCTAGATTAAGAACATTTACTAATAACTACCATAATTTCTCCCACAGTATTTAATAGCCCTCATGACTATGACTCTAAAATCACGATGCTACCATATCCACTAAATCCTACTCCCTTTTGGCGTCGTGCTCTCTAAGT
>WAQN01000018.1 GCA_015520195.1 Desulfurococcales archaeon | reverse complement strand
ATATAACACCGTTATTTATACCGGTTCTAAGCCAGCCTCTATTCTGTCTAAAATTATATTTATTAATGAAGGCCTTAGTGGTCTAGGCATCTCTACTTCTAAATTTATACTTTCTTTACAAGTATCATCTAGTTTATCCATATATATGAATTTTAATGTGCTTTTATCCCTAATCTCTAGGTGTATTATATCTTTAATATTCTTTAATCTCACTATCCCGTATCCTACACAATAGCCATCACGGAGTGATATGATAGGGGTATTTGAGATACTAGCTCCAAGCTTCTTGTGCTTTCCCTTGTATAAGACTGCTTTAACCCATCCTTCAGAGCTATCTTGGTCTGGTCTTAGATGTCGTATCTTGTCGCCATAAGCAGTTATCCATGTCTCCTCTATTTGGACGATCGCTATAGTATCCTTCCTAGCTCCATGGGATATTAGGAGTGATGATACGAGGAATAGAGCGGCTTCTCTTAGATCCTTAGCCTCTGGTAATATGTGTACTCTATGGTATTTCATTGTAGGCCTAGCCTCTTCAGGAGTCTCCTATCCCTCTTTAGCCTCTTCATTAGCGTCTTCATGTTCTTGTAGTAGTTTAACAGTTCCTTTACATCGTCGGGTTTAACTCCTGCCCCCATAGCTATTCTCCTAATCCTCCTTCTATCTATTATGTCTGGGTTGTCGAGCTCCTCATAGGTCATGCTCTCTATTATTGCTAGCCATTTGTCTATCTTTTCTTCGCCCACTCTAAGCTTCTCATTATCGAGCTGGGTTAGAAGTCCTCCCCCCGGAAGCATCTGGAGGATCCTGCCAAGAGGGCCCATTTTCCTCATAGCCTTCAACTGCCTATATACGATCCTCATATTCATCTTACCCTTAAGCATGTCCTCAGCAGCCTTCTCGACCTCCCTAGCCTCCTCAAGCGCCTTAATTCTCTCCAATAACGACTCCAGGTCTCCCAATCCCAGTACTCGGGCTATGAACCTTGTTGGCCTAAACGGCTCTATTTCCTCTAGCTTCTCTCCGGTGCCAACAAACTTCACTTCAGCGCCAGTAGCTGCTACTGCTGATAACACACCACCACCTCTAGCCGTACCGTCTAGTTTAGTCACTATTATGGATCCTACGGGTGCTGCCTTGTGGAATCTAGATGCTAAGTCATAAGCCTTCTGGCCTATGGAGGCATCTATAACAAGTATTACCTCATCTGGCTTTATTCTATCAGCTATGGACTTCATCTCTGCTAATAGAGACTCCTCCTCGCCATAGCCATGTCTACCAGCGGTATCCACTATAATTATCTCTGCACCCCTAGATGCGAGGTCTGCAACTCCCCTCTCAGCTATATCCTCAGCCCTTCCACTCTTCTCTCCATAGAACAATGCTCCAGCTTTCAAAGCTAGGGTTCTCAACTGCTCGTAAGCGCCTGGCCTGTAGGTGTCTGTTGATACCAGGCCCACCTTATATCCTCTCCTTATGTAGTATAAGGCTAGCTTCCCAGCTGTCGTTGTCTTGCCAGACCCCTGAACTCCGACTAGAAGCATGATCCATGGGAGTTTTCTAGGCTCTAACGTGGGCTCACGTTCACCACCAAAGAGCGATGAGAGTTCTTCATAGACTATCTTAATAAACCAGTCCCTCCTACTAGCTCCAGGCGGCGGCTCCTCTTTAACAGCTCTCTCTTTGATTCTCCTGGTAAGCTGAAAGACTAGTTTAACGTTTACGTCAGCCTTTATGAGCTCCCTCTGTAGATCTCTTATAAACTCCTCAACCGCTTTCTGATAGGTTCCACCACCCTTCAAGAACTTAGCTACAGCACTCCTTAAGCCTTCAAGCATCCTAGCCACCGCCTGCATTCATCAATACATCTTTCATGGTATCATCCAGGAGTTTTATATAGACCTCCACACTAGGCATATGATATTCATAATTCCCTAGGATCCCATATAGTTATACGTGGTTAGAGTCGTTAATGAATAGTTGGGAGAGATCTAAGCTTTGCTACTTTAAGCAGCACGTTATCAATGTAGGGTGCCACTGGTGCGGGTCGGGATGAAGAGTGAATGTTGCATAAAAATAGTATTGCTTGACCTGGATGGGACTGTTATAGATACAATGGGTCTCTATGCAGATAAGGCCGCTGAGCTAATATCGGAGGCTATAGGTATTAATATAGAGAAGGCTAGGAAACTTTATTTGGAGTTGGCGGGGAGGCCTTTCATAGAGCAGTTAGAGCTTATAGGTATTCAGCCTCCCTTATCTGACGCTTTATCTAGGGTCTTTGAGGAGTGGAAGAGGGATTTATTGAAGAGAGTTAAGGTTGATGACAACGTAGCGCATCTTATATCGGTGCTGAGGCGGAGGTTCAAAGTCTATATTTCTACAAATAATGAGTGTAGTGTGGTTCTAGATAATAAACATTTAACAAGACTTGTAGATGGGGTTCTCTGTTATGATAAATCTACTGGGTCTAGGAAGGGGGAACCCCATATTAGGATGCTGATGGAGAATGAGAATGTGAGTCCATGTAATATACTATTTATAGGCGATTCCGAATATGATATAAGGATCTACGAAGAACTCGGAGTGGAAGTGGTAAGGACAAATGGATTATGGAGAAGTGGTATAGACCCGGATTCTATAAGAGGGTGCACGTAGGATCATTGATACGGTAACCTATATTTAAGAAACCTACATATCGTATCTGGATTGGCTGATACTGTGATATGCCATAAAGGAGGACAAAGACATGAGGCCAAGCACGCTAGATACGATAAGAGCAGGGCTACCAGCATTCACCTACTTCTACACAGTGGGTAGTATAGGCTTTTGGATATCGCTCTACGCTAAGGAGCTCCAGTGGGGATACACACTGATTAACCTCCTTGCCACGGTCTACTTTATAGCATTGACTCCAAGTAATATAGTAGCTGGGATCCTAGCTGATATAACAGGAAGGCCAGGACTACTATTAACTCTGGGTATGGCCGGGAACGGAGTAACCAGCTTATTAATGCCCCATACGGAGCATCCCATAACACTTCTAGCTCTAAGGGCATTTCAGGGTATAAGCCTGGCAACTAGCCTTCCACTAGCCCTAGGATCACTATCCATATTGTATGGAGTTAGGGGAGGTGTAGCTATAACAGTACTATTTACAGGCTCTGGCATGGCAAGTGGTGCCCTGGCTGGAGGATTATTAGTTCAGTACTTTGGATTCACGCACCTCTTTTACTCTACAGCCTTAATATCATTCGTAGCCTCACTACTCTCCCTCGGCTGGGAGCCTCCACCACTAGAAAGGCCCCGTAGTATAACTGAATCACTTAAGAAGATGCCTCCATCATATATAGCTGTCATAACGGCGCTAGCTATGAGGAACACGTTCTCAAGCGGGGTATTCGCCATAGTATCTATATACTTCACTAAGCACGTGGGCCTAGACTCTCACGTAACCGGATTAGCATTAGCGTTAAATCCTGTAACTCAAGCTATAACTAGCCTCCTAGTATCCAGGTATATATCCGGGAGAGAACTAATTTACTATAGTCTAGGTTTATCAATGACTAGTATAGTGTTCACATTATATTATATAGCTAACGACCCTATAACCGTGCTAACAGCACAGCTACTCCTGGGAGCATCATTTGGGACAGTCATGGTATCAGGAAATATGTACCTAATATCAAACGCTCCAAGAGAACTCAGATATACCGCCTCAAGCCTCTTCTCCTTTGCATTCAACCTAGGCTGGATCTTAGGCACAGTGATAGCTGGACCCTACATGGATGTCCATACACCAGAATCATGGATCAAAGTAGCAATTATAGGCACACTAGCATCTGGGATTGTGGGTATAACACCACTCATAGCTAGAAGATAACTCTAAGATAAATAGATACTGTTAGACTTATGAATCCTTGTCTCTCTACACTTTACCATAATGTCTTATATTAACGTTTAGGGAAAGGATAGTTAGTTGAGAGTGATTTAAAAAGGAACAAATTTAATACACGGATTCTAAGCCTTTGTTTTAGTTTTACTGCTCCTAGATTTCTTCTTTATATATAGTATATTTTGAAGAGTTTTATTACTGACTTTGAATACCTCTGACGCTATCTTACCTATATACTCATCGTCTGGTATGGCATTTCTAATTGAGCCTAGTTCCAGTGCTAATGCCTGCTTCATTGCTTCTTTAACTATACGATCCTTGATTTCACCCTTATGTATGTTTTCTGCGACTCTGAATGCAACATAGAATCTAGCATACTTCGATAGCAAATCCATTTTCTCTGGAAAAGTCTTGGCTAGATTCTTCATGAGGGATATGAGTGATTCATACGTTGAGAATCCAAAGTATGCCTCAACAAGCTTTAACCTCAGCATCCTAGCTATAGTGTTATCGTTTAGATCGCCTAGGAGTAATTTCACCTTCTCCCTTGAGGATTCCGGGTTCAGAGTTAATAGTGCTTCTATTGCATGCTCATATCTTATCTCTTTACTAAATATTTGGTCGAAGAGTTCAGGGTATTGATCCTCAAGCCCCATTCCATACTTTCCAACTATATATAGGCTTGTCAGTTCTTTATCATATATGTCCTTTGGCATTGATGCCCCTCGGAGAGGGCTTAACTTCTCTCTTTGATATGCCTCCTTCAATAATCCAATGATGTCCTCTCTTGTAAGCCGCTTCCCTCTGTCCCACATTTCTATTATAGCATTCCATAGGTCCATTAGCACAGAGAGCCTCCTTTTCACATCTCTGCTTTTATTCAACCCAAGGCACCTATAATCCAGACTTTTGCAAATGTATGGAGGCACTATGGCATCATTCACTTGTCATGCATCCAATTCTGGAGATGAAGTTTAAATGGGGTTAAATATAGATATGGACCCAGATAGTCATATTA
>WAQN01000017.1 GCA_015520195.1 Desulfurococcales archaeon | reverse complement strand
GATATAGTTAGCTCTAAGAGCATATGTTCATCTTTAGGAATAAATGATTGAAGCTTAAACCCTAAACTTTAGTGTATTTATTTAATTTTATATAATAATTTAAGCTAAAACCTAATAAGTGAAAGGAACCGACAAACCACAGGGGGAGATATTGGATAAATGCTGTGAGCTACTATCAGCATGTGTAAATAAAAACGTAAGAGTAACATTAGACTCGTTGTTAAACAGAGTACGTATAAACATTATGCTAAGAGACATAAAATCATCGAAATACAAAAGCCACTACTGGCAACTGTTAAAAAGAGAAGCCGCAGAAGCTATAGCAGATTGTATTATAAACTTAAAGGATTTCTGCATGAGTGATGGAATTATTAAGGAAATTTATATAGCAGATTTAACTGGAGGCGAACATAGCTACATAGCACAGGGATATGGGGGTAAAGACTTAGATGTTATAATCTATGTTGAAGGACTATTAAGTAGAAATGAGAAAAAGAAAATAGAAAATAGTATAGAGAGTTGTATAGAAAATACAATTAATATAATATTAAATGAATTATTTAGTGATGATCCTAAAAAGCTTCTAGGCGTGCCTAATTTAGTCGAGATACACATGGTCTCGGGAAAGGAGGATATACCATACTATAACATGATAAAATCTAGGAGCAGGTCATTAATAAAATTAAGAGGATTTCACAATGACGCTTTATGAAGCTGTAAATGCATTAAAGCGCTTTACTTAATTTAATCCTAAGCCTGATCATTATTCTTAAAGGATGTATTATCAAGTAACTTATAATTGAGCGTTGATGAGTGTGGTGGACTCTGAGCATTGCAATGAAGACTAGGAGCCCACTGAGCTAGTTAGTAGGTGTAGATGTTGAATATAGGAGATACAATGGAAGAGTTTAAGAGACTGATAGAAACAATATATAATGGCGAGGAGTACTCTATAGGCGATAGCAGAGAAGCCGAGAGGCTAAGAGGGATAGTTGAGGATTATCTAGGCGGGCATGTTAGGTTTATAGAGATTCCTGTGTATTCCTGGGTCAATAAATACTTAAAAATGGATGGCGTTGAGGGTGGTTATTCAGTTGCCCCCTATATATTGAGTGCGGAGGTAGACGATGCAAAGTTATTTGAGATAAAAGAAGATCCGAGCTCTCCAGACGCATGGGTTAAGCACGGAGTAAGGGAGGGTGTAGCGGTTATAAGAGAACCAGAGGATCCAGATGATCTTAAAGCCTCAGCATTATTAGCGGCAGAAGCTGGTTTCTCGGGTATTCTAGTATTTAGTGATAAGCTCCGTAAGATCGTGACTACAGGGACATGGAATTATAGCTTTAATGTAGGAGCTCCTACACCTATTCCCGTTATCTATGTGGAAAAACCCAGGATAACGAGGGACAGAGTATCGCTTTACGTTGAATCCGAGGTTAAAGCTTCGAAGGGATATATACTGGAATGGGATTCAAGCGGTTCGGACAACGTGATCCTTATAGGAGCGCATTATGATAGATGGTTCTCAGGATTTCAAGATAACATTCTAGGCGTTATACAGGCCATGGTATTAGCTAAGCGTTTATCAGAGTTGAGTAAAAGGGTTAAGTTAGTCTTGTTCACGGCTGAAGAATATGGAGCACCAGGATATGCTGGCTGGTATTGGTCATGGGGAAGTAGGTTTTACTCCCAGCAGATATATCAATCCGGGATAGAGGATAGCATCAATTTGTATGTTAACTTCGATGTAGCTGGTAATAGGAATCTGATGGTTAGTGGTACTAGGAGCTATATATACACCATCAAAGATTACATTAATGAGAGATGCTGTGAATGCCCAGAATGCGATAGCATGCAGCTGGCTATGATAGGTGTACCCACATTATCCTTCCACTCATTATGGAGCCAAGAAACGCTCAACATATACCATACACGGGAAGATACACCTGAGAATGCTGATTTAAGATATGCCGCTAAGGCTGTGGAGATCGCATATAAAGCTATACTAAACACCCCCCAATGGGAGTATGTAGGATACGAGTTAACTAGGCTTTCGAGGGAACTCCCTCTTGAGGGTAGAAGGCTTATATATAAGCTAGCGTCTATAGCATCGCGAGTTGGATGGGAGAAGTTATATAGGGAATTAGCTGCTAAAACTCTTAGACCCGTCCATTACGGCTCATATAGGCATGACTCGGTTAGATTAGAAGCATTAATGTTACCAGAGATCTCAATACTACCCAGACTTCTAGACGATATTCGAAGAGGGGATCCTCCACACGAAGTATGGATTTCAGGAGAAGAGAAACTAATATATGCTATTAAAGCTAAAAACGGTGAAATATGTGGAGTAAATTGCATTATAGACCAAGCTAGACACAACATTAGAGCATTAGATGACGTCATAGACGAGGTTTACATAAAACTTGTAAAGTAATGGGATTGGTAGCCGGGCGGGGATTCGAACCCCGGTCACGGGGGGTCCCCCGTCAACCCCATATATGGGGTTGACGACCAAAGCCCCGCATCCTTGGCCGCTAGACGACCCGGCTGCCCGTATTAATTATGTTGGCTTATTGGAGTTAAAAACTTTAATTTGATTTATCGAATATGTATGTTTATTTTCCTTTGAATCTTGGTTTTCGTTTTTCGAAGAATGCTGTTACTCCCTCTATTACATCCTCTGTTGAGAATAGGAGACTGAATAGTGATGCCTCTAGATTTAGTCCAGTCCATATGTTTGTCTCCATTCCTAGGTTTATAGCGTATTTCGCTGCCATTAGCGCTAATGGGGGTTTTTCGGATATTTTCAGTGCAAGCGCTCTAGCTTCCTGATCCAGCCTCTCTGGGGGTACGACTTTATCGACTAGGCCTATTCTATATGCTTCCTTAGCAGGTATCATATCGCCTGTATAAATTAACTCCTTTGCTCTGCTAATCCCAGCTAGCCGGGGCAGTCTCTGGGTGCCTCCTGCCCCAGGTATGAATCCAAGGTTTATCTCTGGTTGTCCTAGCATTGCGTCTTCGGAGGCTATTCTTATGTCACCGCTCATAGCTAACTCTAATCCTCCTCCCAGTGCATAGCCGTGTATGGCCATTATAACGGGCTTCGAGTAGTACTGGATTTTTAGTGTGAGCTCTTGGAACTTCCTTGAGAATATTAATACCTGTATGGGTGTTACTCCAGCGAAGGCAGTTACATCGGCTCCTGCGCTGAATGCTCTTCCAGATCCTTTTATTATGATTACCCTAACATCGTTCCTATCCTCAAGTTCATCTAGTGCATGCGATAGCTCTTTGAGGAGAGTGGGGCTTAATGCATTAAGCTTATCTGGTCTATTTAGTATTATCCATGCAACTGGCTTCTCTATCCTTATAAGAAGTGTTTCCTTTTCTATCTCTTCAATCTCCCCATACTCGTAGAATCCCTTGCCGCTCTTTCTACCCAGTAGACCCTTCTCCTTCATCTCCAGTAATAGGGGGTCAGCGTCTGCCTCTCTTACACCTAGCTCTTTGAGTCTATTTAAGGCGTTTATTATAGAGTCTATCCCGTATTCATCAGCGTATTCTAGTACACCCTTCGGCCAGTTTAATCCTAACTTGACAGCTTTATCTATATCCTCTTTAGTTGCTACATCATTCCTGATAAGCCATGCAGCTTCATTAACTGGCAATGCTAGGAGTAGTGACGGATCTACTTTACCTGCTAGTTCTTTGGGTATTTCGGGTTTCCTGTACTTCCCTGGTTCAGGGTATGTATAGAAGCCCTTCCCGCTTTTGACTCCATACTCTCCCTTCTTAAATTTCTCCTCTATGAGCTTACAGGGTGTTATTGTGAATCCTCTCTCTGATGTAGCTTTAAAGACGTAGTAGAATACGTCTATTCCGCTGTAATCAGCTAGTTCAAATGCCCCCATTGGCATTCCAAGCGTGTATCTAACAGTCGCATCTACCTCCTCTATACTGGCAACGCCTTTATCAACTAATAGGCATGCTGTATTTAGGAACCTACCAAGTATCCTATTGACTATAAAGCCTGGTACATCCTTCTTTACAAGGACTGTTTGCTTACCGAATCTCTTGGCTAACTCTATAGTTGTATTAACGGTTTCATCACTAGTTTTTTCACCTTTAATTATCTCAACTAGGGGCATTAATACTGGTGGATTGAAGAAGTGCATTCCAACTACCTTATCAGGCTTGTCAGTAGCACTAGCTATCTCCGTTATGGGGAGGCTACTTGTATTTGTAGCTAATATTGTGTGGCTTGGCGTGTTATCACTAGCAAACTTGAATAATTGCTTCTTTAACTCAAGCTTTTCTGGTATAGCCTCGATCATGAAATCTGTTTGTCTCAGTATTTTAGCGAATTCTTCTGTGTATCTGCCTTCATCATCCACGTTAACTACCGTGGTTATTCTAGATAATACGGTTTCAACAGGTTCTCTGGCAACACCCTTCTCATATAGCTTTTGTAGGCTCCATTTTATCTTGCTTAAAGCGTTATCTAAGAACTCCTGTTTTATATCGGCTAAGTAGACTTTGAAGCCAGAAAGTGCGGCTACTTCAGCGATTCCATGGCCCATAGTACCTGCTCCGACGACGGTAATTGTTTTTATTTTCTCCAACGATGACATACTAGTTCACCATTGAATTTATCTAGGGTAGATTCAAGTTTTAAAATCCGCATAGTAGGAATATGTGTGTATCTGGATTATGGATTATATTTAAAAGGATTAAAATGAAGCATACCCATTTGGTGATATGGTGTGACAGCGTATATAGACCAGGTTAAGGATCTAATCAGGCCTGAGCTTGGAAAGCATGGATTAAAGCTTCTTCCGAGAGGTAAGAGCAGTTTTAGCTTGATGAAAGGGGGACAGATCTACATGACGGTAAGAGATACTGGGGATAATGTTGAGATATCGTTTAAAGGTAAAAAGTACATGTATGATAAATGGTATACTAAACCAGAGCATCTAGCACAGGTAATATTTAATGTTTTAGAGGCTCAGGAGGGTGGAGGAGGAAGGGAGGAGTAAAGATATAGCAGGGACCCTAAGCCGTTAATCTAAGCCTTAAGATGTTCTCTATAGAGCCAGCAAGCTGCTTCATGGTTTCCTTTGACTCTAATTAAAGGCGGCTCTTCACTCTCACAGAGTCCTTGTATTTCAGGTGTTTCATCGTAGGAGACGCAGCGCGATCTGAACCTACATCCAGGAGGTATATTCACAGGACTGGGGACTTCACCCTTTATTCTAAGGTTTCTTATTTTAAGTCTATTTTCTGGGTTGGGCTCTGGAATAGCGCTTACCAGGGCTCTTGTGTATGGGTGCAGGGGTTCATTTATAATATCGTCTGCCTCGCCAACCTCTACTATTTTTCCTAGATACATCACGGCTATCCTATCACACACGTATCTAGCTAATGCGAGATCGTGTGTTATGAATAATATAGCCATGTTTAGCTGGGTCTTTAGGTCGTTTAGTACCTCTAAAACTTCTGCTCTGATTGAGACGTCCAGCATTGATACTGGCTCATCGGCTGCTAATAGTTTTGGATTAAGCACTAGAGCCCTGGCAATTGATACCCTCTGCCTTTGTCCTCCACTCAACTGGTGGGGATAGCGTGTCAGGAATTCTTCGGGTGGCGTCATTTTTACCATTTCCATGGCTTTATATATGGCCTCTGCTCTTTCATCCTTAGTCCCTATACCATGGACTATGAGGGGTTCCTCTAGTATATCGTATACCTTGAATCGTGGATTGAGGCTTGCGAATGGATCTTGAAATATCATCTGCATTTCTCGCCTGATTAGTAGTAGAGCTAATCCCTTCGTCTTATATACGTCAACCATTCCGTTGTCGGCCACTGCATCTGGCTGTATTTTTCTAATTTCGTTATAGATGCTTTCTGAGGCTTTGAATAAGACTTTCCCTCCCTTGATGTTATCTGGATCTACTAGCCTTAGTATGGCTCTCGCCGTCGTCGTTTTGCCACACCCACTTTCTCCGACTAGGCATAGTGTCTCTCCTCTGTGAAGATCAAAGTTTATACCATCAACAGCGTGAACGAATAAGGGTTTTCTCCTAAGGATTAGATCTGTTAGTGGTCTTCTAACAGGAAACCACACTTTTAGGTTGTCTACGTGTAGGATCACGCTTTCTTCATTGGCGCTCATCTAGGTCACCTCCTCAGTCTGGGTTCTACTATAGTCTCTATGGCCAAGCCTAATAGTACGAATGCTAGGGATGTTATAGCTAGCATTAGGCCTGGAGGGAGGATCCACCACCACATGGTATATGCGACTCCTCTGTTGGCCTGTGCGTCGGCTAGGATCTTGCCCCATGTAGGTAGCCCGTGTTCTATACCTAGAACACTTAGGCCAGCTTCGATTATTATAGCGCCTGGGACGCTGAATACGAGGCTGGCCATGGCGTATGGTATTATCTGGGGTATTATGTGCCTGAATATTATCCTCCTATTGGATGCTCCAATTGCCCTTGCGGCTTCTATATAGGGCTCAGCTTTTATGCTTAGTGTCATGGATCTAACTATTATTGCTAGTCCTCCCCAGCCGAGTATTACTAGGAATCCGATTATTATGAATAGTTTACTCCACGGGCCGTAATTTGGATTCTCTTGTATGGCTACTCCTACGAGTATGAGTATTGGCAATAGGGGTATGTTAGCCAGTATATCTATTATTCTCTGGATTATCTCATCTATTAATCCTCCATAGTAGCCGCTTATAACGCCTATTACTAGGCCTATTAACACGCTTGAGACGGCGGCAAACAAGCCTATCACGACCGCTACTGGGAATCCGTAGAAGATTCCTAAGGCTAGGTCTCTCCCCATGACATCTGTTCCGAAGAGTCCATATGCACTTCCCATTACGACTATGCTTAGTTTCTCTATGCCTAATTCACCGGATCTTATAGCGTTTTCGATTACATTAGGTGGTGCTCCAGTATACATTATTAAAAGATATATAGTATAGGTTCCAGTTAATGGTTTAACGTGTTTACCTCCCAGGTATTCTCCAAATGCAAGTTTTATACCCAAAGACTTCAAATCTATATCTGTAAGGTTAGACTCTATTCCCTTTTCCCTATAATAATTCATTAATTCTCTACCGAATGTGAGGGGGTCAGCTGTTATAGCTGATAACTCATTTAACTTGAATCCAGTTGGCGCTTCGTAGGCTTCTATTATTAGTCCATCTGGCCTCTCTATTAGTATTATTGGTATTGCCTGTATGGTTATATTTTGCCCTCGATATGTTATATACGACTGGTTCTTTGGTGTGATAAAGACTTGGAGGCCAGTTGGGAATGCCTCTTGTTCTAGTTTGTATTCAACCTTGTATTCTTGAATGTATCCATATAGTATCTGACTCTTCTTACCTATGGATTCATAGTAGTATTTTAGCATGACTTCTGATTGTTGTGGATTTTTAATGATATATGATTTGGGTTTTATGTCTTCATAGACTTCATGTTTTGCTATAGGAACACCGAAATATTTAATCCATTCAGGTGGCACACGTTTAGGATACTCTGACCAGGCAAATTGGTAGTTCCATCTATCAGGTAGATCCGGTGGCAGTGTTGCTACCGCGTATATTGATATGCCTATTATGACTACTATTATTGATAGTCCTATTTTACCCATATTATTGCTCCATACTTCTTTGAATCCCGCTCTTATAGAAGAGAATAGCCTTGACATGAATGACTCCTTTACCCGTGCTCTAGATGTAGCCATTACATCTTCACCCTTGGATCAAGGATTACATATAATATTTCGAGTATAAACCTACCTATAATGTATACTAGTGTAGTGACATATGTTAAGCCTAGTATAGTGGGGCTATCGGCTGAGAGTATAGCTTGATAGTATAGTGATCCCATCCCAGGCCAGTCGAATATAGTCTCAGTTATTATGAATCCCTGTATGCTAGTTGCAAGGCCGAGTATGACGAATGTGACTACGGGTCCAGCTATGACTCTAAGTATATACTTCCTGACAACCATATTCTCTGGCAGACCCTTAGCTTTTGCTACAACCACGAAGTCTTCAGAGACCACTCTGATCGCAACTGCTCTAACTGAATAAAGCCATCCTCCAAGGAACGAGAAGGTCGTAACGAGTATGGGGAGGTACGCGTAATATAATACTCCCTTTATAGCCTCAAGAGGATTTGACCCAAACATGCCGAAATACGAGACGATCTCCCTATACCTGGTCGGAGCAATCTCTAGTCTAAAGCCGAAGATGAAGATGGCTATCATAGCAAGCCACCAGATCGGCACGGCATTGGTCAATGCTGCATAAGCTATAATCCCCTTATCTAGTCTACTTCCCCTCTTATACGCTATATAGGGCCCTAAAGGCAATGCTATAGCCATGGATAAGAGCTCTGCTGTAGTGATCATTATAACGGTTCTAGGGAGTGTGACTCCTATAGCAGTCTTAACTTCCACTGGAGGCCTTAAACCAGCTATCTGAGCCACATCATCACTTGTAACATTAAGGTCTAGTTTAAACGTCCTGACAGTCATGGGTATAAGCCGCTCATACCATGGCTTGTCAAGCCCATATATAGATCTAAGACGCTCACGTTCACTCTCAATAATTTTAGCTATCTCTTCCGAGCTCGGAGGATTAGGCCTATTCTGAAGCGCTTGTTTAAGCCCCTGAAGCCTCTGCTCTATAAGCGCATTTAGAACTTTAGTGTCGTATCCCGTGACTCCTATTATAACTGAGGTAAGGAGTACTATGAATACGAGAGCAACTGTAAGTGTAACGCCTCTTTTTACAACGACATTAACTACTCTTTTATCAAGTGGCAAGTGCAGGCCACCACTAATCAAGTATTACCTAGTTCTAATATTTTTGAGTTCCCTCCCTAAAATAAGTATCTCTAGTCAAATTTTCAATGTAAATATTAAAATTATATGTGTTAAAATAGAATTATATTAAAAATAAATATATAAAAATATATTAATTTGTTTACGTCTTCTCTCCTTATTAGCTGCTTCTAAAGATTAAGGCTGCTATTGCTAGTAATATTATCAGGTTTAGCACTCCAAGTATCATAGCGATCCTAGCTGAAGACGCTGCACTGTCAGCTGCGTTCTTAGCTTCCTCAGCTACGCTCCTCGCGGCATCTGCCGTATCACTTAGCGTTGACACCTGTGATTGCAGCTGGTCTACTGTGCTTGATAATGTGTCTACTTTGCTTGATAGATCGCCTATCGACTTGTCCAGCCTGTCTCCTAGATCCTTAAGGCTTGTATCTAGCGTTGTTGAGAGCTGCTGTATAGTTGTTGCCAGAGTGTTTGACAAGTCTTGGGTTGTTGTTGCCAGCGTGTTAGATAAGCCCTGAAGAGCGTTTGCCAACTGGCCTCCTAGAGCTGATTGCAGCTCCTGTATCTGCTGCTGGAACTGCTGTTGCAGCTGTGATACCTGCTGCTGGAACTGCTGTTGTACTTGTGTTAGCTGCTCTGCCGTTGCCTTGCTTACCTCCTCCAGAGCACCTCTTAGCTGCTCGAACTCCTTCGTTATAGCTGCCGTTGTTCTAAGTGGCTGTACGGACTCTGCTGGTAGCGCTATCACCTCGGAATATGCTATTACTGCTAGTTCGTATACCGCGTACTCTGCGAGCTTCTCTGTCAGGGCGCTGTCTAGGAATATTAGGAAGCCTGTTGCTGTTGGCTCCGCCTCTCCCTTAGCTACTATCTGGCCTGTTAGTGGATCTCTTAGCAGCCACTTTACGTGTAGCGGAGCTATGCCTGTTGCTGACACTATTATCTGTGCTGGCCTGCCAGGCTCTACTAGTGGTACTGATACCTGGGTTATTGTTGTAGGCTGTGGCTCTCCGAATACCCAGTCTGCGGGGCCGAATGGGTATGTTGGGTCTCTAAATGCGGTTAGCTCCAGTTTCTGCGCGTCCTTGTCGAAGAATGTTAGCATGAATGGTCCCTGACTTATCCATGCTAGGCCATACTGATCTACCCATGATACGACTGCCCGGGCTCTAGCGTTCCACTCGTCTTGTGTCATCAGCACTGTTCCATCTGGGAGAGTGAAGAACGGCCTGTAGAGGTTGTAGCCGTTGGCGCCTAGGTCTCCCTGGAACTTCTCCTTGGCTAACTGTGCATCATCTGGTAGGACTAGGCTCAGCTGTGGTATACCTTCGTCCTTGCTTCTTGTATCACTCAGTGCTCTCTCCTTGGTTACGAATGCCACGTAGTCGTGGAGGGCTACGAGCTCTGCTGGTATGTCAACCGTTGCTAGTATAGCGTTTAATCCGATGTATGCCTCGTCGAAGTGCCAGTAGTTAATATAAACTTCCAGTTTATTCTCATCTACAAGCGGTCTTATAGCGACGAATGTATCTAGTATTGGCCTAGTTGGCTCTGCTATTGATGACTCTATGACGGACTTCTCCGGGTCGTATGTTATGTCGATCCACTCTCCCCAGTACATTAGTAGGTCTGCCCATGTTATCTCAACTCCATGGTGCCACTTTGAACCGAAGAACTTTGATAGGTCTAATACGACCTTTGATGTAGCCTCAGTTCTGCCAAGCTGGCTTGCGGGTACCCATGCGTCGTTCTCTGCATCCCACCATATAGCGTCGCTGGGTACAGGTAGCTTGCCCTCTGGTCCAGCAGTCTCTATCGAGTCGAATGTTGCCCTGAACTCTATTGGTCTACCGTTGAATGGATGGAACCAGGCGAATGGATCGAAGGTACACCTTGCTGGGTCAACGCTGTATACGTCGTTGAATCCTCCAAACACGTTCCAGACGCTCCTGGTGGTCCAGGTCCATAGGTGGCCTACCCTCACTGTATCTGTGCCTGGTATGCTCCAGCCCCTACAGTTGAAGAGGCTTCTGAGTCCTGCGCCCATGTCTACTGTTACTCCTCTGAGATCCTCCTTTGCTGGGAAGGAGTCTAGTGTCGCGACGACCCATATTCTTATGGCTTCAAGCGTTCCTAGTCTAGTACCCTTCCTCAGGTAGTCTATCCACTGCTCCTTACTTGTTATATTCTGCATCAGCTGTGTTGCCTTGCTGTAGAAGTCAACATTATTACCCTCCTCGTCAACCACCTCTGGCTTGTAGTTCCAGTAATCCGCCTCACCCCATCCAGGAGCCCATCCTAGCCATGTTGCCCCGAACTGCGCTAGGTTACCTGCATCCCACTTGTCTATCGCTCCCTTACCCCATCCTTCAGTGTAGAAGCCCCACTCGAAGTCCTTTGGATCGGTGAAGTACACCTTCAATATTGCCTCGAAGAATGTGAGCTCCTGTATGTTAACTAGGAATCCGAGATTCTTGAGTTCCTGAGCGAATATGTGGCCTAGCTCGAACCTCTGATCCTCAACTCTTATTATAGCAGTTATGGATACAGGCTTGCCCATGTAATACCAGGTTCCACCCTGTAACTGGGCTCCAGCCCTTGTCATTACATCGTTGACTATACTCTTAGCTAACTGTGGCTGGTAGGTGAACCTGAACTCTGCAACAACATCTATTAACTCAGTGTATACGGGGTCATCTGGTCCATAGAACGTGTACTTTGGTATGGCGAAGCCCTTGTATACCTCCTTTACTATCCTCTCTCTGTCTATGACGTAGTTCATCGCGAATCTTATGTCTCTAAAGCAGAACGGGTTGAGGTTTAGCTTATCACTCTCCCATACTATAGTGGTGCCTGCTGGCAAGTCCGCCTGCATGGCACAGAACTCTACAGTAGTCTTACCTTCTTCTTCCATCGGCTCTACGTACCTTATGACTACTGGATCGACACCAAAGAATGCCGCGGCGTCCTCTTTACTAGTGAATACCTGGTTGACCTCGACTATCTGGACTGGCGCGGGGTTTAGGCCGAAGTCGTTTAAGCCAGCTGGTGCTGTGTATAGTTTTATACCAGGTATCTGTGCCATCTCCTGGGCAACATCAGGGTCTAAGCCGAATAGGTATACATCGACTTTATCGGTGCGGAACGCCTCGGCTATTTCGTCTAGGGTAAATCTAGACCACGTTATCTTATTTGTTGCAGGGCCGACCTCCTGAGCGAAGGCGATGCTAGGAGTAAGCGCTACTGGGAGTATCATTAAAGCCGTTAGGAGTACAGCCGTTAATATCCTATACTTATCCATACTATCCACCTACCACTTTTGTGGGTCAGTTATTTATATGATATAAGGAGAGGGTATTTAAAAATGCCTGTTTTCTCAAGTAGCTTCCAGGACTGGAATTAATTTAGTATATAATTACTATGCAATTATTTACTATCTATGAATATATACGTTAACGGATGTAGCGAAAATAGGGGGATCTAGCGTTAAATTGCATGGTAACTTACACCCATACTCTACACTGGTAGAGGTTACATTGGCATTAAGCCACTCAACGAGCATTTTGATATTATCATTAGAGTCTTCCTGTTTACTTCTTATAGTAATATATATTTTCTCTATGACGAAATCCATTTTTATGAATGCTCTCAATGTAGGATAATTGAAGGTTAATAATACTCTGCCAGGTCCTTCAACAGAGAAGCTACTATAGGGATAGATGTTAATACCATCCTCTAGCACTATATAGCAGAGCTTATGTTCTGGCCTCAGTTTAATGGAGAATCCATTCATATCATTAGGGTTTATTTTAAACGTGTATTCGCTTATATTCAAGCTGTTACAGTCAGGGGCAGTTCCAATGGATATCTCTAGATTCTCCTGTCTAATAGATTTTACATCTATTACATTTATTTCTAATCTATATTCTATTTTTCTATCTATATTATAG
>WAQN01000016.1 GCA_015520195.1 Desulfurococcales archaeon | reverse complement strand
CTCTTATATTGTTCTATATGCAATTTTATTAGTTCTCCTTGTTTGTGTTTTTAACATAAAAGAGGACTATAGGAGGTGTGATCATATGCATCAGTATGAGGATTCATAAATCTTATCGTCTAAGGGCTTGAAGTAGTTTTCCATTGCTCTCGGATATTGGTTCAATAACAATACTGACAATTAACGTATGAATCCTCAGCCATTCGGAAAGGGAAATGGAAATAAGACACCACAAGAAATTATAACGCCTCGGCCTTATGGTACTCTCGACACAGTTTCTCTCTTTCATAGTGTGACATGATAACTGGTTATGACGAATCTATGGAAGCCTTTATACAGGGATTTAAGAGTAGGAATTGAAGAATTCGTCGAACTGCGTCGAGGGAGGTCATCGAATTGTATATAAGCCTGCTAAACAGGCAAAGTTTATATATCTAATGGTTTTCCTCAAATATATTCATGACGTAATTTTAGGGGGGATTCTAGTGGCCGAGACACAGTCCCCTCAAGAGGAACAAATAGTAATAGGGAAATATCCCATTCGAAAGGTTAAGGAGGTTCCAGTGCCAAAATCAATACTACTGTTAGGCGGTCCAGCCATAATAGAATTGGGTCTAGCACTGGGTAGTGGAGAGACCATAATATGGCCTACTCTAAGCGCCAAATACGGGTTCATCCTGGTATGGGGTGCCTTCATAGGGCTGCTAATGCAGACGATATGGACCCAGGAAATGACCAGGTGGCCTATAGTCAGCGGCGAGCATCACATACAAGGTGCTGGAAGAGTAATAGGTATGGCTGCTGCTACGTGGCTATTCTTGTTCCTGGGTTATGTAGCATTTATATGGCCTGGATGGATGATAGGTGGTGCTTCAGCATTCTACAAGCTAATAGGTAAATGGCCTGGTGGAGACTATGGGCTACTATTCTGGGTATACTTCTGGGCCCTGATAGTACTGGCAGCTGTACTATTATCCAGGGTAGCTAGGCGTGCTGTAGAGATAATAGAGACTGTAACTCTATTCTTGGCATGGGCTATAATATTAGTCACAGCCATTACTGGGACAAGCCTGTCTGACTGGGGTGCCATGTTAAAGCAGATGTTTACGGGATTCGGTGATAGGCCAGCTGAAATAGACTGGTGGACTTTCGCTGCCGCTATAGCATTCGTAGGTGCTGGTGGCTTAGCGAATATATGGTATACATTCTGGGTTAGAGATGCGGGCTTCGGTATGGGCAAATACGTGGGTACGATACCAGGGCTAACAGGTAAGCCTACAGCCATAGACATCTACGGGGCTATACCAGAGAATACCGATGAGAATGCCAGGAGAATAAAGGCATGGAAGAATAACGTTAATAGCGTGTTATGGATAGTATTCTTCCTAGGGAATCTAATAACCGTATTGATGTTCATTGCACTAAGCCATGCTCTACTATACAAAACAGGTTTAGTAGCTGATATGAAGGTATCAGAGGTAAGAGGCCAGATACTAGAGTTGACATCAGACGCAATAGCCAGATACACTCCACTGGGAGAGATAGGGGGCAAGCTATACCTATTCTCAGTATGGCTGATCCTATTCAACACCCAGGTAGCGTTAATGGAGGGCTTGGTCAGACAGGCCGCTGACACGCTCTACGTAACATATGAGGGAGTAAGGAACTTTGTGAAGAAGGATATAAGATTATGGTATGCCTACTGGTGGGGAGGCATAATAGTAGTAGAGTTCATATTAGTCGCTGCGGCCATGATAGGAGGAGTCAGCTACGGCGACTTGGTGGCTTTCGGGGCTGTAATGAGCCTGTTAGCAATGGTTATATCACCGCTGTTGCTACTCTACATAAATACTGTATTACTAAAGCAGTTACCAGATAAAATATATCAAGCTATAAAGCCGAGCCCGCTATTCGTAGCACTGATGGCAGTAGCGTTTGTATTCTACTTGATATTCTTTGGGATAGCTGTAGCATTCCGGTTGGGACTAATATAGGAGACCTATTAGTTAAATAACTGATAAATATTTAGTTTTTAATTTAATTGAAGCCATATCATTTTTTGTTTGTAATTATCTTACATAGGATTAATAACATTGCTTGAAGCCTTAAGCTTGAGTAGTCCTTTCCACCCGTGATTACCCCCTTATTCCTTAGCTCTGAGATACGCTTAACTACATCGTTGACTCCAATGCCAAGGGTGTTAGCGGCGTCATGTAATGTCGGGGTGCTAGCTATAGCATTAATTATAATGTAGTCATCTTCATTTATTAAATTACACGAATTTAAGACGCTGAGCAACTCGTATATGATGCTGGCCATGGCGTCTCTAACTATATCCCTGAGTTCATCCACGCTAGCTATAATTAGATCTGGTAGTGTAATCACTTCTACGCCGAGCTCTTCAGCAAGTTTAAGTGCTTTCTCATCTATCCCCCTGGAGACAATCATTGGCTTCATTGATAAGAGTAGAGCATTTACATATGCCTGCCTAACGCCACTTACATCAGCCATGCCAGCCTTAACTTCGACGGCATAGTATACACCATCCCTCTCAGCTATTATATCTACCTCTCCAACGTCAAACCCCTCTATAGATATCCTCTTATGGAGCTCGACTATATTGAAGCCTAGATCCTCTAATATACTTGCAGCTATTGCCTCACTACTTCTCCAAGCCCTCCTGGGCTTCATCGTCCATAAACCCTCCTACGGCATTTCTAAGAACATATTCAAAGTCTAAAGGTGCAAGCCTGATTATATAGTCGCCTATAACTACATGGCCAGCCCTCCTAGCCATATCACTAGCTACGAATCTAGTTATGCCATTGTTAGTCTCGATCTCAGGGTCAACAAGTATAGCTATAACATAACCCCTCAAATTAAGCCTAACACGTCGACCCCTAATATTACCCCATGACTCAGGCCATGCCAAACTAGTGGCGCCTATAGAGAGAGCATCCACAAGCCTATCAGCAGATTTAAAGCTAGTCACCAATACAAAGAACGGTTTAGGGTTAGGAGTCAAACCTCTAAACCATAAATTTAAAGGGCCAGATAATAGGAAGTCAGCGCCTATAGCGGTAGCCCTCCCAGCAATCAAGTCCAGGCCTAAAAGCACATTAACTAAGCCCACCAGCCATACTCCCCACTAAATCATTATAATTCTCTAGAGACTATAAAACTAGAATGAAGCTAGGAAAGAACATATAGTCACACTAATAAATAACTGCTGGGCCCCCAGCTAGTCGCAAGCTATTTTTATAATTTGGAGGATAAGACAATAATAGAACCACTAGGTGAATAGCTATGGAGAAGCCTAGTGTGATCGAATATGAGGATTTCGCCAAGTTAGATCTAAGAATAGGCCGTGTTGTAAGGGCAGAGAGAGTACCTAATAGCAGGAAGTTATTGAAGTTGATCGTTGATATTGGAGGGGAGGAGAGACAGGTGGTTGCAGGTCTAGCTAAGTGGTATAAGCCGGAGGATCTAATTGGGAAACTTGTAGTGGTACTCGTCAACCTCAAACCAAAAAGGCTTGCTGGCATAGTCAGCCAGGGTATGGTGCTTGCAGCTCCATGTGGAAACGGGGAAAAACCGGTCATACTCACTGTTGATGAAGAAGTGCGCCTCGGCGCCGATGTATGCTAGCGCCGGGTTCGGCGATCACGCCAGCTATTGAACCATCACTAGCCTTCCATATAACAATTATACTATTATCATCATATTCTATGACGATTTTCCTAACGTTTTTGCCTAAATGGCGTCCTAGCAGAGCAGCTATAGAGTATATAGTTGACGTGTTACTGGCTATACTATAGTCTGTTCCCGGGTCTATCGAGGGATATACGGTTTTACCGTAGGGCCCTCCACTCACCAGTCTTAGTGCTACACTAGAAGACACTGCCTTAACACCCTCTAACACTTGATATTCTATATACTAAGTAGTTACAGGGGCTGGATATAGTGTGAGGCGTGATGATACTAGGGTTTTATTCTCCCTTTTCATTCCAGACGAAGCTAGTTATGCTTGCTAGAAGTTTCTCTAGGAACAAGTTTATCTCGTGTAATCCGTTAATATTAAGGCTTGTAAGGCCGCAATTGCAGTCACCTGAGGATAGGCGTAACTCGTATATATAGCCTTTTGCTACAAGCCTCTCACATAATTCATTACAGTTTTTACCAGCTACTGCCCCGTCAAATCCCCTTCCTCTAACTATTAATCCTATACATATACCATCTTTGCATCTTGATGCTAGTATCCTTACCTCATGCTTGTAGGTCTTCAATATCTACTCCCTTCTCTTTAAGGGCGTCTATGTAGAGCTTTCTAAACACCCTCTCATCCTCCCTTATAGATTCAAGCGCTTTTACTATGATGTCGTATGGATCTACTTCTGTCTTCAGCGTAAAGAAGACTATGATCCTACCCTCCAGTGGATGGGGCTCCTCGTAATATGCTAGGCCCACCTCCTCCATCGACCTAAGCTTAGATGCTAACAAGGCTCCCATGGTGTGGTCTTCTCCTTCAAGTACGAGCTTATACCTACGATCCCCTGACTTCTCAAGCCTGGCCTCGACACCCACTTCATTATCCCCCTTCTACCTGGCTCTTCTCCGAGCTTATTAGAGTTTTAGCCAGATCTATCCAGCTGGTTCTAGGAACTAGCCTCTTTCCATGCTCAAATATAAGATCTTCATCCAACGCTCTTTCTATGAGCTCTTGGCCACTCCTTCCAGTTTCAATCATTGCTACCGCTAAGGCTTTCTTTACAGAAGTAGATATGCTGAGAAACGAGACCTTATCCATAGAGTCCTTTAACAGGATGCCCATTGTGACCACATCTTCTAATTTAGCATTAGTTAGTAGGGTTCCTTCCCTATACTCGGCTTCCCAGCCTTCAAGGTTCAAGAGGAGTGCTAATGCATCTAAGGGTATAGCTGAACCCACCCTCTTAAATATAAGACCAGGCTTATAGGAGTATTTAGTAGAGCCTGTCACCTTATATTCCGATATTAATCTTTTAATATGAATTATCGTGTCCCTGATCCTAGCCTTTCCTCCATGAACCTCTATCCTAACCCTGTCACCCTCTATCCTTAGAATAGCATCCTGAGTTCTAAGTGCTTTAGAGAGTTTTTCAAGGAATCTATCCAGGTTGCCCTTCTCTTCTGGCGGCACCTTAACGTATATAACACGCTTAGCCTTCATATCCGTGTCCTCCATGAATCACCAGGACTTAGTTACCACAAGATAGTTCTTTATATTAATACGTAGTAATTTTGACGACGCTAACACGGAAACCTTTCTACTCTCACTATAACCACAGCGCGGGCACTTCATCGTCCTTGGATTAACTGGTTGTAGTATACCTCCACACCTAGAGCATAACGCGTATATAACGCCATACTGAGGCGGCTTAGTTGTTAAATGGTATGGCGTATTATTATTCAATACTCTAGCCAGGATTATGTCCCCGGTCCTATAATAATTATTTATGTCATCAACGTACTCCTTAGTCACCATTGAAATAGCTATAGCCCCTGAATATATACTTGAATACTCGTACAACCATCTCGGAGAAGGCTGGAGGTCTATTTCGCCATACATGGACACTATAACCATGTCGTGGCGCACACTAGTCACTAATCCGACCACGCTAGACCCTGACCTTGGCATTTTAGGTTTCTTGAATGGCTGCACGTTGACTAGTTTGCTCCTTTCATCAACTCTTAGAATACCAAGCGTTGATGCTCTAATGAGTCCGTCGTCTATATATGTTGATCCACCGTTAACATACTCTTCAGCCGATGCTAGTGGTTCCCCTGGAACCACCAGTCTATTCTTTCTTGAATAGTACGATGTCAACCTTAATCCACCTTATCCTACTCCTATGCCGCTCCATGGATGCTGGTATGGGGAAGTCCTCACTCCACAATACCCGAGCCTCGTAGCCTCTCTCGCGGGCCATCCTAGTATGATATTCTATGTTACCGGATTTTAATATTGCATACACTCTCTCCGGGTTCAGGTATAATGCATAGCTTAGCATCTCCCAGTCGGCTCCTTTCCTCCACACGCCGAACGGCGGGTTAACAACTACGAGGTCAACGCCATCCTTTAAAGGACCAATCTCATCTTTTATCCTAGAAATAATGTATATCAGTTTATCTCCTATATTAAGTATCCTAGACGCATTTAGGCATTCATAAGCAAGTCTTTCATCTACATCAATTGCATACCCTTTAGATGCGCCTAGGATCAGTAAGGGGGCTATAAGCCTGCACGTCCCGGCGCCTAGATCAGCAACTACGGCTTCATCTAATGCACCGCTAAGTTTAGCGTGTAACGCTATTTTGGCTGCTATATCGCCGGGTGTGGTGTACTGCTCTAAGTTTAGTATAGGCGATCTTATTGGGGGTACTGTTCTCTCTATCAGGATAGCTAGTTTATCTATCCTAACCAATAATACTCAACCCGGGTAGTTGAGAGTTCACCATGGGAACCTATAGGGTTCTAAGACTCTTTTCAAAGCCATGTATGCCTCTCCTGGGGTCAACACGGGTTTATGGTAATCCCAGTAGTCATCGGTGGGCAGGCGGGGGCAACTTGTTACTATGAATGCGTCATACCAGTCTGAGTCTATAGACGTCAAAGATTCCCTAGTCAGGTTCTCTGATGCTATTAGCATGTAGTTTTTACCAGCCTCTATTATCTGTTTTTTGAGTCTCTCCACAAGCCAAGGCCTATATTGGCCAGTTTTTAGGCCTACAATCACTCCCCAGTTGTCAGCGTCCATGGCCTTCATGACTGTATAGAGGCGTGATCTATAGAGCTTTTCACCCTCACTAGTTAAATCAACGCTCTTCCCCTCATAGGGATCCGTTTTGACGACTGGCTTCAACGTGGCTAAGTATAGCCCGAGCGGGTGAAATACGCCGCCGCCGATATATAGAAACCCCTCTGCTTTAGAAGAGTATGGGAGTCTATAATCGCATCCTATAATCTGGGCATCGTGAAAATACGGTTTTATGCCTCGGGGTACTACAGGTTCTATGCCATATTTTCTAAGCACATCGGCGACTTGTTTAATCATGTGCACGTGTTGGCTAGTCGTGGTTACTGCTGCTCTCTTAACCCCATGTTGTTTAAGAAGCCTAGCGGCCTCTGAGATCATCTCCTCTGAGATCTTGGTCCTACTAAGTGCGGGTACATACACAACCTTTAACCCTGAGCCCCTAGGCTCTAGCCCAGGGTGTGCGAGCTCTTTAGGGTATGGACTATGCCCTATATGAATAATCAGGTCAGGCTTTAGAGTAGCCCATAACTGGCCATACTGTAGGTCACAGGCTCCATAGTTGGGATCTGCATGTATGTATACATCCACCCAGCGTGGAAGCCTCCCTTCAATACACTTATAGATGCTATGAGAATACTGCTTCAACCCATCTGGCAGCTGTATTACTACCCTCCTTGCCCCATTATCCACTATCGAGTCAACTATTAGATCATAATCTATATCGTATTGTAAGTCACTACACCTCATGTCGATCTACCCTATAACACCAGTACCCTGGATAGAAGGATGATGAATGGAAGGCTTAAGAACATGCATTAAACCCAGGCCATTAGCGGTGCCAGTCATGGTAGAGTTAGACCTGAGGCCGTTCATAATGTTATTTGTAGTGCTAGACCCTATAGGGGTCTCCCCATATGTTTATACTATATTATCCAGGCTACCCGAGGATAAGAGAGTTCCAGTGTTAAGGAGAGCTGTAGCGTCAGCATTCATAATACTAGTAGCATTCGTGGTGGTTGGCGACGTGCTACTTTCAATACTCGATGTAAGCATAGATGACTTCAGGATCGCTACGGGCCTGATACTACTAATATACGCTGCCGCAAGCCTATTCGAGATACAAATAGGCTTTAGAGAGGAGAGAGACGAATCCATAGCAGTATTCCCACTAGCAACACCACTACTAGCAGGGCCAGGGGCCGTATCCACAGTCCTATACATAAAATACACGTACAGCGTCGTCATAGCAATCATAACAACGACCCTAGTCATACTATTAACCTACCCGATACTAGCAGCTAGCAGTAAAACCCTAAAACTACTAGGCAGACACGGAACCCTGCTCATAGACAAGTTCATGAGTCTAATAATGGCTGGATTCGCAATATCAATAATAAGAGAAGGAATAACATGAAACCGTCAGCCAAGGCTGAAATCCTCACAGCCAAAAAGGGCTCAGAGACGCCTGGGCTCTCCACCAACCTTATAGACAAGCGGAAAACCCTATTAAACCTAAATACCAAATAACAACAACTAGGAAGGGCCCGTGGCCTAGCCAGGATAGGGCGCCGGCCTTCTAAGCATAGGGAGCCTGCGCGGGGAAAGCCGGTGGTCCCGGGTTCAAATCCCGGCGGGCCCGCCACATAATATCGGCTATATTAAATCTTCCTCCTCAAAATAAGGCTATAACTACTAGTTCAGATTTAGGAATGGGTTAGCTTCGGTTTCATCTGGTAATCTTAGCGGATAACTGTGAGCACTTAAGAAAGCACCTAGCCTGGTTGATCTGTGAAGTTAGCGATAAAT
>WAQN01000015.1 GCA_015520195.1 Desulfurococcales archaeon | reverse complement strand
GATCATGTTCCCTCCAAAAGGCCCTATAAACGCTATCAACGCCAATGTGAGTAATACAGCAGGTCTCATCAACTACGGCCACCCACACACTAAACGTGACCCCCAGAGACGGCCTCCAGGACCATCAGTAGCCCCTACCCTGACCACTATACACGACAAGGATCCCCTGTCATACGGATTACATATATTTCGGTGTCCCAAGTAACGCAAACATATACATTTGTGTTTAACTCATCCTCTCTTATACTATTCCAGGATGCTGCCGCTACGTGTTCTTAAGAGCTTCTGGCTAGCCTTGATCTCTATTAGATACGTCTAGGTCTTTGCCAGTATGGAGGGAATTTTTCTATCATAGACATAAGATGCTATGGTCTTAGATACGAAGTGAGGCGGTAAGGAGAAACGGGTATTGAAGAATCCATAGAAGGTATAGCTTTGAGAGAACCTTACCGCCTTCATGCGGTGTGATAGTGTTTGCCGGTTAATGCCCTCCGTAGTATACTTTGTACTTCATCTCCGCACCTGTCTAGTATCTCCTTGAAGAGCTTCGGATTTCTGTGTAGCGCCGAGGGATCCACCCGCTTTTTCAGGGTTTTACAGACGGCTAATAGCCACTCCTCCAGCCTTGGAGAGAATATCAGTATGGTGAGATATGTATCTCCATGCTTCTCCCTAAATACGTACGTGTGCTCATCTATCTTTTCCATTTTCGTTCGTATATAAGAGTGACTCTTAGGCCATCGGGCTTCTGGATCGTGGTCTATGAGCGCTATTATCTGATCAGGAGAGGCCTTTCCCATAGATGCTAGCTTGTAGGCTTTCTCTAGTACCCGGGTCTTACCTCCTGCATGTCTAGGTATCGTTCTTCCTCCTTTAGTCTTAGCTATGAGCCTAGCTATTGCCTCATCGTTTATACACTCATAGAGTATGATTGTTTCTCCGCCGCTCACTTCAGAATTACCCCGCTATCCTCTAGTATGTCCTCTATAGTGTAAAGGGAAGCATACTCCTCCTCCAGCAGTTCCTCCAGGTGTTCATCCAATAGCATGACGTATACGCTACTTGCCTTAGCCCGGCTGTAATATACATAATATACTGCCAGCGAGTCCTTTGGGGTTTTTTCTATAAGGCGTATCAGTAGGTATGGGTTATGGGTTGATAGCATGACGTATACGCCCTCACGGGTCGCACCGATTATCTCCTCCGCTATGGCATTCACCAGGTATGGGAAGGCATGAGCCTCCGGCTCCTCTAGGGCCACAATATCTGGTACCCCTCTAGGGATCCTATTCGGAGGCCTGGTTGTCAGTGAGAGTGCTACCATAAGGTACTGGATAGCGCCATCCGATAGAAGACTGAGTGGTATCGACGTGCGTATGCCCTTCTCTGCTAGTATAGCAGTAATACTCTCGACTGGGGGACCCCTAGGCGTGGGTATCCTGGTGATTACCACGTCATCATATCCAAGCCACCCGGTGAGGAAGGACTTCACCAAGTCAGCCGCCTCAGTATTAGATCTCACAAGCCTCGTGAGATTGCCTCCATTAGGTGGTAATAGTAGATTATCGAGTAACTCATCGTATAGCCCTGGATCCCCCTCTAGGATCCTGCTCAATACAAATCCGTTACCCGCGGACTTCCAAGCCAGACTTACAGGTGTGTACCTGTAGAACCTCACTCTTAAGAGAGATTGGAGGGCCTCGTAGGATCCTGGAGCAAGAGACCACGCTCTCACATCACCCTCATAGCTATACTCGATCATGGTGAGTGGGCCTTCACCTAGTTTCACCTCGGCTTTAACGCTCCCAGTCTCGAAGAGTAGCCTGGAGGCGATGATGGACTCACCGTTACTCTTAAGCTCTACCCCGGATATAGCCTGGGACATGGAATGACTAAGTGCGGCAAGGGAATCCCACCGGAAGTACCTCCTAACATCGCCACCATAGGATATATAAGAGAGGAGCCCCAGAGCCTCAAGGGTATTAGACTTGCCAGAATCGGGTGGGCCTATGAGTATTGTGACAGGCCTAAGCTCCAGCGTAGCATGTCTGATGGACTTGAAACCCTCAACCACCAACTTGAGGCCCATACCCATCAGCTCCACATTACTGCAACAGAGTTTATGCTGGCTAGGATCCCTAGCCACTATATTACATAGGCCGAGTGTCTGGAAATAAATACAATTAAAGCGCCCTCAATATTATATCACTAACTACACCCGGTTATTGTGTACACGGTAGTATGACATAGTACCAAAGATTATATTATATAAAATAGCATTAGCTAGCTCGCCTCGCGTAGGGCTCATAACGGTTACCGCCTAGCTTGTAATCAAAAAGTTATTGGTCAGACTAGTCCTCCCGCGACCAGGTAATGCGTTATCCGGGGACTATCAGGTAGACTTTGAAGCGCTCCTGGAGAGCGCTAGTAAAGAAGTACATTGGGAGACTTATGGGCGGATTGTGGAGATACTTTCGCTGTAAACACTGAACACATAAGCACTGATATTACTTTAAATGGGAAAGGGGATTAGGGTTAAGGGTACAAGGTATATGGCTGCTATTATTGTTGCCTTCCTTAGGTCTCCCGGAGTCCATCCTAGTAGCCTGTGCGGTATGGTTAGCGCTCTACCTATGGGCCCGGGTAATGGTACTAGGAACGGGGTTCTCCTCGTGTAGCTTAGATACTTGTCTCCGAGTCTCTTGATCATATCCCTCTCCTCCTTAACTGCTAGCAGCGATAACACAGCAACTACGGATAGCCACATCAAGGCTGGGGAAACAGTGAAGGCTCCCTTAATGTATGGCTTGAACGCTATATACGCTAGGACCCCGT
>WAQN01000014.1 GCA_015520195.1 Desulfurococcales archaeon | reverse complement strand
GGATAACCTTCTCCGCATTATTTTTGGCTTCCTTCAAGAGCCCAGCGATCACTCCAGGCCTCTCTGAGTACACCCTCTGTAAATAGGGTTTATGCCTCCTCTGCCAGGTGGTTGGCCTATCGAGCGCCCCTGTCGTGCCTACTATGGCGTAGCTCTCGCCACGGCACTCGACCACGGTGTACTCGTCGTCGAGCCATGTTATCTCTTTATATCTCCTTCTAAGGCTATCTCTGATATCCTCGTATTCCTCGTTCCCGAATACTGCCACCACACGTACACCCGGCATTCTCTCGTTTACTGTTCTCAGAACGGGCTCTAGCATCTCCTCCCTGCCTCTGAGTATCATATCGCCAGCGAATATCAATAGGCAATAGTCCGCCCCGCTAGCGGAGGCTTTATTCACGGCGTCGACGAATAGCGATAGATATCGAGGACTATGTACATCGCTAACCGCTAAGATCCCAGTGCCATCCCTGAAAGCCAAAGCCGGGAACCCCTTCAGGCTAAAGCTCCAGCCCTAAGCCTAGGGTTTGTAATAGTTTCTGGCTTGTGGGTCTTTTGGGGGGGTCTCTGTGGACTTCTTCTCGCCTTATGTGCTATGGGGTGTGCTGATGTAGACTTATAATGGTTACCCGGGTTATAAGTGTGTTGGTGACCCCTGGTTCCCGGATACCCGCTCCCCGGGTCGGGCGGGGAGGGGGCCCGGGGAAACCGTGATGAATCGATCTACGGAAACCTACACAGACCGTAAGCGGGGAACGGTTTCTCTAAAAGATATAAGCGACATCACAGGCGTTCACTTAAAGTACTTGTAGAGATAAGAAGATTGTATATTCAGATGGGATAAGCTGGGGTGATATATGTTTAAGGAATTATTGAAGTGAATTGTCGTGAATCTTAAGGTTATAAGTGGTAGACCTGTGATACGTGGGACAAGGATAACTGACGGCCTAATATTAGGACTCCTCGCATCTGGCATGGTCCTGGAGGGGATCGCCGAGGACTTCAGGATAAGTATCGAGGATGTACGAACGGCGCAGCTATACGTTGCCAAGATCTTAGGGCGTGAGGAGTTAGTGGTTGTCGAGGCGGAGGCCTAAACCACTTCCTAATGAGAATATCGGTTTGAAAGTTTAAGAGGAGAGGATATGAGGTGCAAAACAGTTATCGAGGAGTCACGTGGAGTCTCAGATGAAGGATTCCTCAGCTCCCTTAAGCACATAATGGTGGCTGTGGTAGTTCATAATATTTAAATTGTCAAGGCTTAGTCTATTCTGGCAATAAACTTTTTTACTGGATTATATCGGAGACTAATTGTCGAGCTAACAGTATAGTATATAATAGGCTGGATGGTGAGCTTGGCCCAAGCCCCTGCTGCTAGGGTATACGCTTATGCATTAGTTGTCATCTATACTGCTCTAATAATGTTAATTAATCCTTTAGACTACGAGGTATTCGAGCGCTGGGTAATCGTGGCTTCCCATGGCGTACTGGAGATGTATAGGTCATGGACTCTCCTGGGGATGGATTTCAGGATCGTTTACCCGCCGTTATCACCCCTCATGTTCATGCTCTCATATAAGATGGCGGCTATTCTGGACCGCCTACCGGATTGCTGTGAGAGGCTTAGGCTCATAGCTGAGAGGCTTGTAGTTAAGATCCCGGTATTCCTGGCTGTGATACTACACGCCAAGACCGCTGAGCGCCTGTATGAGGATAAGAAGTATTATTATGCCATACTAGCCGGGGCTCCCACAATGCTTGTTGTGGCAGCATATGATTTTGAACCGTTCATGACGCTATTGGCTCTCCTTTCACTAGTGGCATTCCATAGGAGGAGGTATGTGCTTGCCGGCATGCTTTTAGCCCTCTCCTCTATGTTCAAGCTCGCTACCGGGGTTATCCTAGTATACTATGTCGTACTACTAATCACTCTTAGGAAGCTCAGGGATGCCGTGGTAATCGTAGCATCCTACGCTGCCATGGCTCTCGCCGTCCTAGCCCCCTTCATCTATGGATCAGGACTGAATAGCATCACCTACAGCATACTATTATATCATAGTGATAGGCCCCCTCAGGGCCCCACGCCTCTAAGGCTTATGGCGGGTAACGTGGAGGCCTATATAGCACTTGTGATATATGCTGCTATACTGGTAACTGCCTCGCTGGCGCTGAGCAGGATCGTGGATCACGAATCACTCGACGACCACCTACTGGCAGCTGCAGCACTCTTAGTAGTATTTACTGGATTATCTAAGGTGGTAAACCCTGTCTACACGTACTGGTTCTATACTATGGCGGCTCCAGCCATGCTATCAAGGGGTAGGTGGCTTAAGTTCTACGCCATAACAGCCCTAATATTATTAATCATAGGCGCCTGGTATAGCATCCCAGCGACAGCATCAATAGTCCTAGATAAACCCTACTACGACGAGGAAACAAGCAAGACAATACCACCCTGGAGGATGAAGTCCATGGTTAACGAGACGTTCATCCTGGTAGACGTAAATGATACATTAGCTACCACATCCCCCCAGCTAGAGCAGGCGCTAGGGGAGGTCACGGAGCACATCACAGTAGTGAGGTACTCGCTACTAGCAGGCTATACTATAACTATTACCGCTCTAGCCACTCTAATATTATTATCCTTAATGAGAAAGTAGTGTAGAGTAGCGCCTTTCCAATCAACTATTTACTAGCGTGGTACTACTAAATGCTTCCCAAGGCTACATGCTAAACTCGATATATCCAATTAATCCTACTATATAATTACCTAGATATATTTTGTGGAATCCCTGCATAACTTCATTCGGTGGTAATGTTTGATGAAGGTGCTAGTTATAATATCTAGTGATAACTTGGATGTAGCGAAGACTGGTCTGATGTGGGCTATTAACGCCATTAGGAACAAATGGGTTGATGATGTCGAGGTGATATTCTTCGGTCCTATCGAGAGGGCTATAGCTGAGGGTAATAGGGAGCTTATCGAGTTAATATCATCCCTAGTGGAGGCCAGGAAGCAGCCGCTAGCCTGCAGGAGAATAGCCGAGGTTGAGGGTTACTTGGAGAAGCTCGAGGATAAGATTCAGACCATATACGTTGGCTCGAGGATAGCCGAGTTGATGAGTAAAGGCTACATTCCACTAGTGTTTTAGGTCGACATCCGGCTGTATGAGGGTGCGACAGCACCGATTAAGGTGCTTAATGGCATGCCTTAACGTTAGAAATTAAGGATAATAATATATTAGGCATGGGTGTCGCTAGTACACGCTCTGATGGTGCATTGGCCGATAGTGGTGATTAATAAACCTTGAAACTTAACGGCGGCCCAGGGAGTGAGGGAGTATTAGACCTCTTATCATCCCGTATGAGTGATGTAATGTTGGACAGGCTTCTAGCTATTAGGGATCCAGTTCTCCACCGGTGGGTCTATCGGGTTGTGCGTCTAGCTGATCCTGCCAGTGTGTACGTCTTAACTGGTAGTAGGGAGGACTTCGAGTATATTCGTAGGAGGGCAGTTGAGGAGGGAGAGGAGCATCCCACGAGATATCCTAAACAGACTGTGCACTTTGATGGGCCGAGGGACATAGCTAGGGATCGGAGGAACACGAGGATCCTAGTCGAGGGTGGGGGGAGTATACCGTTTATTAACACCCTGGATAGGAGGAGGGGCCTGGAGGAGGCTATGGGCCTGCTTAGGGGGATGATGCGTGGTAGGGAGATGTACCTAGCGTTCTACTGCTTCGGCCCCAGGGGCTCGGAGTTCACGCTCTACGCCGTGCAGGCCACGGACTCGGCGTACGTGATCCACAATGAGAACCTCCTATACAGGAACTGCTACGACGTATTCGTGGAGAGGGCCCCAGACCTGGAGTACGCTAGGTTCATACACGCTACGGGCGAGAGGGACGAGAACGGCTGGGTCAGGAGCGTGGATAAGAGGAGGATATACAT
>WAQN01000013.1 GCA_015520195.1 Desulfurococcales archaeon | reverse complement strand
CAAACACCAAACACTCATGCATTTATATTATAGCTTAAAATATTAATATTATGTTATTAATACTATAGTTTCTGTCTATCCTTAAGCAGACTAATAATTAATGGCCTTATATATGCTATAGTCGTAATAATTATATCTCTCATTTTATCCGTCACTGGATTCCGACATTGAGATATAGTTGGCATCATGTGTACCGTGAGGAACCTATGGACCGCTATAAGTCTATTTATAAAGGTTTCCTTGTTTCCCCAGGATAATGCATTAGCGGCTTCGTATAGTAGTTGCGAGGTATAGGAGAGCTGTATTGCTAAGTGATCGGGGCTTATCAAGTTCTCTTCAATAACGTATCCCTGCTCCCTATATGCCTGTTCTAGAACCTTAGGCCAGAGTATTTTAGATGATTTATCAAGATCCTTCCTACACTCAGATTCCTTCAGGGCTTTTATGCTTTCAGGGCTTTGACTTTCTATAGACTTAATTATGGGATCAACTAAATTGAGAGTGTATGAGGGTATATTTGAAGTATTAATTTTGGGTATTAATTCCATTTTAGCTAGAAGTATTTGTGCTAGGATCTTGTATAGGTTTGAGAGACCAAGGAAAAAAGATGGATGTTGAAGTGTTATTTGACTTTCCACCTCTAGCTCACCAGACAGGGTATGGGTATGTTAGGTCGAACCTGTATTTGTCCCCTGTCTTCCTTATCCTGGCTACGGTATCGTAGAATGCTTGAGTGGCACTTAGTAGCCCTATCAGTGGCCAGCCTCCCAAACTTGGATCTGATATCTCGACTACATTCGGCGTTACTCCATTAAATCTCCACTTATCTGGGTATAGACCTTCCTCGTAGTACTCTGGCCTACTCTTTGTGAACAATACCTTCTTACCGAGTTTTGGTAAGGGTTTAACTGGGTTTACAGCGTCTTTCGGCATTTCAACGTTATCGGGTAATTCTTTTATCAAACTCATGACTTCACTCTCTTTAACTTCGAAGTAGTATGGTTTCTTAATTACAGTGTCAGCCCATCTCCCCATTCCGTGGGGAACCATGATTACTCCCGGAGGTACGGTGGGCTCGACTACAGCAGGGGCTTTTAGCTTTCCAGTTGGAGTCTCTATTTCAACTACATCGCCTGTCTCTATGCCCTGTTTCTCGGCATCCTTCGGGTTGATTACTACATAGTTCTCTGGGTGTACCTGCTTTAGGTGATAGTAGAACATGCTCCTATGCTTTGTGTATAGTGGTCCTGTGTAGAAGATTAACTGGTATGGATACTCGCTTTCGGGGTAGAGTTCTCTTAGCGGGTTGCCATAGAAGCCTCCTCCTGAACCCTTAACTGGTGCGTGTGTTGATGGTGGTACGTATTTTGGTCCACCCCAGAATTTGACTCCTGTGATGCTGTTCTTTGTCTTCGCTAGATCTTCATTCCATAGCATTAGAGTCTTCTTGAACTTCTTCCTCTTACTTGGCACAGGCCTCTTGGATACACCGTTTTCGTAGAATGCCTCTTCGTAGCTTGAGAATACACCACCCCTTGCTAGCATATATGCCACGTATCTCCACTCATCTGGTATGAGATTCTTGAATTTCGCTATGGGATAGTTCTCTTCGACGAATTTAACTTCGTCCTCTGGCACACTCTCCGGGATTAAGCCCATATCCTTGGCATGCATAGCAGCGTTAGCGTAGACCCTCATTATATAATCCCATAAGTTGTTTAAGTCGAACTTCTTACCTTCATTATGCTTTAATCCTTTGATCGCATTGCTTCCAAAGCCAGGCATTCCAAGGGATTTTGCTGTATCTACAAAGAACTCCCAAAAGCTTGCATATCTTTCGGGTTCCCCTATTTTCTCTGTTAGTGGCATTATAACTGGACTTCTGGCCGCAGCCGCTACTTCTACCCCACCACTGGAGGCGTATAGGTATTGGATGCCTAGTGTGCCAGTTTCTAGATACGTCGTGTCAGGTATTATATAGTCTGCATACATCATTGTCTCGTTTATCGTTGTTGTTATTGCTATGAAGAGTGGAAGCTTACTAGTATCCTTTAACACCTTCGCAAATCGTACTCCATAGTTGGCGGAGAGAACGGGGTTAGCATAGAATAGTATTAGAGCTCCCATCTTGTATGGGTACTCCTCATATATACCAGCGAATATCTCTGTATAACTCTCTTCAGGGGTATGCGGGTACCATGGCCTCTTGGCTGGGTATGGGTTCTCTCCTTTCTTAACCTTGAGCCAGTATTCTAGGGTGTTTTCATACTTGGCCTTATGCCTATCGATTGGTGGGCCCCATTTTACTGGTTCACCGAAGCCTTTCTTATCGACATCATAAACGTACTTGTTGTACTTCGTGTGCTCAGCCCTGGCTAGGAGGCCTCCTTTTCTATGATAGTTGCCTATTAGAGTATCCAGGGTTCTGTATGCCCATACAGCATACTCGCCTGTAGAGTGCATTGCTACTCCTCTATGCACGTATGTCGCTGACTTGGGAGCTGCCTCAGCAAAGTCTTTGGCCATTATTAATACCTTCTCTACATAGTCATCAAACTCTATGGTACCTGGCTTGTAGGGGCTAGCTATTGCAAGCCACTCCTCGAAGCTCTTTGAAAAGGCCTCATCCTTGACTATCTTGAATGCAGTCTTTACTTTAACCCTTCTACCATCTGATAAAGTCACTATACCCTCCCAGTCGAATACTGCCTCCTTCACCTGGTCATATACCACTAGTTTCTCGCCATCGTATACTACCGGCTTGCCTTCATCTCCTAGTCCCAAATCCTTGTCCTTCAGGAATTCCCCAAATCTCTCATGGCCCTCCTCAAATATGACCAGCCATGTAGCATTTGAATGAACGGGATACCCCTTCTCTTCGGCCGCCTTTTCGTTTGTGATGGACAGGAACTCTCTATTATATTTCTCGTTCTCTATAATCCATCTAATTAGTGCAAATGCTAGAGCACCGTCATAGCCTGGTTTAACCGGGATCCAGACTATGTTGCCTCCGGCATCCGTCCTTGGCGCAATCGGGTTTACATAGTAGATCTTCAAGTCGCCGCTACCAGCTCTTGATATAAGTATCCCCTGACCCGTGGCTCCGGGATGCTGCCTGCCCATGCCAACTCCTGCCATTATGAGTACCTTAGCACTTAACACGTCAGGATTTATGTCTGTGTATCCAGCCCATAGATAGTTTGCTGCATAGTAGCCTAGCTGGCATGCACTAGTGTGTCTAAGCCAGTTTACACTGCCAAAACCTGCTATCCATCTAGCACTAAAGTAATCAGTGTGACCTTGTCCTCGGCCTCTCAGGTACGCTACCATATTAGCCTTAGTGCCTAGGTCTGGCCTGTCAGGATCTATTAGTATATCTTCTAGGCTTAGGCCTTTCTCGCCGAGGATTGTATTCCACTTCTGCTTAAACGCTCCAAGAGCTTTTACGACGTCATCGTAACTCGTATTAGGATCCTTGGCGATCTTCATTATATTATCTACGTCCTTCTTAATCTCACCTAGTATAGCATTGGGATCTTCAAACCCGGCATCCCTTAGCTTACCGTATACAAAGAAGTCTTTAAGGCCTGGAAGCTTCTCTCCGGTTTCCTCTATAACTCCACCCTCTACTATCTCCTTTATCAGCTGTTCCCAGCTAATAGCCTTCCATTTTCCGCTGCCTCGTGGCCCAGCTCTCTTAAGGGGCTTAATTACCCTATAAGGATCATATACATAGTATATGCCGTCCTGACCCTTAGGGCATAATGTTCCATGCCATTTTTCTAGGGCATCTTTTACTGGCGTATTGTATGGTAGTGGTAGTAGCCTCATGTGCTGGCTCTTTTCAGGGCTATCAGCTGTTATGCTGACTGCCCTGTTATATGGATGATACGGGTTGCCCTCGATCTTCTCAATTACCTCTATGCCGTCATACTTGACGACTCTAGCCTTGATACCGCACCTCACATTACAACCTAGGCATGATGAGAATACGTATCTAACATTAGCTCCCTTCTGTGGATCTGGAGGTATTCTCGTGAAATCTGGCTTAACCACTTTCCTTATAACAGGAGCTAAGCCATAACCAGAGATCCCTATGAGGGCAGCAGCCGTGACTCCCTTAATAAAATCCCTCCTACTTACCATAAGCACTCACCTCCTCCAACTCGTCTCTATGAGTAGCATAATACCCGTTCCATGGGAAAAGCCATGTGAGTAAGACGAAGATCAAGCCCATCAGGGCGATTATGCCTATTGCAAGCCTTACTTCGTGGGCCTCAACGCTGTAATGGAGGAAGCCCGCCTCAGTTCTTGATAGCAGTTGTGGAGTTATTATTATTATCCACCTGTACATTGCCACCTGTACTAGTGATAAGACCGATACTGGAAGTAGTATCCTGACGTCATTCCTTAATCTAGGTATCAGGAGTATTACTAGTATTATTATTGAAAGTGCATAGTAGGTCGTCCTCACGTCGAGGCGTGATAATAGCTCCTCATAGTATTTAATGCCCTCTGCAGGTAATAGGTAGTAGGCTCTTGCAGCCTCTGAGACCAGCTCTAGGCCTAGTGATATCAGTAGGGACCATAGCATTATCCACCCTAAACCCTTCATTATGTTAAGATCAATCCCCTCCTTGGAGAGCTTGCCAGCTAGGTAGTATGCTATCACTACTAATGCTGTACCTGAGAATATAGCTGATGTTAAGAAGTGTACTGGGATGATAGTATCCATCCATAGTATCCTAGCTTTGACGCTTGAGAATAGGAAGCCTACATAGGCGTGGAATGTTGCTGCCAGCGGGATGCCTATTATTGCCAAAGCCTTGACTATAGCCCTATCAACCCTAACACTGGCCTCATCGTAGCCCCTGCCCAGAGAGAATACCTTATATATTGCCCTGCCAGTCTCAGCAGCTTTCCTAGCCATATCAGCCCTGAATGTAAATAAGACCTCAAACACCAGTAGGATTAGATAGGCTAAATAAATGACGCCGAACACAGCCATAGGCGAAACGCCGGGATAGGTTTCTGAGGGGAATAGGTGAGGTCTAGTGAATATTTCAGGAGCTCTTCCAGGCTGCTTCAACTCAGCCATAGGGAATAGGGGTACAACCATTAATGATGCTGTTAATAGCAGTGCCAGTCCAGCCACCTTATAATACCTCTTATTACCCAGACCGTAAGCTAGGCTACTGACAACGAAGGACCCAGCTATTAGACCAGTAAAGAAGGGATAGAGCACTATTAGGAAGCGCCATATAACTCCCCCAACGCTATAATCATATGCTACCTCATTCGGGAACACATTACCTATATCACTGAGCCTGCCAATCAGCTCCTCCATAACCAGTCACCCCCTATGTATTCGCCTCGCCAGGCAAACTCTTGTAGAAGATCTGTGGATCATTACCCGTCCACTTCTTAAGCTGCTCAGTCTTAGTTGTCCTTAAGATCCTTGAAACCTCGCTCTCCTCATCCTCCAATGAACCGAATATCCTGGCGCCAGTGGGGCATGCTTCGACACAGGCTGGCAATAAGCCCTGATAGATTCTATGTGAGCAGAATGTACACTTATCCGCTACTCCTTTAATTGGATTGAAGAACCTGGCTCCATACGGGCAATTCTGTATACAAGCACCGCAACCTATACATAGCTCATCGTTTATAAGCACTATACCGTCTTCATTAACGTAAGTTGCATTCACAGGGCAAACATCAACGCAGGATGGATTTTCACAATGATTACACTGCTTAGGGACAAAGACTACTGTTCCATCAGGCTTAACGTATCTCTCAATCCAAGTCCTAAAGACACCTACAGGCACATTATTTTCATTTGCACACGCAACCACACACGCATAGCATCCATAACACTTATCAACGTCGATTACCATAGCAAACCTCTTACCTCTCCTACTTCTCCTTGACTCACCCCTAGCTACTGTTACGCTCCCACTGGCAAGCATTAATCCTGCCGCTATTGTAACTGTCTTGAGGAGCTCCCTCCTCTTTGTGTCCACCCTTTTGCCGCTACTGCTATGCTCTAGACGAGTCTCATCTACAGCATTACTCAAGGCTGTCACCCTTAACCATTCCAATAATATGTTAAAAGACGTATTGAAATATATTTATATAGTTGAATTTAGATACATACAAAAGCTACACTAGTTAATTTATATTACCAAGTTTTATATATTAAAATAAATACTTTCTCAATATATATTAATATATTACATCATATTTAAATATTTACTGTGATGCCGCTAAAGAATTCTATATATAGAAAACCGTATATACATTTTATAAATATAAAAATACCTACTACCAGAATTTTAGTTACATCAATACAATATACTAATCTATGAACCAGTGGGTGAATAGTGTGGGGAGTGAGGGAGAAAGGAAGAATAGCATGAGTAGAAGAGAGTTCCTGGCTATATCAGCGGCTGGCATAGTAGGATTAGCGGTGGGCTATTTTGCAGGCAGAGCCACTGCTCCAGTAAAAGAGGTTGTTAAGCCTCAGACAGTTACGCAAACAAAGACTGAAACAACCACCGCAACTACCACTGCTACTGCTACCGAGACTCTGGAGAGGACTGTGACGACAACTGAAACTGAGACAACAACTGTTGAAAAGGAGGTCTTAAAGGCTTATGAGAGAGTTAAGATAGCTAATATCAGAGACTTAAGCGTGGGTAAGCCTCTCCAGATTAGTTACATGGGTAGACCTATAGTTGTTCTGAAACTTGGAGAACCTGCTCAAGGTGGGGTGGGCCCCGACAATGATATAGTGGCATTCTCAACACTATGCACCCACATGGGTGGAGGATTATTCTATGACCCCTCCAATAAGGCACTCGTATGCCCGCTACACTATAGCGTGTTCGACCCAGCACGTGGGGGTATGGTTGTAGTAGGACATGCAACAGAGTACCTACCACAGGTTATACTAGAATACGATGAAAACACCGGAGACATCTACGCCGTAGGCTTCAACAGGCTTGTGTACGGTGTAGAGAGCAACCTCTAAGAGGAGGTGGGATAGATGAGTTTTAGGGAAAGCGGATCTGTACCATTACCATCAACAAAAGCCAAGTATTACTCGACCATATGTAGATTCTGTAATGTAGCCTGTGGGTATGACGTGTACGTGTGGCCAGCAGGCGAGTCGGGCAAGCCAGAACCTGGCGGCCACGGGATAGTATATAAGCTCATTGACGAGGTATATAATAGGAGGCTCGAGCAGTCCCCGGACTTCACAAAGCCTGCCCCGCCACTATCAGCAGAGCATGGAAGACCCTGGATATCCGAGGGCATGGTTGTCAAGACGATTAGAAGGGACTGGAGGAATGGTAGGGGCACTGGTGAGTGGGAGGAGGTCTACGTAGCACTAGTGCCAAGCCCTGAGTGCCCTATTAACTGGGGTAACCACTCCATCAGGGGAGGAACACAAGGTGCCGATAGGGTATGGAGCCCCTGGACTACTACTGGCGCCAGGAGGCTTAAATATCCACTGGTGAGGTTCGGTGGTAGACTGGAGAGGGTCTCATGGGACTACGCAATCGACCTGATAGCTAGAGTAGTTAAGGGTGTTATAGACAAATGGGGCATCGACAGGGGATTCGGCAAAGAAGGACATGACATCTTCGCTCATAGAGCGGATCACGGCGGTGGCGGCGGAGGAGGAATGATCTATAACACGACGCACAACCTCTTCTTCTTCGTGGGAGTCAGGACGGCGTTTGCAAGGATACATAATAGACCCTTCTTCGGCCCTGAAAACCCCGCTATAGGCGATGCTGGCCCAGGTGCTATGAATAACTCCCTCCACGACTTGAGGCTTGCCGACGTCATGGTTTTCTGGGGTGCCAATTCATTCAGCACAGCCACAGTAATGTTCATCAAACATGCTATAGACAACCTGAGGGGGGCGACTACAGGAGAGAAGGAGAAATGGTTTGACCCTGGAGAGCCATTCGATAGAGGATACATTATAGTGGTTGATCCTAGAATGAGTGAAACGGCTAAGGCCGCATTAGCTGCCGGCGGCGATAGAGCCCTTATACTACGTCCAAGGCCTGGCACTGACATTGTTCTTGCAAACGCCATAGCAAGGGTGGTATATGAGAAGTATAGGAGCGTTGTGGAGGAGCATGTAAACGCCTATAGAGCGGCTAAGTCAAGATGGGGTTTCGACTGGGATGAGGAAGCGTATAATCTCTACCTAGAAGAGGCACTACAAGTGGGGAGGAAGAGTTTAGACGAGGTTCTAAGCGAGGCAGAGAATATAACAGGAGTTCCAAGAAGCGATATAGAGAAGGCCGCAGACTGGCTAGCCCAACCAAAAGCTGGAGGATTCCCCAAGAGAGTCTGGCTTATGTACGAGAAAGGGATTATATGGAACCAGAATTACAGGTCAATATACGCACTAGTAGACCTATGCGCGTTAACAGGAGCACTCAGAGGCAGGCCAGGTAACGGGTGTCAGCGACAAGGCGGACATCAGGAGGGCTATGCGGGGCCAGCACCGCCTCCACCACCATGGACTAACGAGAGAACCCATATAAGCCCGTGGTGGTTCAAGGAGAAATTCAACATAAAAGATTACAAGGAGCTATTTAAGAGATGGATGGACCATGTCTACGGCACCTATAATAGGGAGAGGTGGGTGGTAGCTGATAGCCTCATGCCAACAACCGACTTCAGGTTAGAGGCTGGACAAGGAAGAGTACTATGGGTATCCGACCAAGACAACTACAGGCTCGGCCCTAACAGCCAGAGGTTGAAGGCGGCAGTATCCGATAGAGCGTGGAGGGTTACTAGATACGTCTTTGCAGAGGAGTTCGCTAAAACAGGTGGAGCCAGGATAACTGAGAGGTATGATACAAGCAAGTTGACAGTTCCAGTAACAACGCCTGTAAGTAGCGAGGAATACGCTGCTAGGGTCCTGAAGGCTCTGGAGGAGACGGGAGGCCTATTCGTTGTAGTACAGGACATATACCCCACATTCATAGTAGATGATGCACACGTGGTCCTGCCAGCAGCGGAGAATAACGGGGAGACGCCTGACGTTAGGATGAGTGTGCACGAGAGGAGGTATAGGATTGCAGATGCATGGATGGATCCGCCAGGAGAGGCTAAACCCGACTGGTGGATCCTAGCCAGCATAGCCAAGAGGATCGTTGAGTTATACGAGGCCGAAGGTAGAGGAGATGATATGGTCGCAGTGAGGTTCAGAGAAGCCTTTAAACCGATATGGGATGCCATGAACAAACCCGGAGTCGAGGTTGAGAATGAGATATTCAAGACCTACATAGCTAATGCTGATGAATTCTACAGCAAGTTATCAAATGCCCTGGGCTATGAGGTCGGATGGGAAGTGCAATTCTGGACTCCAGCATTCAAGAAGCTAGACCTAGACAAGCTCAGGAAGTTCAGGACTATAGGAGTAGTGCTCCCGCTAACGGAGTTCAACGAGTACCCAGATGGGACGCTAGAAGCGCGAGGAGTCGTTAACGTGATGGAGCCTGCCGTCAACGAGATGTATAGGGAGGAGGTGATCAGGGTAGAGCCGGATGGAACAATAACGCGGAGAATGGAGATCGTGAGCTCTGAGAAAGCACGTGGTATAGTGCCTGGCAAGCTATGGTTATGGCCAGCTGTATGGAGCGACTACTCCCCATACGTTAAGGACACATTCAAATACAAGTACTGGGTGATCAATGGTAGATACAACGAGATATGGCAGACAGGATACCACGATCCAGGAAGTGAGCCGATCATAAGGAGACACCCATACAACCTCATACAAGTTAGCCCCGAAGACGCTAGAGCCGAAGGCCTAGACAATGGAGACATAGTACTAGTATATAACGATAACGGCTCAATACCAGCAGTTGTATGGGTAACAGACACAGTATCCCGTGGAACAGTATTCCTTATAATGGCTCACCCATACATGGTCGCGGCAAACGCTGTAACAACGCCTAGCGTAGAGCCAGTGGCTCAGAACCCAGACTATAAGCTGACAAAAGCTAACCTCAAGAAGATAGGAAAGCTGACGAAAGAAGAGTTTGAATCAATAACCTTCAGGGAGATAAAATTCACAGTAAAACCAGCGTAGCAACTTTTTAGAATTAGAATCTCTAGGTTTTTAACTACTTATTTCCTTTTTACAATAATTTTTGATTATTATAATTAATATATAAGCTCAAGAT
>WAQN01000012.1 GCA_015520195.1 Desulfurococcales archaeon | reverse complement strand
GCATCGAAAAACTTCTTTATCCTCTCGATGCTCATAATGAATCTAAGTTTGAGCTCCCTCTGATCATACCATAAGGCTGCCCCGCTCTTCTGGTCTACCAGTACTGGTAGCCCTATGCTCTGCTTCATCATATTGGCGAACTCCTCTACCTGCTTCATAAATGCGTCTGCCTGCTCTTTTTGGCTCACTACAAGGCCACCCCTCAAATAATTGGTGTGTATTAGGCTATATAGGCTTGTAATGATGCCGATTAACCTATTTTCACATAAAGTAGATACTTAACTTCTCAAGAGCCTTTCACGGCCGTCCAGGCCGGTTAAGTCTAGCTTGTTATTTATTAGTCTCTGGGCTATACTGTGCTTTCATGGTGCTCTAAGATGGCTAGGCCAGGACCTGGAATGCCCCACGGGATATATTATTACGACTATAAGAGGAAGGACTGGCTTCTTCTACGTAAGGATGGGGAGCCCCTTAAGCCTGGCGAGCTCGGTGATGGGCTTTACGTCATATACTTCTATAATCTCATGTGCGGGGCATGCAGGGCCTTCACACCACACTGGATGGTGTTTGCTGAGGTGATGGCGGGCAAGCTTGATAACGTTATACCATTAGTGGTTCTCTGCGACTGGTTCTCTAGTATGTGTGACTCTAAGGCTGCGGGGGATACATTTAACGAGTTTGACGTTGACTCTACACCCACAGTGATCATGGTCAAGGTTAAGGGGGGCTCTATAATAGATAAGAGTAGGCTCTCGGGCGTCGTGTCGAGTGATGATCTCTTCAAGATTGCTAAGAGATACGCTAAGTTGTGAATCGAGCGGCTAGCCTTCCTGCTCTTCTCATATAAATGCTCTAGCTTATTACCCTAGCACGACTGATACCACTTATAGTGGTAATGGGGCTTGGATGAACTACTAAAGGCCTCTATAGACGAGGCCGGATACCCCAATAAGCCTGTATTAAGCGACATCTCAATAGAGGTGCATAACTCCGAGAGAGTCATGGTAGTTGGGTCTAGCGGTTCTGGTAAGACAACCTTACTCCTATCAGTTACTGGTGTGATACCGCATCTTTTAGGAGGAATTGTCAGAGGATATTCTAGGATAGCTGGCGTCAACCCCTTAGACATAAAGGGATTTAGGCTAATCCCAAAATTTACTGGATTCGTGTTGCAGGATCCTGACAAGCAGGTAGCAATGCCCACGCCTCTAGATGAAGTAGCCTTCACGCTTGAGAACCTCGGTTGGAGCGAGGGTGAGGCCTACAAGCGTGCTCTACAATACCTCAAACGCTTCGGCCTTGACGGCTATGAGCTCCGTTGGGTGGAGGATCTTAGTGGGGGTCAGAAAAGGAGGCTCACTCTAGCAGCCTCGCTAGTCCATGAACCTATACTCCTGTTTCTAGATGAACCTACTGCTAGTATTGATCCTTGGGGTTTAGCTGATATTAGGAATTTCATTAGGGGGCTGGGGGAGAAGGGTGTCGTCATAATAGAGCACAAGGCACGCTATTTCCTGGATCTCGTTGATAGGGTTATAGCCTTGTCTAATGGTAGGATAGCTGGCGTCTGGGATAGGGGGGATATAGACGAGTCTGTGCTTAAACGGGTGCGGGAGTTAGGGGCTGATGTGGGAGAATATGTCTTCAGGGAGAGGATCAGAGATGCAGGGGAGATTGTACTTGAGGCTCAGGGATTAAAAGTCGGCTACAAGGGAGGATTCGCTCTTAGTGTAGAGGATTTCTATGTTAGAAGAGGGGAGGTTGTGGCGTTAGTTGGTCCTAATGGTGGAGGTAAGACTACACTGCTTAAGACGCTTGCAGGAATTATTAAACCATTTGAAGGAGAGATAAGAACTAAGGGTACCAGGTTCTATATGCCCCAACACCCCGACTACATGTTCTTATTTAATAGTGTAGGGAGAGAGGTAGAGGAAGTCAAGAAGGCCACTGGAGTCGATATAACATCTCTCGGCCCTGAATTCTCATGGGTCTCTAGGGTCTTGGATCGCAGCCCATATAAGCTTAGCCATGGGCAAAGAAGGTGGCTGGCATTCGGTATAGCCATGGGCTATAATGCCTCACTATACCTACTCGATGAGCCTACCACGGGGATGGACGTTAGATTGTATAGCTCCCTGGGTAGGCTACTTGAAAGGATATCATCGCGAGCTGGAGTCGTGGTTGCGACCCATGATATACGTGTTATCGCAGAGTACACTGATAGAGTCTATATGGTCTCAGATGGTAAGGCGTGGGAGGCTGATAGGGAGTATGTTGTCAGGCTCCTCGATAAGGCCTGGAGAGGCTAGGCCTGTCAGTGTGTCTGCCATGTTCCTCTATGCTATCTGGATCACTATATTAGGTGTAGCTACGGGTGATCCGGAAAAACTCGCTGTAACCACTATCTTGACAGGTATTCCAGGCCTCATTCTGGGGTATAAGAGGTATGGTATACTAGTCCCCCTTATAGGCCTGGCATTAATAGGCTCATTCATAAACATGGTGGTGCTTTACAACGTTGGAAACCCCGTTTTCAATCTAGGACCACTCGTTGTCCGGGAGGAGGCGTGGAGGAGGACTTTAGGCTTGTCATTTAGGATCATAACTCTAGCTGGAGCTGGCCTATTATTTGCCTCGACTATCAACCCTAGAGACGCGGTTAAAACCCTTGAGTCGGAGCTCGGTATGCCGCGTGGCTTTGCATTCGCACTAGCATTCGCTCTCCGCCTATTGCCCCTCATCTACAGGGATCTATTAGAGGTTCTAGCTGTTAGGAGGATGAGAGGTTACAGGAGGGTACCAATAAGTCCAGGCGACTATAAGTCAATCATCATGCCTATACTCAGTATTTCCATTGAAAGGGGATTATGGGTCGGTATAGCTGCTGAGTTGAGGGGGCTATCTATTAGGCCTAAGAGGAGGTTTAAGCCTAGGTTTAAGAGGATGGATGCATTACTGGTTGTATTGGCGGTTATACAGACACTGGCGGTCATCGGCTTCCTGGGCTTGTAGTGGTCTTAGGAGTCTATAGGGATTGTGTTTTTGATGGACTTGTATTATACTGGCTAATAGATATAAGTTCCAATACCACTCTCAGTGGTAATTGGTGATTGCTTTGGAGGCGAGAGAGAAGCTAGCAACCCGCACATATACAGGCGTTGACTATGCGCTACTAGGGGTTTCAGGTATTATAGCGGCTATAATATTCTATGCGGCATGGTATGTATGGGATGCTTTCAGCGTGTTAGGCCCCCTAGGCAGGCCCCTTAGCGTGGGATTATGGTTCACTGGTTCCATGATAGCAGCTACACTCATAAAAAAGCCTGGAGCCGCATTCTTGGGAGAGACTCTTGGAGCTATTATAGAGGCTATACTACCCACTAGAGGCGGATTTTGGAACATCGTGTACGGCGTTCTACAGGGGGGATTCGCCGAGTTAGGATACAGACTCTTAGGATATAGGAGATGGGACATAATCGCGGGTGCACTGGCTGGCGCACTAGCTGGGATAGGAGAGCTACTGGCATCCCTATTGTACTATAGAGAGATATTTGAGGCTCTCAGCGACGTAGGTAGGGAGATTACAGAGACCGGTGCAGTATCGCCTAGCTTAGTACTGGTTTACTGGCTGATAGCAAACATGATTAGCGGAGCCATCTATGGCGCAGTCGCCTCTGGAGCGGTGAAATCCGTCGGCAGATAGCATCGTGGCCTGCTAATATATATCACTACTAGCCGAAAGGGGGTAATGTAGTATCATTGGCATCATTAATACGTCACTTAAATATAATATATAACGGCTATTATGAGGACTTGCGTTGCCAGTATCCACGCTAGGACCTTGAATACCAGGTATATCATCTTATAGTAGCGAGCGTCTTTTAACTTAGCCTCTACCAGCTCTAATGCAGCGAGTGTATGTATGAATGCAAGGGCAACAAGGATCATGGGGATCGCGTCTAGGTGGAGGTAGGAGCATAATCCATATTCCCCTATGAATCCAAGGGTTAATACACTGGCCATGCCAGGTTCTCTCATGCAGAAACCAGACATTGCCGATAGGTAGGCTGCTGGGAGTAGTAGTATACCTGTTACCGTAGACAGTAACTGGGCTATTCTAATGCCTGGAATCAATACTCCTACACCAGTCATTGATATTCCCTGTGGAGCCCTCATTAGAGTAATGGGGAGGGGTTGGTGGCTTGGTTGGTAGGAGGGGATTCTTGAGGATACTTGCTGCCTCTATGGTTTCAGCATTAGCCCTCCTATTCTATATACCATCTAGATATAAGGCTAACATTAACAGGAGGGGAGGATCATTCACTGATTTAGATTTAGAGGGAGAGATAGTCTATCTACCCTTTCCTAAGCTTAAGGGTACTATAAGTATTGAAGAGGTGCTTGCTAATAGAAGATCCATAAGAGATTACGTAGCATCTCCTCTCACTCTAGACGAGTTATCCCAGATCCTATGGTCTGCATATGGCATAACAGAGACAACCTACGGTTTTAAAACTACTCCGAGTGCTGGAGCCACGTATCCCCTGGATGTGTATGTAGTGGTAGCTCCTAGGGGTGTTAAAAGGGGGGAAACTTATCTTAAACCGGGTTCTTATAAGTATAACCCCCATGCGCATGTAATTAGACTAGTTAAGGAGGGCGACTTAGTAGGAGCTCTCTATGAGGCGGCTCTTGAGCAGGAGTGGGTTCTTAATGCGCCTGTTAATCTCGTATTCACGGCAGTGTATGAGAGGACTACTAATAGGTATGGGGAGAGAGGTGTTAGGTATGTGTGGATAGAGGTGGGGCATGCGGGGCAGAATGTGTATCTACAAGCTACTGGCATGGGTCTAGCTACTGTTGCCATAGGAGCCTTCTATGATGAGGAGGTTAGAGAGATAATAGGTGCTTCGGAGGCAGAGCATCCATTATACATAATGCCTGTAGCTAGGCCTCTTAAGGTGTATAGGCTGAATCCAAGAGATCTAGAAGATTATATAATGCAGAGGAGGGAGTAGAGACTTAATGTGGAACCAGTTGCACACGCTTACATTATATTCAGCATCTTATTATTAGCATTAGCTAGGTCAACATCATACTGTCTAGGATCCATTGCTCTACCAGTAACCTGTTCAATTTGCACAGTCTACCTAGCGTGTCTGGATAGTCGCTTAGTAGGGCCAATACTACCATGCTCGTGGTCTCCGTATTAGCGTCACCCGTGAAGATTATCTTACCATCTACTATCATATAGTTAGTAATGAAGCCTCCATCGCTCCTTTGGGCCCCGGCGATAATATCTATCCATTTATCATATAGCTCTCCATCTAGATTCCCATAGCTGCATGAGTCTAGAACCCTATGGAGGTATACAGCCAGGGCTAGCTTGTATACATCATAAACACCCTTTTGCTTGGCTGGATGATCGTAGAACCCATATCCGTCCCACAACTGCATTAATGCCTTGTACAGCTCTAGGGCCCTGTCAACGTCTCCCTGTAGGGTGGAGTTGAGCGCGGCGTATACAATCCAATCAGCATATCCCTCCCAGTCGTCCAGGATCTCTCCATCAGCCTTATCCCACATAATCATATACCCACTTATATTACCTAGATAATGGCTAGTCGTGTTCCTAGGCTGGCCTATACCCCTTAGGAGGAGTATATCATGCTTCCCATTCCATCCCCCATCATAGTCATTCAGCTTCTCCAATACATCATCTGCTAGAGGTGACCCAAATACTTTTAGCGACCTAGATGCAAGTAGGTTGTCACTAGCTATCCATATAGTTATGTTATCAGGGTAAGATACCGTAGCCGCCCTTAATAGTCTAGCCTCAGGCACATATTGCGATTCTAGGAAGTCCCTAGCTTTCAACCAGTCTATTTTTGAAGTCACTGCTTGATTAGCTATTAACGTTGCCGTAAGTACTAGTATTAATAATATAATATAAATTGTTACAATAAATACTAGTAAATCTCTTGACATAGAAAGCACCCCTGATAACACCTTTATAATAGTTTGAGATTCTTTTAAACCTAAATCATGCATCATTTAATAAAATTTAACGTTATACAAACACCTTTACGCTTT
>WAQN01000011.1 GCA_015520195.1 Desulfurococcales archaeon | reverse complement strand
GCATTATATGACGGTATTCCTTATCTAGGATTGGGAGCCAGTCGGTGTAGTGTCTGCCCCCGATGGTTGTGGGTCTCCCCTGGAAGGCCTCTATAGTCTCGGAGTCTACGCCTAGCTCTTTGGCCTTCTGGCGCCACCACTTCCTGTAGTACTTCACGGCTAGGCCGCACCCTCTGAATCGCCTCTTAAAAGTGTGCTCGTTGTGGATTGGCCCACTGTATCCCTGTAGCCTATCCCATAGCCGGCTTGGCAGGTAGGCGACGTAGGCCCTCTTGCTCCCCCTGAGCATGTCCAGGTGTATCCTGACGGCCCCGTATGGGAGATCTACTGCCCTTAGCTGCCTGGCCTGGCTTAGAATAGCTAGGGCTTCCTCGAACCTGAGGCCTGAGTAGGAGAGTATGTAGTGTAGTAGTGTGTAGGCCTCTCCGTAGCTCTCCAGGCAGCTTGGCATTTGTTTTACCAGGCTGTCTGGGGGCACGTATGTGTCTTCCCTGCTCTTGGGCTTCCTGGGCAGCGCTCGCCTGAGTGAGAGCGCTAGCTCCTCGTAGCTCGTCTTCTTCTCTATGTATGTTAGCAGCCTGGAGAACGCCTCGTAGCTGGTCTTGTTTAACCCCATTAGCTGGAATACCCTGCTGGCATCGCTCTTACTGCATAGCGTGATGCCCTCTAGCTTTGGCAGGTAGTACATGTACTTGCGTACTGTACCCTCGCTAGTCCCCTGCTCCTCTAGCAACCACTCCCTAAAGCCTGCTAGGAGCTCGGTGGTTACTGTTAGGCATGGCGAGTTAACCTGGCCTGCTTCGAGGCCTAGAGTATCTCCTGGTAATCGACTGTTACCCCCCGTAGTTAACTGATGACTAAGAACCTCTCCTGAAACCTTATCCCCGAGACCATCTAGAGCATCAGCCTGGTAGTTGGGCCCGGCTGATAACCGGGCGGTCGGGGGTTCGAATCCCCCCGGGCCCACCAAGTACCCTCTGTATTACCCTTATCCATGCATTTCTGGCATGCTTTAATAGTTGATTTAAGACTCCGTATACCTTGCAGCCACCTTCCCTAATCTATGATGATGTTGGGCTGCACTGGAAGGCTTCATGAAATCCTAGTGCTATTAGGCGGAGCATGTATATTCTCTTGACTCTATTGCGCTCCTGGGGGCAGGATGCGGTTTAGGTTATACTTATTCTTCCATACTTGGATTAATAGCCTGTATTAAGGGCTTTGTTATTGTTCTCCTAGCTCTGATTTTATCAGCTTCTTCGAGATATAGTATTCTATATTGCATGGTGGATTCATAGGGTCTCTTATATTAGTCCTCAATGCATAACAGTATCTACGCTGCTCATCATATAAAATGCAATCCCTGCAATCTATCCGGGAACTTGGGGTTACTAGTCCTAGTGATTCAGCCAGCTTCCTAGCCATCCCAGCTATCCCCTTCTCTACCAGCTCTTCTATGAACTCCCTATAATCCCCCCTACCTAGGAGGTCAGCCATTAATCCAGCTTTCATACCCGATTCAACGGTAACTCTAGTTATATAGCTTCTAGGAGATTCCATCCTGAACCTTATATAGAAGTAGTATGGAGACTTATCCGTGCTTCTGTACGTAACCGTATTACCCTTCCATTCTACAGTTATCACTACCTTGTAGAATCTTTCAATCCCCCATTTAACCCATCTAAACACGACTTCATATGTATTATCGCTTAACCGTCTTACCGTATATGTATACTTGCTATTTGATAGGAACCTCTCTGGATCCCTAACGCACCTAGTGCAGTATGTTAGAGGAGCATTAATCGTCTTGATAGTAGTGTGCCTCAGCAACTGGTCTCCCGTGTATGAAATTAGACTATTAATACTTATATATGAGCTAAATACAGCGAGTAATACCGTAATCAAGTATATGTTTAAATATGTAAATCCGGGTGTCTGCATAATATTCACGAGAAACTCCTTGCCTCACTAATAACAGCGTTTATCTTAGCAGCAACATCAAAAGCCGTTATATTCTCCCCAAGCTCCTCTACAGCCAGCTCCCCAGCCCTGCCTGATACATAAGCAGCAGCCGCAGCTACGTGCAGGGGTTCCGGGTCAAGCCCTAGAGCGGTTCTTCTAGCCATGAATGCAGCTATTATCCCAGATAACACATCACCAGTACCACCTACAGACATTGACGGGCTGCCAGTCCTATTATAACGACAATCACCTTGAGGGCTGCAAATATAGTCCACCGGGGCCTTCAAGAGTACAGTAGCATTATACTCTCTGGCAACCCTCTCCGCCAACATCCTCGGCTCTCCCGACTCGGCGTCTAGAAGCATGAGGGCCTCCCCCCTATGAGGAGTAGCAATAACTACCCCATCAACCCTGCCATGCATTTTGAGGGCCTTTAAACCGTCTGCATCCACAACTACAGGCTTGCCTGAGGTAAGGTCTATGAGTCTACTCGCCGACTCTAGAGCTTCACTAGTAGCACCCAGCCCGGGACCTACCAATACGGAGTTAGCCTTGGATAGTACATTCATTACTTTCCTTAAGCCCTCTTCATCTAGGTAATCCGATTCCAGCGGTATAGGTATTATAGTTGAGCTCTTAGAAGCCGCCTCATACGCTATGAATTTAGGTGAAGCTATGTATACTAGGTCAGCTCCTGCATATGCCGCAGCAATACTAGCTAGTATGGGTGCCCCTATATAATCCCGGCTACCGCCTACTATGAGCACTCTACCCCCCATACCTTTATGGGCATCGGGGGGCCTAGGCGGTATCCTTGCAGCTACATCGCCGGGCCCAGCTATCTCCTCTACAGGCCTTGGTATCCCTATGTCTGTCACTATGAGTCTTCCAACATGAAGCCTAGCTCTCTCTACTAGTAGACCCCTCTTAGGAGCGTGTAGTGTAACTGTTACATCAGCCACGGCAGCCCCTTCAGCTATATCACCCGTATCCGGATTCACGCCTGTAGGGGTATCTATACTCACCCTCAGTCCCTGCGACTTATTGTAGGCCTCTACAGCCTCTTTAACAGGGCTTCTTAGACTTCCTCTAACCCCGAATCCAAGTAGGGCATCTACTACTACATCGGCATCCTCAACATGAAGCCATCCTCTACCCCAGGGTTTTACTATCCTAGCTAGCCCCGTGCTTTCCAGTATCCTGTAGTTAATGATGGATGCCTTATGGCTAATCATATCCGGGGGGTATGCTAGGTGAACTCTAACTCTAGCCCCTCGGGAGGCTAGGTGTCTGGCGAGTACAAATCCATCCCCCCCGTTGCCTCCCCGTCCAGCTAGTATATCGACTCTCTTATTGGCTACTCCGTCGAGTAGGCATTCCACTACGTCGGCCACGGATCTCCCGGCATTCTCCATCAGCGTCTCAACGGTTATTCCATGCCACGAGGCGTTTACCTCTATAGCCCTCATATCCTCAATGCTTATAGGAGGCCTATGGGACCTGTCTAGGATGCTGCAATCCATTACTGACACCGGGTATTAAGATTCCCCGTTCCCCTTTAAGTGGATGACCGACGCCCTCACAGCCTGGGCTAGCCCGTATAGGTTCTTAACCACGGCATCATACCTTATGTTCATCAGCTCTCTTATATCCCTTCTTAGATACCTGTAGTCTAGTAGGAAGTAGGCGGCTCTGTCATTAGGGGACCTCACGGCCCTTCCAAGGGCCTGCTTAACCCTGATAATGGTTCCATGCTTATATAGGTACTCTCTGGCCTTACCCTCTCCTATCCTCTTGGCTAGCGCGTCTAGCTGGGCTTTAGTATATGCATCTGGCTGGGGGAATGGGACCCCCACTATTATAACTATTCCTAGAAGGTTCCTACCCTCATAGTCCGTGAATTCCACGCCTTCAACCAGCTTCCCGCCTGCAACAGCATTTATTAACAAGTCACTATTATCCCCTCTAACTCTAGACTCGACTTCATCTATACTAGTCCCCCGGGCTTCAACAAGCATGTCAACGTCGACAGGAATCTTCTCCACTATACCATTCATTACCTCATAGCTTGGATAAACAGCAAGCTTCAGGCCAGGCATGTTCCTGGAGATAAACGTTAGATATGAAGCTATCCTCCTATACATGTACCCAGTCCTCTCAACGTATCTAGTAGTAACATCAGCCACCACCGTCGTGTATATATTCCCTGAAGGCGTGAACCTCCCATAGAGAAGCTCAACATCTAGGAACCTGGAGCTCCTCTCAATACCAAGAACCTCACGGGAGAAATCGCGTGTCGGTATAGTGCCGCTCATCAGCACAGCCGCCTTAACCCTCTCCAATGGCTCCTTAACGATTATAGCTGGGTCTAGGGGTGTCGCTACCAGGATCGAGTCGCCGTTCCCGGGTTCAATGAATATATGGGACTCCTTCATCGAGGCTATAAGGGCCCAGTTGGCTACTCTCGCCATGTAACTTCTAATTCTTCCCAGCGTCTCTGGCGATCCAGCGGCTAGAGCCTCCATGACCATCCTCTCCCTAACCTCCTCTGCTGTGTCAACTATATAGTCGACCTCGCTTAGCACCTGTGAGACTTCATCTTTCTCTAACTGCTCTACCCGCTTAACCCTTCTACCAGCCAGCCTCCTAAGCATGGTTATGAGCTCTTCAACCCTCCTATAACCCTGGGTATACTGTTTAACCTCCCCAAGAGCCTTTTCGAGGTCCTCAGCCCTGATCCTGTATTCAAGCATTGAGTGGGCATTCATGAGTGTATGGGCCTCATCAACTATAACCACTAGGTCCTCGTAGCGGAGAGGCTCTAAAACCATCTCGAATATATCCCTCTTAAAGAAGTAGGGGTACGTCGCCACTATGAAGAGTGAATCCTCTAACAGCAAGCGTAATGAGAAGAAAGGGCATGCCCTTAACCTTTCAGCTATGCCCCATGCAAGCCTAAGCGGCCCACTAGCCAGGGGGTCGTTGAGGACGCCTTTAACATCGTCTAGGTCGAGCTTCTCCACCCTCGAATAATACTCGCACACACCCCTAGCCCTGGCAAGCCTACAGTTCTCCCAGAAATCCTCTGGCGGTAAGGGAATAGTGGATCTACCAGGACTCATGAGGGGGCATGTTCTACGGGCTGAGAATAGCATGGTAAAACTTGCCTTAAGCCTCTTCAACTCCCTTACTACAGGTTCGATCTCATTAACAGTCCTAACAAGGTATAACACCTTTTCAGCGCCTGCAAGCAGGGCCCCGTAGAGCACTGAAATAGTCTTACCAAAACCTGTGGGAGCTCTAACGACAAGCACCTCTCCATTGATTATCGAGGACTTTATCTCTTCGGCTAGCTCCCTCTGACCACGCCTGTACTCGCTGTACGGGAACCTAGGTGGGCTACTCAAAAACAGCACCTCATCTAAGGGGTCAGCCAGCCGCCACACTCTCACAGCCCTACCCGGGGGCTCAAGACCGAGTGCACATCTTCATCCCATCTATCAGAGCTTGCACCCATCCTCATAGGCCAGGTACTGGCCTTGGAAGCCTATTAGTAGTTTATGGCGGATGGAGACTATAAATTGAGTGTACCTGTTGTTGGCTATGTATTCCCTGTACTTCCTGCTTGTTTAAAGTATTATGAGTAGGTCACTGGAAGTTATTTAAGATGGCGTTGAAGCTATGTTATAATATAGGCTTACTTGTGGTGGGTTCTTCCGTGAGGGAGGTCGTTGATAGGATTAAGATGCTGGACTGGCATGAGTTAGGTGTGAGCCTTGCTATTATACATGGATCTGTCCTTTGGAGTAGCAGGCCTCGTGATGTAGACTTGGTTGTCTTTGTGCGTAGAGGCTTTGACGAGGATGATGTAGCTATTAAGGTTATGGAGGCCGTTGAAATAACTACTGGGCTGGAGGCTGACGTCTATGTTATTAGCGATGCTGCCAGTGCAAACTGCTTCCTCCTACTTGAAGCCCTACGCCGTGGAGTTATAGTATACCAAGAGCCTGATGGTAGGTCTATGCTTGTGAAGGCGATAAACATATGCAACGACTTCATGCTGTCCAGGCTAAAGTTGAAATACACGGAGACCCTTTTAGAGAGGGTGCTAAAGTAATGCTTCATAGAAAACTCCTAGAGACCATATCTAGCCATGTAGAGCTCTTAGACTCAGCTAAGAGGCGTGGAATCGATTGGAGCGACACGCTACAGGTATATGCCGTATTACACGCACTCCAAGTATACGCACAGGCAGTAATAGACTACCTACTACACACATGCGCCATCCTAGGAATAAGCGTCGAAACACCAATACAATGCATATACATGCTCAGGCAAAAGAAAATACTTAACGATGACAACGCAGACCAGTTAAAAAGACTCGTACGCTTTAGGAATATAGTAGTACATGAATATGGAGTAATAAACATAGATAAGGTGAAGAGGATACTGGAAAACAGAGGCTATCACCAGGCAATGCAGATCATACAGAAGATACATCAACAACTCCAAGACAAGCAACTCCTAGACCCTTAACACCATTATAAAAGGATTAACCCTATGACTAGAAGTCATTACTTAGATCACTAAGGAACATGATGGCATATGTGGGCTTAGAATTCCTCAGGTTAAGAGGCTCCAGGTATTTAAACAGGCAGGATAGCCTCTATTCTTTTAGTTTATTCAGTGCGTTGCAGGCTTCTGGCAGGAGTTGTTTATGCTGTGATAAGTCTAATTTTATATTGTACGTTAATTCTAGGTGTTCGGCTTCTATAGGTGATACTTCACCTGGAACGACTAGGCTTGCTGTACCCTTAGGAGTGGTTTCAAGCGTGGATAACTCGTTTAACTTGTAGGCCTCAACTAGTACGTTCTCCATACCGCTATTCCATACTATTAGGATGCGTGATTTGCTTAGTACACTAATTCCAGCCTCCTCCTCTAGGTT
>WAQN01000010.1 GCA_015520195.1 Desulfurococcales archaeon | reverse complement strand
GTTTAATTTCCTATTATTAGATGCACTCATATACTAGAGGATAGTGAAGCTGGTAACGCTGATTGTACTAGTTAAGGCACCTTTATTGTTGCATTCAATTCTACAAATGCCTCTTCACTGCCAAACATTATCATGGGATCAACTGCAAAGGCTATCTCTGCTGGTCTGACGACTATGAATCCATATGTCGTTTTAAGCTCGTCTCCGGGGTATAGGGTATGTAGTATTAGTGCTAGCTGACAGAATCCTCCATATCCAAGTACATTCTTTCCGGACTTGACTTTATAGTATAGATATGAGACTGGCTTGTAGTGTTGTTTTAGCGGTTCTAGTGTTGGGTCTTTAAGGTGATCTAGGTTATAACTATAGCCACAGTAGGGCCCTGGACCACCTATCGTAACTGGCACGGATCCTGAATTTACTACTCTTACAACAACCACTACAACAGCTAACTTATCTTCTCTCGCGTATTCCTCCAGGAGCTTAGGATCAAGACCACACCTAGGAGCGCCTGGGCTATTTTCCCTATTCCAATCCTCGCAGTACTTAGCTAGGCTCTTCATCGCATTTAATAACTCCTCCTGATCCGCATGAGCCTCGTAGGCCTCAATAGATACAACTGCTCGCGAGCCACCCACATTTACTAGCTTCTCCACATATCCTAGGGGCTTCCAGTCTGAATCGCTATCCATGTGAGCACCGATATTACTTAAACCCATAAAAGCTATTACTGTGAAGCTAATCAATAAACCTGCTATCAAATACATATATCTATTATACATAGACCCAGGGAACCTCACTGAGCTCTCTCAAGATAACATGCATAGTAATGCATGTTACTAATAAGTCGAAACAATAGTACAGTGGAATAGTAAATAATAGACTGGAGGGGGCTCAAAGGACACTAGTCATTGTATGACCCATATGACTCAGTGGGAATTCGCCTTAGGTGATATATTATAATATCTTGAAGTAATTATAATATAATAAAAATATATGTATAATAAAAATTAGATGTTATTTGGTTACTCAGTTTCCTTGAATAAGTGTACTAGTATTATATAGAATATGAATCCAGCTATCACTCCTATGTACCAGCTTAGCTGATGCGGGAATACTAGTGGACCTACCTCTTGTAGCTGGCCTCTAGCCCAGCTGTAGAGGTATGATGCTATAATGGCTAGTATTAGCGAGAATAGGCCGGAGAGCGAGATTCCATTACTATACCAGTAACCCTGTGTTCCATGAGTGTATAGTTTGTTTAGGTCGTATCTCCGTCTTCTTATTATATAGAAGTCCGCCAGCATTATCCCTGCTATCGGCCCTAGTATTACACCGTAGTTTGCTGAGAATGCCGTCACGTATCCCACGTAGTCGGGGCCTTTCTCGACCGCCCACCATGGTGCTAGGAAGAATCCTATCAGCCCTGCTCCGATAGCGGCGCCTAGTAGGCTTAGTTTTAGCGTGGCTGTTAGTATGTCTATTAGTGGTGGTATGTTGGCTGTTACATCAGTTGAGAATGGTGCTATAAATGCGAATAGCTCGCCTAGTATTATCGCCACTGCACCTGGCGCTGCGACCATTATTATGTCTTGTGGCGTAACGTAGCCTGTACCATAGATGGCTTCCGTGTAGAGTACTAGGTAGTAGCCTAATAGGGTTCCTAGTACCTGTGCGAGAACTATGCCTATCAGCGGCCCACCCACTAGGCCTAGGTATAGTGTTTTCTTGTCTGTTCTAAGTCCTCTAGATAGATCTGATATGTTTAGCGCTACAGTAGCCCACCAGTTAGTCTGGACTGCTAGGTATGTGGCGAACTCACCGCTAGTATAGGGGACTCCTTGTGGAAGTTTTACTTCAACTTCTTGTCCTGCGAGGAACGCTAGTAGCCATAGGAAGTAGAGGAGTAGTAGTGGCCCGCCATACGTAGCGACTTTTCCTATACCTCTCAGCCCTCTTGCCATGACGTATGTAGCCATTGCAACGTAGAATATAAGGGCTATAACTATGTACTTATATGCCTCTACTACAACCTCTTCTCTGGGCATGCCTAAGGCATATAATGCTATCATCGTTATAGCTAGGGAGCCTCCATACGCCTCTACACCATACCATCCAGCCCCTACTATCCCCCTAAGCACTACTGGTATATGGATGCCTCTAAAGCCGAATGCTGGTCTTAGCTGTACGGGATACGGGATCCCGTATTTCCATCCTACATAGCCATTTAGGATTAGAACGAATGTAGCAGCCAGGTTCCCGAGAAATGCTCCTAGGGCCGCCTGGCCTACGCTTAACCCTAGGCTATATGCTATTGGTCCCAGGAAGAACATGGGTATGTTGGTGTTCATAGAGAACATCATCCACCAGAACGTGTATGAGCTATACACCCTCTTCTCCGCTGGTAGTGGTAGCAGCTCTGGGTGTTCCTCGTATCCCGAAGGAGTGGCTCCACCTCCAGTTTCTCCCTGTGCCATAGGAGTGCACCCCTACGACTAGGCGTTATACCTATCTTTTCAACAAGCTATAATTATCTATATAGTCACTATTTAAGGTTTAAGAGGGTGATCGACCTGTTAGTACATATAAATAAGCTATATAAAGCTGACCGTAGACTACATGGTATAAACTATGGCTAATCATAGCTTAAATAGTGCCCATGAGTAATATGGTATACTACATGTGGCCCCGCCATGAGTAGGATCTACGCAGCAATACTAGCCGCTGGTGCGAGCACCAGGTTCCCCGGCTCTAAACTACTGTACAAACTCAAAGGCAAGCCACTGGTAACTTATAGTGTAGAGTCAGCTCTCAACTCAGAGCTCGTGGATAGGGTGATAGTTGTAGCTGGATACGACTTTAACAGGGTGCTCCAGGCATTACAAGGCTATGATGTAGATATAATATTAAATGGCGAGTATTGGAAGGGCATGTCGTCCTCTGTCAGGCTAGTCGCTTCAAGGCTTAGAGACCCCAGAGTTATAGTCTTTCATCCAGCCGATGTACCATTAGTCTCACCCAAAGCCTTCGACATGGTGGTTGAGGAGATACTTAACGGCGCATTGATAAGCGTAGCTAGCTTCAGGGATAGGAAGGGACATCCGATAGCCTTCCACGGTTCCCTCCAGCCAGAGCTCATGTATGTTAGTGAGGAGGGCCGCGGGCTCAAGCAGGTAGTTAATAGATACAGAGAGAGTGTCGTCGTGGTTGACGTCGATGAGCCCGGTGTGCTTGTGGACGTTGATTCAGCCAGTGATATAGATAGGCTCCATGCAATCATTAAGTCCTAAGGGAGGATCACTCTAAGCCCATCCTCCTTATAACGTCAAGCATTACGCTGTTACAGCCTTCCATAATGTAGTTGAATAAGCGTTCGTTGGGTATGGGGATCCTGGTGGATGCCCAGCGTGTCTCTAAGGCGTCTTCAACCCCGGCTATTATACTTTCTGGCACGTTTATTGCGTATATATAGTGGCGCGACCTCTCCTTCCTGTTAACCTCAATTATGCCCTCCAGGTTATAGCACCTTGCAAGGGATACTATGTATAACGCCATCTTATTCACTGGAACCCTCTTGTAGATCCCCCGGGGGCCCAGTTGTAGTACGTATTCATAGATGGAGGAGTTATCAGGCTTCAATACAACGCCTTCTACACCCACTTTTAATGATTCAGCCTGTTTCTTCAACCACTCAACCCTCTCATAGCTCGACTCGCTATTCTCCTTAGCCACTATCGTTATAGGCCCCCTACCCTCCTCTGGTAAATATAGGAGGTTCTCGTATCTAACCTCAACTTCAAGTGCAAGAGAGGACTCCATCGCATCTATAACCTCTGGCCTGAGCGTTGAAACCAGGGATACCGGGAGTAGGCTGGGTACAACTACGATCACCCCCCTTCCCTGATCGAGGCTCCTCTCAACCATACCAGCAAGACCCCTGGCCCTATCCCTACCCGGTGAGACTGGCTCACTGACTGGCTCATACTCGTAGATCCTCGCCTTGAACCCCTCTAGAACATCTATTATACTCGTTATTATCGGTACCTCGTCGAAGCTGGGGTTACGCACGCTTTTGACGTACACATCTATATCACTCGATGATCCAGGAAGCCACTCCTCAGACCTCCACACCCTTACACCTTCAACCCTAACCCTGCTATACGCCTTAAGACACTCTGAGGCACACACCTCTAATAGCTCACGTACCGACAACGCTCACCCTCCCATACCCTACTATCAACGTCTTGTCGGGTTTCAGGGCCTCCAACGTCTCCCTCCTATGAGTAGCAACTATTAGCGTCATACCATGCATCCTAGCCAGCTTGGACATCCTCCCCGCTACCCATGCAGCCGTTACCGAGTCCAGGTGGGCTGTGAACTCATCTATAACCACCACGTTCGGCTTAGCCGCTAAAAGCGCTGCTAACCTTGCCCTCTCCCTCTGTCCAGTACTCAACTCCTGTATAGATGCCCTGTAGAGTACTGCATCACTTATCCCCGAAGCACTGAGAACCTCCAATGCTTCTTGCACATCCCCCGTTATACTGGCTATCTCTTCAAGCAAGCTTAACCCCTTAAACCCAGGCTCCACCTCCCCCGGTATCAAGGCCTCAAGCCGGGTATTAGGAGGCAACAGCACCTCTCCCGAGTCAGGCCTATACTCCGGCTTCACCAGTAAGTCACTCCTGGCAGCGCCTACTATCAGGCGTAGTAGAGTTGTCTTACCAGCACCACTAGCCCCAACCACTGCGACTACCTCGCCAGGGTTAATAATGAGGTTTACATCCCTCAACACAGCCCTTTCCACAATACGCCTCTCAACGCCAAATGCCTTCAATACATCAGCTACCCCTGGACTCAGGTCCTCCAGGTCTAAGTCACTCTTATAACCCTTAGAGACCCCCCTCAGCTCTATAGGCCCCTCAATAGGTGGTGACGGTTTATACCTAGGCCTATACAGCACCCCCCCATGCCTCCTTGCCACCTCATCACCCTCCAGGAAAGACTCGATCCTACGCCTAGCCTCCTCAGTAAGGGGATACATCAACACTGGCCTTCCACTAGCAGTATCCCACATATACTTAAACCCCGCCTTCTCGAAGAAGGGGTTGTAGCGTGCCATAGCCGCTATAGTCTCTACAACATGCTTTTCCTTCTTCATCTCCGGGACTCTCCTCTCCCTGACCCATTCAATGGCAACCCTCACGGCCAGCACTCCTAAACCCCCACCCCTATAGTCTGGGTGAACCACGACCCTTGCTATCCTAGCCGCCGCGGTCTCAGCCCTCGCAAGAGCCACCTTGGCTATGTCATGGCCTACCATGGCCCTGGCTATCCTCCTACCATATATCGCGGCAAGCTCCCGATACACCTTGAGGATCTCCCTCCTCTCCCCTGGCTTAATAGGCCAGAATGTGGGGTGGAACCAGTCTGGCCCAAACACCCTCTCCCTAATCAACCTCTCAACCTTAAAAGATCCATCGGGTAAAGGAACCCTCCTATGCATCAATGGTATAGGGGTATCTACCCTAACATAGCCAATAACCCTAGGCTCATACTCCCTCCTAGTCTTATTCTCTAGTATAAGGAACCTACTTGAGGGTAGGCTGCCGCGTATCTCATACAGTAGCATGTAGGTGCCGCATCTGGGGCATTTAGGTTTAACGTTGGCCTCAATAAGTGTACCATCCCTAGGACACCTCCATATAGCGACCAGCTCCTCTTTACTAGCATAATGGTATTGCTCTAGGCCAGCTACCTCCTCATAATCCTCCTCCGACACAGCCTCCCGGGCAGTTATAACCGCCTTGTAGTAAGGCGTATCCACCCTATAGTCACGCGTCCAGGGAGGCCATACCTCAACCCTCTCCCGGCCCCTCCATAATCTATACAGCCTGTAATCCCACATGTTTAAGAGGTAAGAGTCACCGTCAAACGGCCTCGGCTCTCCCCGTGCCTCTACCACCACGTGTTCGCCTGGAGAAAACCACTGGGCTACGGAACCAGTCATAACCAGATAGATAATGCCGTACTGCTTCTCCCTCAAAGCTAATAGTCCATGCCACCTATAACCGGAAGGAGGCACTATTACCTTTGAAACGTTACCCTCAATTAGGAGCGAATCATCACTCATTCATACCTACCTTAAATACTCTAAATATTATCAAGATATGCCGGGGATTATTTAAAAACTCTCAGCATATATAAGCGTCATACTAAAAGCTGGTAACACTAATAGTCATACTAGAAGGCGGTAATTGGGAGATAGGCCTTCCAAGATCCCTTAGAACTCTCACCTAAAAATACCCGGTCTCCCAGCCATAACACCAATCACCATATTTATATTTATTTAGATGCATGCCAGCATTAGGATGAGGATGGCTGGGTGAGATCTTATTTCCTTATTTAGCTATCTGCCTAGAATTTTAACTATGTTGGGAGGGGGTTGTGGGTTGAATCTTACATGGGCATCATTGGTTCCTTTATTACTTTTACTTGTGGCTCCAGTGACTATTACTGCCTATTCCCAAGAGACTGTTATCAGCGGCGAGGACTCCTATATATTAGAACCGTTGATCGTCTCTATGAATGGCTTAGTTCCTGATACAACATACACTCTGATGTTCAATGTCTCCGGGTTTATCTTGCTTGCTTCTAGTGGTGGAGTTGAAGTTGTTGAAGCTCAACCCTTTGGGAATCTATTTGCTTTCAAGCCGTCGTCGACAAGCGCGGATCTAGTATTCCTGCCGTTCGCCAGTGGTAGTGTCTCTATTAGACTACTTGAGGGTCCATTTACCCGCGGATTTGATGTGTTTAGAGTGAGGCCATTAAAGATAGACCCCTTGTTCTTCCCCGAGGCTGTAGCTAATGAATCTGTTGATTTAGAAGTAATACTTGCATCCATGACTGGGTTGAATGAGACTAGGCCTGGAGGCTACAGTATACATTACAGGATTAGGGATTTCGGGGATGGCTACCTAACGATATATGTGACGGGTAATGTCAAACTAGGGTTGGATAAAGCATTTGCTGGGGGAATGCTAGACTCGATTAGCAGCGTATATGACGACTTCAGGTTAACGCTTAAAGGAGCACTAAGGGGAGAGCCTGGATCCAAACCCCGTTTGGAGCTCATTATACGGGATAATATTGATGGCATCGTGTCTGGCCTAGTGAATATGGGGTTTAAACTCCTAGACCTGGAGTTCTTAGCCTCAGGTTCGGGCTCCATATCGCTGTTCAGCCTAAATACCCCCATAAGCTTTGAAGCGAGCAACGTGGACTTCAACGTTGAAGAAGGCGCATTTAATATATACAGTGGCGGGATTATAGATGTAATGATAGAGGATTCCAGCGGGATTCTGGCCCTCACACTATCAGGTAAACCCCGTCTAACTATAGACTCTCCCAATCTGGATCTAAGCCTTAACCTGACAGGCTCTACTGACGCAGGCGTCGAGCTGTTCAGGTTAAACTCGCTTATATTAGAGGTTAACGGAGACGCAGTACTTGAAGGCGGCTCAATTGAGGTCAGTGACCGCATTATAATTAAGTTGGGTAAGGACTCATCCCTGTCAATGTCTACTAAGAGAGGAGATACCATTATGACGGATAAACTTAATGCCAGTGGCGAGGGGTCTTATGCCCTAAAGGGGTATAAGGTCGACTCAAGACTAGTAAATATAGTTACCAGTAGATTCTCTCCAGTGAGCCTAATTATAAGCGCTGATGAAGTAATGATCGAGTCTGAGGAGCTCAAGGCGACTAGAACTAGTATTACCGCTGAGACGCTCAAGATAACAGCCTCCATACTCACTGTGAGAGACTCCAATATATTATCAAGCTATGCCATCATAGCGTCTAGAAGTGCGGGGGAGGTGGAGTCAACAGTTATCAAGACAAGGCATCTGGACCTTCTAGGCCCAGGCAACCTACTATTTAAGTCATCTACAATAAATACGACTATCATAAGAACACATGGAGCAAAAGTATCCATAAGTAGCTCCACATTAGAGTTGCCCAGTATAACCACTAGCTCCTCATCTATCACACTCGAAGAGGTAAGAATAGAGTCGCCAGTTCTAAAGATCCAAGGGGAAGCCTCTAAGTTATCCCTGATAGATGCAATAACCACTAGTGAGGCTACCAGCATTACAGGAGGCCTAGAGGTTAACGGCTCAATAGGCCTGGAGGCTGAGAAAGCATTCATACTGCTAGACGGGATCTATGGAAGCTTAACTATTAAAGGCTCACCCAAACTAGCCTGGCTAAGTATATTTGGCAGCTTAAACTTCACATTCAATATAACAGAATGCAGGCCCACAGCCATCCATATAACTGGGGCTAGCGTAGATTCGCTCACTATAGCCTCTGGTAAGGGGCTCTGCACTCTGTACATCGACTCTCAATTAACCATAGGCTCGCTGAAGACACGCTCCCCCACTACTAACATGGTGATCGAGGGTATAGGTGTGGAGGTATCGGCTAGTGAAACCATAATAGAGGCCTCAGGGATCGATATATCAGGTCTAAGCTTATCCAGCAAGAAGCTATCAATAGATGCTGGATCACTAAACATTGACGACGCTGCCATAGAAGCCGATAATATGAAGGTTACAGTGGCATCTTCAAAGATAGAGGACACTATTATCGATACAGGCACACTAGACTATACGGTTTCTAGAGGAGCCTACATCAAGGACTCTAGAATAAGGGGGGACGTAGTAAACATTACTGCGAGAAGCCTGACCCTAGCCAATTCAGCCTTGAGCTCCGCCAAACTTATTATAAGCAACGGGGGGATTGTGTCGGCATATAATGCTGTGATAAACGTGAGCATGCTCAGTGTAGATAATGGGGCTACGTTTGCCATTGAATCCTCAAACATGACCGTTAGCAGGATCCTATTAAGGGGGCACTCAGCCCTAACACTAGCCACTACCGTGATTAATGCCCCCATGGGGTCTCTTAGAGTTGAGGGTTACGGCCCTAGCACGTTCTCCATAACATACATGGATGTATCAGGCTCCGAATTGTCAAGATTAACTATCGTAGGCAGCGTAATTATGAAGGTGAACTCGCCTATTCCATCAGGATTCTCGTTTAATATCTATAATGCTACTGGCGAATTACTATTAGAGCCGTTAGGCGAATTACACCTAAACATCACAGGAGGCATTGATGCTAGGATAACCCCACGTGTCAACGGGGGCATGATAGCCCTAACAGGAGGCCGGGGTATAGAGAATGTAACTATAACCCTACAACCAGGTATTGATGCATATCTGACTTCAAATAGTGCAAGTTACGGGAGGCTCACGCTAATATTAAACCCCGAGTCCAGCATGGTCATGGAGGGAGTATTCGATGCTTCTGTGATTGAGGCATATATAGGGAATGGAGCTCTCTTAAAAGCTAATAAGCTTGTTCTAGGCTGCGATGAGCTCACAACCTCAGCTGCTACCACGTCTAGGCTGGTATTAGTTAATGCATCACTCGACTGCGAGAGGGTTCTAGTTCAGGCTGATAGTATAGACGTGGAGTACTCTACACTGAGAAATAGTAATCTAACGCTAACCTACACCGCCATGTACATAGCCGGGTCGAGGGTGGTAACGGTTGAAGCTAGACTGGCAGGGATAATGGGGGGTACAGCTGTTATTGAGGAAACACAGCTGGTATCCTCATCACTTAAACTGGAGGGTGATGGGAGCCTAGTCTACTCTAAGGGGTCCACTATAGGGTCTAGCGGGGCAACACTTAGGCTGGGTGATGTTGGACTTGTATTAGACAAGTCAGTGTTGGAGGCGTCTCTTATAGGCTCCGCCGGTGGGGCCAGGCTTCTTGTATATAATGGTTCGATGGTTAAAGCTGGGGACAGGTTGTCGGTTACTGGGTTAGAACTGGTAGTCTTGAATTCAACGGTTGATGTTAGATCGCTAGAGCTAGTGGATTCGAGGTTAATTGTGAAGTACTCCCTGTTTAACGCTTCAGTAGAGGCTATTGGGAGCCAGTTCATCCGGGCTCTGGGTAGTGCTGGATTAGACATGCTTGAGGGAGCCTCAGTCAGGGGTAGACTGTTTGAAGTAGGGCTGGACGGTGTAACTG
>WAQN01000009.1 GCA_015520195.1 Desulfurococcales archaeon | reverse complement strand
ATATATATGAATGTCCCCTTAAGATAGTCGAGGTATTCCTCGCCTCTAAAAACGTGGTCTGGCCCTGATCCTCTGATGGAGCCCATTATTTTATACTCTCCCACCTTGAGAGACATAACTTCGGATATAATTTTAATATACATATCCCTCTTAAGGAAATAGCTGCAACTACTCAAGTATATAGTAGAGGGTTTGCTAGCCTTCCCAGTAGCCCATAGATATATCTTTCTATATGCTTTTACCCCCTTCATTATACTACTCTTAGAGCCTTCCTGTATAAAAGCAGGGGGATCCACTATTACTATATCGAATCTACCCTCTGGAATAGAATTCCTTACCCGCCACACGCTATCATGAATTATATTATATCGCCTAACTCCGTTCAACTCTAAGTTCCTCTTAAGTATTGAAACAGCTACTGGGTCTTCCTCAATGAAGGTAACTTCTCTTGCTCCAGATATAGCGGCGTGTATCCCGAACCCACCTGTATAGGAGAACACGTCTAACACCCTATCCCCTTCACCCGTTATCCTGGCGAGCTCCAGTCTATTAGGCCTCTGGTCTAAGAAGAACCCCGTCTTCTGACCTCTGACCACATCAACGATAAACCTAGCCCCACCCTCCTCAATTATCACTTCCTCCCTCCTACCTGCTAGCCATCTAGCTCTAGGCTCTAAGCCGATCTCTCTCCTACTCCTCTGCAAGCTCTTCTCATAAACATGACTCACACCAGCTAGCTTAATCAGGATCCTAGCTATCTCGTCCATCAACGCATCCATGGCCGTGCTACTCGACTGTATAACTGCTACATCATTATATACGTCAACTATCAAACCAGATAAGAGATCTCCATCACTATTAACAAGCCTATAACTCCCCATATAAGTTATATTCATCCTCTCCCTAGCCCTAAGGCTGGACTCTAACCTATAATGCATCATGTCGACAGGATCCCTATGGCTGCATCTACCGTGTTCCAGCACCCTAACAGCCACTGGTCCCCTAGACTCCCACAAACCACATCCTACTGGCTCCCCTTTAGCATACAATTCCACAAGACTAGCTGCGCTAAGACCCTCTCCACCAGAAATCCATTTCCTATAGACTATGGCTGTACCCCTTCTAAGCTTCACAACAGCCTCCCCATGCACATCCAGTTTAACTGGCATCCCAGAGCACCTGAAGGGATCCGCCAGGAAAGACACTACTATAAATATCCATTTCTTAGTACTTGGCTCAGCAATAAACGGCTTATCTAAGCGTTAGAGCCTATTTAGAAGGGAGTCTAGACTTTAATACTCCATCATGTATTAGGCCTAGGTCCTTCCCAATCCATATCAGATACCCTTTCCTCATGCTCTATCTCCTTTTTAGATTTAGACTTTTTCATCGCTCCTCCCTGTATTTACACCAGGTCTAGATATAGGTTAGGGAGGGCTAATATCCTACTAGGCTATACACCTAAACATGGGAATATCAACCTATATTATTTTAAATACCTCAGTGTAATACAGCGATTATGGCGTTATAGGTGTGGAGGAGAGGAGGTTATGAGTGGTACTACGCCTCATCCAACTAATGCTGTCCTCATAGGCAGGAAACCGGTTATGAATTATGTTCTAGCCGCGATCAGACTCTTCAATCAGGAGGGTGCAAGCGAGGTTGTGATAAGGGCTAGAGGTAGGAATATCTGCAAGGCTGTAGATACTGTTGAGACCATTAGGAATCTATTCATTAAAGATTTGAAGATAAAATCGCTGAATATATATAGTGAGGAGGTTGTAGACGATCAGGGGAAGAAGAGGAGGATATCGTCGATAGAGATAGTAGTCTCGAAGGGATAAACAGGGTATGCAGGTAGAGGCTTACACCATAGGTCATTCGAACAGAAGGCCACATGAATTTCTTTCCATACTAAAACACTACAACATAGAAGTCCTAGTTGACGTTAGAAGGTGGCCTAAGAGCCGTAAGTATCCATGGTTTAATATGGAGACGCTCAAGAACCTATTGGAGGAGCAGGGGATAAGATACACATGGCTGGAGCCTCTAGGGGGATACAGAAGGTTCAACCGGGACGTAGAAGATCATGGAATAGCCAGATGTTTTGAGTCACAAGGATTCAGGGCATACGCCACCTACATACTGGTAAACAGTAGAGCAAGAGAAACCCTAGAAAAACTGGAATCAATAGTGAGATATCATACAACAGCGATTATGTGCAGTGAAAGGCTACCATGGATGTGCCATAGAAAGATAATATCAGACTGGCTGCTATCGAGAAACATAAAAGTAATACACATCATAGAGAAGGATTATACGGTGGAGCATAAACTCACTAAATGTGCTAAGATAGAAGAGGAATCCTTAACTTATACATGAAGACTATTGAAATGAGCTCTCAGCTATAGGTTCCTATAGAAGGTGTATTTTGGCTAATTATAATGTCAAATAACGAACGTAGCCTCCTATAACGACTACTTTATGTCTCTTATTAAGGCTATGACCCTAGCATAGATTGTAGTGGCTATTATCGAGGGAACACTGGGAAACCACGGCTCATGACCCTCGCTAAACATCCTAACAGCATCATCGCTTAAAGGCCATATATACGGGTAATAATATGCTGCATCCAATAGGCTGGTGTAGATCAGGTCTGCTGTAAAGTTGATTATAATGCCTGGAACTCCGATGAGTGTGATTGCTTTAAGGTATTCAGCCGCTCGACTGCAATATCCCAAGTTGATAGCCTTATAGAGTATGCAGGGTAATACCACTACATCGCCTAATAAGGCGATAACCACTAACACAATGGCTGTCATCCCCAATAATAAGCCTGAGCCTAAGGCTGCCCATATGAATAACAGTAGTTGGAGTAAAGCCATTACAAGGATTACCCTAACGTATGGGCCTACCCATTCATAGGATGTGGATATAAGGTTCTTAATGTTAGGTGTCCTCTCTTTAAGCTGGAATCCTACTAGGTAAATAGCTCTTCCGATGTAATAGGCCATACTCATTAAAGTTGCCAGGAGGATCAACACTAGGCCTAAAGAGACATTATATGGTAAGCCGTGTTTCCAGTCGACAGAGTAAATGGGTATAGCGTTGACCGTGGCTAATGATAATAGTATATAAAGTGCATCTAACTTCATAGATCCCATTACCAGTCTACCTCTAATTTGCTGTCAGAACAGTTCATCATCATTAGCAGTTCGGAATCAGCTTGAAAATGTGGTGCAGATAATAGCGTTATAGTCAAACACGATGGTATTAGCTGTTGTAGTGCCTGCTGATACATCTATATATTGGGTCTTACACGTGTTCTGTTCTTCTATGTATACATTGTACAGGTAAACATCCATGCTTATCCATTTGCCAGGGCTAAACAATCCCTTTTCCCAGTGTATGGTCACAGAGTCATTATTGTAGTCTATATTCACGTTAAAGTCGTCTGACGTGAGTTGCTTTATGAGATTTATCACCCATATAGCTGTTTGGATCTGGGAAACAAACTTCCTAATGTAGCCTACTTTAGCTAGTACAGCTGCAAGTGGGGGTGGGATCTCTACGTCAATTATATCCCCTGTGCTCGACCCTAGTATCTTAGCTGAATAATCTGTATAGCCACTTACAAGATCAAATCCATTTAGAGACACAAGTATGTCCAGGCTCGTTAGCTTCTCTCCTGTAATAGTATAGCATCCCCAACTATTACACTCTGTCACATATTCAGGGGGACCACCTGAAACAAACGTTAATTTAAGATTAGTGGAACCAGTCTCGCCGGTTTGCCACGATAATAATGATTCCATATTCTGGAGGGCTATTGTACCTCTATTGACGCTATAGATGGAGTTGTATACGCCTCTCCCTACAATATAATACGAGCGGTCTATGAGCCATTTATTATCTAAGTCATATCTAGTAGAGGTTAGTAGGTGGGTGTCTTGACCCACGCCTTCACTACTATATACTCTGTACATCATCCTAGACTTGAATGTTAATGGCTGTTGTGTATCTATAAAGATTGTTATGGTCTCTGTGGTGCTAGGATAATTTGATGCCTGTATTTCAAACGTTAGGGGTATCGGGTCTAATTTTGAGAATAAGGATAAGAGGCCTGCCTTGGTGGTTGAGAGGGTGCAATACTCTATGTCGTTATAGTCGTAGAGTGTTACTGTACATAAATCTATCCCCGCTAGGGATATTGATAATGTTATAGGATATATTGTCTGTGACGCCTGCGAGCTTATAGCTAGCGTTGTCTGTACCCCCTGATCCACATCCGGAGCTGATATTATGGTTAATGGTTTTAGATACACTGTGCGCGCATCTATGAGTCTATAACTGTTTACCGAGAATTCAATGCTGGTATCATCTATGAGAGTGTACTCTACGGGTTTTTCTCTAAGTGAGTTTACGGGTATGTCACCCCATATAATGTAGATTGTTACTGTTATAGTCGCCCTTCACTTCTCTCCATAGTCTAGGCCATTCAATGTCACACTTATGGGTATCGCTGGCTCCCTACTCCCATAGGGTGATAGCATATAATCTACTATTATCTTGTTCATATATAAGCTATCCCCATAAGCGTATACTGGATGGCTGGTCACGCTATCCCCATTATTTATATCCAATACCAGTTCCCTCACAACATCCCCAGACCCTTCCTCCCTATACAGGTCTAGGACTATCCTAGCATACTTCCATTTAACAGTTGACGGAGAGTTAGGATCTATTGTATATAGATTGAAGGAGTATGTATTCGCGGAATAAGTGAGGCTTACATCCTCGTTTAACAGGCTGAGCGTCGGCTGGGGTCTTAATTCTATCAAGTTGTATCCTAAGCCTCCACCACCATCTGGCAAGGGATTACTATTTAGTGTAGCGGTTATCCTAACGTCACCTCTCAATTTCACATCTATTACCTCACCTATAGCATCTCTGACTATCCTAGCTAAGTCTCCATCTGTATAGCCCTGCTGTTTGTATAGCTGGTAGACTGCTGGCATGAACTGGGATTCAAACGGATCATTACTCTCCAAGTAATCCACTGTGTATAGGTACTGGTAGTGTGCTGAATTCCAGTAAGTCGCTCTACCCCTCTCACTATAGAATATGTATAAATAGGCTACTGGCGACGAGCTCCTCACATCATAGATTGATAGCTCTACCACGCCATCCGATGCCCTTGCGAAACTAGGCGTTATCTTGTATGGATCCACCTTCACGGGCTTGAAGCCTGGTAGCCTAACATCTATTACTGTATCACGGCTTATCCTCTCAGGCATGATATAGACTATGGAGAAATTGTTTTCCACGTATTCGTCATAAACTCTGAAGGGAAGCTTAACCCACCCAGATCCATCATAAGCACCTACAATAATATAGAGCGGGTTTAAACCCAGTAAATCCCCGATAACATCACCATACATCCTTAGAACCCTACCACTATACTCAGTATAATACAGATCCTCCGCACCAGCATTAACCCCGATTAAACCGCTATCTAACACTAAGCTGTGCACGCCAACAGGAACATCTTGAACAACAACACCAACAAAGAAAATAGACAGAAGAAGTAAGGCCAACCCAAACCTAAACCTATAATAGAGGCTGAACCCAAACAAACCCTCCAACCCCTATAAATCACAGCTCACATAAAATATTAAGTTAACAGACAAGCTTAACCCTTAAACCATATAACTAAAATATAAGTGAAACACGAATATATATATCAGTATTAACGTCGATGAAACAGAAGAAACACACCTACAAATAGAATGAAAGGAGAGGAATGGCCAACGTAAAAGACTTAAAGACCCAGAAGTAGAGGATAACAATCCAGGAGCAGGAGGGCCCGTAGTCTAGCCTGGTTAGGACGCCGCCCTTACACGGCGGAGGTCCGGGGTTCAAGTCCCCGCGGGCCCACCACCGAACGCTAACCCTGACTCTGTTATCTCTTTCGACGGGTTATCCAAGGCGGTAAAGGGTTAAGAGTCTCGAGTACTGTTTAAACCTATGAGGAGGGAGACTGCCATTGGCTGTAGGTAAAGAGGAGTTATTGTACAAGGAGTTACGTGAGTTAAGGAGTATACTAGAGCGTATTGAGGCCTTATTGGAAGAGCGGCTTATTGGCATCGAAGAACCCTTGTCAGATGAGGTTGAGGCAATCAGAGAGTATGAGGATGATAAAAAGAGAGGGAAAGTAGAACTTATTGATTTAGAGGACGTCCTTAGGGAGCTAAAATGACAAGATATAACATTAGTCTTACTAAAAAGGCTTTAAAGCAACTCAGCGAGCTTGACGAGTCCTTTAAAGGTAGGATTCTTGAAGCTCTAGTTATCCTGCGAGACCATGGCTTCCCCAGGAGACTAGATATCAAGAAGTTGCGTAGTTATAGGAATAATTATAGAGTTCGCATAGTCAAGTATAGAGTTCTATTTGAACTATTTTATCATACATATCTTACTGTAAATTATAACACTTCAGCATCAATTAGGGTATTTCCTTTGGACGCTATGCATATTCTGAATGTTAACTATCACATAATCATATCGCCCTTACATGGCTTTTAACTCTTACGGCCAATCCCTTACCCTACAGATATTATTCATGAGTAGAGTTTATGAGTTTTACAATAGCAAAGATAATCAATTACCCATGAGTTTTAGAAGGCAGATAAATAAATACACTATCCCTCTCAATCATTCTTAAATTTTTATAAAGATGAAGCGTTTTCTTCATAGAGAACTGGAAACCCATAATTGTATCTTCCAATAAATAAGAGCCATGATATAGTAGATAAAGTAGTTTCTGACCTTTCTTATTGACTTAAAGGTCAAGTATTATGAATGGACGGAAGGTTTAGGGTCACGGGATTACATGTTCCTCTCAGATTTCAGCTTTTAGCTCTGAGCCTGGTCTCAAGCCTGCTACTCCTATTCCCCGTTTAGAGGGGCCTGGGGTCATGCCTCAGGCGTGGGAGGCATAGGTGATTTGCATGCTTTAATAT
>WAQN01000008.1 GCA_015520195.1 Desulfurococcales archaeon | reverse complement strand
GGAGATGCTACTAGAGGGGAAACCCTGGAGTGAGGTGGAGGAGTATCTAAGGAGGGAGTATGGGAGGGAGGAGGTGGGGTAGGGAGCACCCCTACCCAGCCAGGATATAAAGATCCTGGATAATTATTTTGGCATGGTGGAAGCATTGGCTACTAAGAGGATCACCATTGAAGTTGAGGTTCCTGAGGGTGTTAGTGAGGAGGACGTGTTGAACTTCATAGGGAGGAGAGCGGGGAAGTTGAGAATACTGGCAAGCCTGATAAGGGTAAAGGCGCGGGAGGAGCTAACAGAGGAGGAAATTAAACTCCTAAAAGAGATAAAGAGGAGTGTAGCAAAGAGAGCAGAGGAGCGGGTTTGATTAGCGTGTTGTATATTTCCTTGATTAATCCTGGTTGTGCACCTATTTGTTTTGCCGCTTTCGGTAAGAGTTTCTCCACCTCCCTTAGCATTTTTGTTGGTGCGGTTAGTGTTAGCTCCTCCCCTGTTGCCAGGAATAGTCTTCTTAGCCTCCGCCCACCTATTATTATGGAGAATAGGATGTTCGTGTCTACTACTAGCCTCATCCTATCTTCTTCCTGGCACCCCGTCTCTTCGCCTCCCCCGCAAGCTCCTCTATAACATTCTCATCCGCCTCTGGCAGCTGTATCCACTTGTAGGCGAGATAAAGCTCCCAAACCCTCTCCCTTAATGTCCTAACGAAGTCCGACTCAAACTCTTCAGGAACCTCAACCTCCACAGTAATCTTCCTAGTAGCCACTGTCTCCACCATGAGTAGAATTATTATCCGGAGATGTTTTATGTCCAATGCCCCGGATGTTTTTATTGATAGTTTTATATTGTCTATCGTTTTGGGATTGGGTTTATTCTTGTGATATGCTCCTGCTAGCCAGCTCGAATAGTTTATCGAATAAGACGTCTATATCAGGGTAATCAACACCTGCTAACTCAGCCCTATTCCTCCATGACAGTTTGATCTGGTAGAACACTAGCTCGTTCAGCTGTGTACCTTCAAGGCGGACTACTATATTGAATGGCTCCATTGGGGGGGCAACGTAGAAGTCACCCTCAATCCTAGCCTCAGCTATATATGGGCCCTCCATGGACGCTGATAACGACGCATAGAAGCCCCTCTCATTCCTAACAGTAACTTTCAAGGGGAGGTCTGCACCCGGATACCTAACCCATGTCGAAGCCTTATAGGTCTCAGCCAGCCCTTCTAAACCCTCTATGCTGGCATTAACCATCGTAACGCTATCATACCTCTCCCTCAAGCAATCTATCATAGCATCGCTGTCTAATCCAGAAGCCGCAACCTCATAGAGGCCCAAATGACCCATCTTAGTAACTCCTATAACCCCCTCAATACCACGTCCTACTATGCGTCCCCCCTTGACATCACCACCTATGCATGAGCCTAGCCTTGAGGCATCCAAGAGTAATGACTCCAGCGTGCCGGGATAAGTCTCGACAACTCCTAGATAAACGATGTCATCCCTAGAAGAGTGTACTGGGCCGCCAGTTATCCTCCTATATGAGTTACCTGGCACCCATGGGGAATAGAATCCAAGGACGTTTATAGGCCCATTAATTACCCCAATAACCCCCCGAGGCCTACCAGCTAGATTAAGGGCTGCATTCAACTCCTTCTCTATCAGAGCCTGTACATACTCCATAGCCACATTATCTGGGAGGAGTTTTACTCTGATCCTAGACAATAAACTTATACCCCATCTACGCCTGAGTATAAGACCCGGAGTTTTAAATTTTAATATTATAAAATTACTAGGCGCAGCCAGTCATCCCCCCTTCTAACTCCCCGCATAATCACTACCCATATATAAAGGCCGTAGACTAGCGACTATAATCGACTGGAGGGATTGAACGGGTAGGAGAGCGTCAACTCGTGTAATGCCATCTACATCCGTGTAGGCCGTAGGTGCTAAGGGTATGGCCTTACTGAGAGTGCTTGGAAGCGGCAAGGAGGTTGGGAGAGCAGCTATACTAGTGGAGCATAGGGGTAGGGGGCTCCTACTAGATTATGGTGTTAATTTTAATGAGGATGATATACCTATCTTCCCGGAGCATGTAAGGCCTAGGGATTTGGAGGGGATAGTGCTAACGCATAGTCACCTGGATCACATAGGGGCAGCCCCAAGCCTATTCACCTCTATAACTCCGGAGATAATGGCTACACCTCTCACATTAGACGTATCTAGGATACTATTATATGATATGATAAAGCTTAACGGCCCTTATCTCCCCTTTGACGAACAGAGTGTTGACGACATGATCTCCTCAGGCAAGACCCTACACTACGGTGAAGAGGTTAACCTAGGCGACTTCACAGTGACCCTCCATGACAGCGGGCATATACCAGGCAGCGCCTCCGTCCTAGTTGAGGTTAATGGAAGAAGACTCCTATATACAAGTGACCTAAACAATATAGAGACTAAACTCGTTGGGCCAGCTAGATTAGATGGCTTGAAGGCTGATGTGGTGGTTATAGAATCCACGTACGGCGCTTCAAACCATCCACCCCGGCTGGAGACGGAGAAGAGATTCATAGACTCGGTTACTGAGGTCGTTGAGAATGGAGGCACAGTCCTAGTCCCGGCATTTAGCGTCTCACGCGGTCAGGAGATAATGTGCCTCCTTGCAGAGAGGGGTATAGATTATCCTGTCTGGGTAGATGGCATGATAAGGCAGGTATCAGAACTCTACATGCTACACTCGCAGTATATACGCTCACCTGGACTACTCAGTAGGGCTGTTTCAGAGTTCCGCTTTATTAGAGGCTGGCAGGATAGAAGGAAGGCCTACAGGAAACCAGGTGTTATAATAGCCAGTGCAGGCATGCTTAAAGGAGGGCCAAGCCTCTACTATCTAAAAAAGATGGCTACAAATGAGAGGAACGGAGTATTCATGGTAAGCTATCAGGCCCCAGGAACCACTGGGAGGCAGATACTTGAGGAAGGAGTCTTCGGCGAAGAGAGGATCCCAGTACTAGCTAGGGTGGAGTGGTTCGACTTCTCAAGCCATATAGACCAGAATGGGATAGTCAAAGTGCTTAGGGGTATAAATAGCGTTGAGAAGGTAGTACTAGTCCACGGAGACCCGGGAGCTCAGGAGGTATTAGCTAGCAGGATAAGGGAGGAGCTAGGCATTGATGTAGAGCTCCCAGCTAATGGCGACTCTATAGAATTCTAGGTTCCATTCGACTGCGATGTGAATACGCTCCTCATCTTCATTGATACACTACTGTAGGGGACGTTGTCGAATATTGATCCACCTGAGCTCTTTAATCTAAGAGACTCAACAACCCACTTATACCTGCCTCCTGCTAGTCCGTTAGCAATTATGGCTGCACCTGTGGCACCTTCTTTAGTCCTGCTACCAAGCCTAGTTACACTTGCTATGGGTATGCTGATCCCTATATTATCCAGGGCCTCCTTCACTCCATATTTAATCTGCTCACCTATGAGCTCTAACCTAAATAACCTGCCACTCATATATAAACGGTTAGGCTTCGGGTTTGACGCGAGCATGGCTAGTACGCCTTTAACCATGCCCTCAGTAAGCATCTCTACAGCTTCTACGGCCTTATCATCCCCCCTCCTGTATCTGGCCACAAGCTCCTCCAGGCTAGTCGATCCTATAAGACTACTAGCCCCACCCTCAAATAGTCTAGACTTCGAGAATGAAGGCTCTACGTGGGCCATTGCATATGCAACCTCAGAGTCCATGAAGCCTCCACCCAGGAACCCCCACCACCCACTTGTACCGCCTATACCATCGACTATCACACCATTCCTCACCGCTATAACAGCTGTATAGGCGTAGCCAGCCTCTACGACTATGAATGAAGAGTCTTCAGGCCTATATCCATAGGCCTCGACCTCGTCCCTGAGAGCTGCTGCCACCGTATAGACCTTATCGGCAGTTCCCATGTCTATTCTCCCCATCTTCCTATAATCAGGGACACTCTTGAGATGGACAACTCCAGGAGTGAACCATGCGGGTAAATCCGATTCTCTGAACCTAATCATGAGCTCCCTCAACCCTATAATGCGGAGTCTCCTCCTGGCATCTACGTTGTGGACGAAGGTGGCTTCTAATATGTATTCTATAGGGGCCTCCTGTACTCTAACTAGGGGCATGCCGTAACCTGATGGAGCAACTATCGCATCAACCTCTCCACCAGTGTGCTCTACGATTACTCTAAGTGGTATTGATGGATCCCTAGTCACCTCGTCACGTGGTATTGATGCATCCAGGAAAACCTTCATATCATTATCATCAAAACCCAGTATATCCATAGATCCAGTACCTGGATCTACCCCTACAGCCCTAACCAAGGCAGCCACCGAAAGGAGAATTCATGGCGTAATCCAAGCTTATATACTGAGGTCCAGCTCTAATCTACCTAGCTTTTGTTAAGCGAATCCTTAAACACATACCCCATACCAGATAATGACGCTGCATATAGTAATGCTGTTAGCCTCAATGGAAGCTCTATATCAATGTCTAGGAGGTATCCTCCAACAGCCCTCCCACCGCCTGCTGGTATGGTCCATGATAGGCTTATGAAGGCGCTTGCAACACCTCTCTTCTCCACCGGAACTAGACTCATTGCGAATGCGTTGAATAATGGATTAGCTACATTCATCAAAATACTCCTTACTAGGTAGAGGGACGATGCTATAATATAGCTATGTGTGAACGTCATGGCCACTAGCAGTGGTATACTGGGTAATGTTAGTGCTAGATAGACTCTTAGAGGCCCCCCGAATCTATCTGCAAGTCTGGGCAGCCTGATCATTATCAGGCCCATGAATAGCTGCTGTAATCCGAACACGCTACCCAACTCTGCGCTTGTTGTCTTGAATTTAACGGTGAAGTAGTAGTCTATATTATGAATAGACATTGCAGCGCCAAATCCTATCAACACGTTAAAGAATGCCAACTTATAAAATGCCCCCAGCCCCCTAAAACCCCTGATAGCATCTATAACACTCCCACCAGAAACTCCTAGCTCCCTAATCCTCGATGCTGCAAGAATAACTGCTAGGGGGGCTATAGCTAAGATTTGCAGTGTAGCCCTATAAGCCTCTATTACATCCACTCCATAGGCTCTACTGGCTAAGACAGGGACCCAGCCCATGAAACTCCCCACAGCACCTCCTAGCATATGCACTGCACCGACATAGCTGAAGGTGTAGTGGAGCCTCTCATCAACGCCACTCCTAGATACAAGAGTAGTCTCAGCCGTCCATAATAGACCCTGCGAGACCCCATTCAATATGAATCCAGCTACCACGTAACTCCTCTCACCAGTAGCTATCAGGAGGAGTGATGGGACCTTGACTAACAAGCCAATTATTATAGTCCTCTTAGCCCCTATTACGTCGCTTAAAACCCCCGATATCATGGTGAACAACGCGCTAATTACTACAGCAGACCCTCCTAAAGCTCCATACTCTGCCCCACTATAACCTAGACCTCTAAGAAAAGGAGCCAGAATCGACCATATCAGCCCCCAAGATACACCCGACGCTAATGCTAATAGCAATAATGGCACTTGAACCCCGGAGCGTTTCTCTACAACACCAGTTATGTCCATCTCATTAAAGCACCAGTAACGCCTTAGGGTTATTCCTAAGCATTTCGATATATAGGTGATAGATATTTATAACTGGCGGTTGAAGTCGTGATGGCCTAATAATGGGATTACTATGGAGGCGTAAGCGTGATTAGGAATTACTCCTATAAACGATGTAACCACTAACTATGAATATCAAGGCTATAGCTATTAGAGTAGGGAGCCTATGAGCCACTCGGGCTTCTACTTCGTTATCGTTGGGTACTATCAGGCCCCCTACGAGTACTGGTGTCCTGACAGGGCATATTTGATTATAGATTCCCGTGAGTACGCTTCCCACATCAACACTGGGATCCGATATATTAATGAATATATCGGATATATCTGCGAGTAACTCGTCATTATCCACTCTGGGGTCGCCTATGAACACTGAGATTATCTTTATACCCTTACTCCTGGCATTATCCACCTGGCTCCAGGGATCCTGGTGTGTTACTCCATCTGATACTAGTATTATGTAATCGTCTACGTCATCCCTGCCAGTTGATAGCATGTTTGTCGCATTACCTATAGCATAACCCATCATTGATAACCCGACAGGTGGTATTATCATCCTGGCCTCAAGCCTAGATATTAGACTCTGTACTACAGATTCACTTGATATGTTGAATAATACACCATTAGAGGGTGACCCTAAATAGGTTATATTCTCCGTGAAGTACATGAACTCTATTATACCTATCCAAAACCTGCCATCAGTGCATGTTGAATTCAGGAAGTCTATAACACCTCCTACTGCAACTTCATACTTGCTGGATCCATTGCCAAAGTCAGCAGCCATAGTACCACTCCTATCTATTAAGATTACTATGTCTGCATTACAACCTTGAGGACATATCTCAGCAGAACCAGCTATTAATGCTGAAAGGGCAACAGCAGCCATAGCAATGAGTACTATGAAGAATGCAAGTCTCCTCACCCATAATCACCCAGAGAGCCTTGTTAGTGTAATGATGGGTTTATAGGATGCAAAACTAATGCCAAACCAGTGTAGGCGGCGTTTCTAGGAGAAGCGCTAGTTCATTTCAATGCTAGACCTACCTAATGCGCTCCTTGAATTAAGTGTTAATGCATCCCTATAGCCTCTCTCTAGCACTCTTAAATTAACTTCAGCGTTCCTCATGGCTTCTGATACAGCGGATCTCAAGTCGTCGATAGATATCATGCCCCTGTAACCGTTTAATCCAGCGGTAAAGCCTAATAGGTACATGTTTACGGCTCTCGGCTCTCCATACTCTATAGCCGTCTTGGATGCATCTACATCATACACTCTGGATCCAAGGCTTCTTAACCCGCTAAGCATTTCATCTAGCCCTATATAGCCTATCCCTGGCAACGGGGGTGGTATTACTTGGCGGTCGACTATTATATAGCCGTCCTGGTTTAGGTAGTCAGCGTATCTTAAAGCCTCTATAACTTCCATCGCTATCATTAAATCAGCCCTGCCTCTAGGTACGAGTGGAGCCTCTACAGATCTCCCCAGCCTTACATGGACTATAACAGATCCCCCTCTCTGGCTTAATCCATGCGTCTCCGCTACGAGAACCCTATGACCAGCCCTCATAGCCGCCTCTGAAAGAACCTTAGCCGCCGTTATTATCCCCTGACCTCCAACTCCAACTATAACTATATTTAAGACTCCGTGTACACCAGCCCACGACATGCCTTACTCACCACCCACAACGCCTCCCTCCAACAGGTTTATCCACTCCTTACTAGGCTTCTTCACTGGCTTGAAGGCGTCGAAGGGGCAGATCTGAGCACATACCCCGCATCCTGTACATAAAACAGGGTTAATCTCAGCCTTTCCATCTCTCCTGACAGTTATAGCGGGGCAGTTGAATGCTCTATAACACACCCCACATGCAGTGCATTTATCATAGACTACCTCATAAATAGGATACCTTACACCCCTCCTCCTAGCCTCGGGTATAGCCGTTAATATACAGGAACCCCTGGCTACCACCACAGCGGGTTTCCCACGATCCCCCACGTATTTTAACGCTTTCACCAACCCGTCTTCGACTTCATCAACATTAAATGAATTCACTACTACTACATAATCCACACCCACCGCCTTAACTATATCCTCAATTCTAACTGCCTTGCCACGCGTCCCCCGGGCAGTAATCCCTGTGCCTGGATGGGGTTGGTGCCCTGTCATGGCGGTCGTCCCATTATCTAATATTAATAGGAGGAATGGAGCACCATTGTACACAGCATTTATAAGCCCTGGCACTCCGGAGTGGAAGAACGTTGAATCGCCTATTATTGCTATGACTATCTGGTCCTCCAACAGGTGAGCCATTCCATTGGCTACGCCTATGCTACCTCCCATCTCTATTAGTAGATCCTGCACCCTAAATGGCGGGTTTAGGCCTAGACTATAGCATCCTATATCCCCACTATATACGGGGTTCACCCTTAATTTTCTAATAGCCCTTCTAAGTGCGAAGAACACACCCCTATAGGGACACCCAGGGCAGAGAACGGGTGGCCTTGGAGGAATACTTATCCTCAACCTACTATTTCCAGTTCTCCCCATGCTTCCGGGTTTCTGGCCTGATAATAGTGAGAGGACAGCATCTTCGACTCCCGCAAGGTCCAGTTCCCCGCTACGCTTTAAATACCCGTTAGTCTTACCCAGCACGTCTATATATAACTTTTCCTCGGCTAGAATCGACTTCAAAGCATTCTCCACAACGGGATCACCTTCCTCTACAACAAGCACCCTCTTCACGCCATCCAGATTTGATAGGATAAACCTCCTCGGGAACGGAATCACCGCTGATAGTTTAAGTAACTTCACCCTATCCGCTATACCCCTAGATACTACTGCTTCTCTCGCATACCTATACCCAAGGCCCACACCTACTATGGCAAACCGCGAGTCATGGTCTCCCTCAGTAGAGTTTAGACTTATGCTGTTGAAATAGTCCTCTATGGAATCCCATTTCTTTAGGAGCTCCTCCCTCAACACTCTAGCATTACCTGGCACCAAGGCGTATCTCGACGGCTCCTTCACGAATTCACCATTCCACTTGAGCCTCTCAACGTTAATCTCACCCACTAATATATCGGCCCTTGTATGAGAGATCCTAGTAGTGGTTCTCAGCATTACCGGGTGGCTGAATTTCTCGCTTACCCTGAAAGCCTCTATAGTAGCAACCCTAGCCTCCTGGACCCCGGCTGGCTCGATTACAGGTATGTATGCGTGCAACCCGTAAACCCTGTTATCCTGCTCATTCTGGCTACTCCACATACCGGGATCATCAGCTGAGACTATAACAAATGAAGCCCTAACCCCAGTATATGCGCTGCTGAATAAGGGATCTGCTGCAACATTTAAGCCGACATGCTTCATAGACACAAGCGATGGGACTCCAGTAAGTGAGGCTCCATAGGCGGATTCGAACGCTACTTTCTCATTAACACTCCACTCGACGTAAGGAGCACCCAGCTTCTTAGACGCATATGATAACGCCTCTATGATCTCAGATGAAGGAGTTCCTGGGTATCCTGATGCGAAGCCTATACCATACTCCAATGCACCGCGTGCAATGGCTACATTACCCATCATGACCCGTCTAGTATTAGGATGTGAAAGGACCTCGCTATAACTCACGGCTAAACTACACCCAATTATTTATAATTGTGCCTCTAAATGATTAAAACCTATCAGTATACATTTGTAAATATATTGATACCTATCAATATATTTTATTATATAACGTGAGACTGTATAACCTTAATCCTCTCCTAGCAGTTGATCCTCAAATCTCGACCAGCAGGTACCGCACTCCACGGGTTTTAGCTCTACCTCCTCGATCCTACTATTAAATGCATCAACGATCAAAAGCCTGTTCTCAGCAGTCTTCCCAACACCGGTCAAGAGTTTTATAGCATCCAACGCCTCCAGTGTCGCTACCATGCCTACAGCAGCTCCGAGAGCTGCCCTACAACCGCGTGGGCCTAGCTGTTTAGGCGCTATGCATGCAAGGCATGTGGTTCTACCAGGCACTATAGTAGTCATCTGCCCGAAGAAGCCGTCTATAGCACCGTGTACTAGGGGCTTCTTCGTTAACTGTGAATACCTATCTAGGATGAGCCTAGCCCTCCAGTCATCCAAGGCGTCAACTATTAAATCCGCCTCACCAAGGATATCATCTACGTTATCGAACGAGACCATCTCATCCCTATATTCAACGTCGACCAGGGGATTCAATGTCTTAAGCCTCTTAGCAGCTAGAACAGCTTTGGGTAATCCAACGTCTCCAGAGTCATATAATATCTGCCTATTCAAGTTATTCAACTCAACCCTCTCACCATCAACTAGAATAAGCCGACCCACCCCAGCGGATGCAAGGTAATACGAGATCAGGCTGCCAAGACCCCCTAACCCGACTACAGCGACTGTAGACTCGGCTAGCTTCATCTGCCCCATAGCCCTCAACATGGGTATCTGTCTAGAATACCTCTCAAAATCTATTTTGTCATATACAGACAACACAGGCACCCCTAAGCCGTATAAATATAATTGTAACTCAGACAAAATATTATATACACCAGCACGACACGCTCCTAATACCTTACACTAACAGCGCTCACAGTAGGAGTACATAATCCTCTTGGAGAGTGGCAACTGGTTGCATCACTTAGGTAAGGAGACACTGCACGTTTAAGATGCATCTACTCTTAAGCTATGCTAGTGGCTTACTAGTGGGATATCCAATTTTTATATTCCCCCAAGCAGGAATCATTAATAACCGTGAGGTGTCCCTAGGATGGCTTCTAAGAGGAGGAGGGGTGCCTTAGACGTCAGACTAGTAGCTGGCATAGTAATAGTAATCCTGATAGTCGCAGTAGCCGCACTTACAATGAGGGGTGGAGAGGAGACAACTACCACTCCTGCAACGACACCTGTGGAGGAGACAACGCCTGAGAGGACTACTACTCCAGCAAAAACACCTACTGAAACAACTGAAGAGACTACTCCAGCAACAACACCTAAACCAGCAAAGAAGATCAAAATTGCTGTAGTCTCGGACATTGGCGGCAGAGGGGATCTAAGCTTCAACGATATGGCATTTAAGGGGGCTGATGAGGCTGCCAGGGACTTCGGAGTCGAAGTAGTAGAGTTGATCAGTAAGACTGAGCAGGACTATCTTCCTAACCTCAGGGCAGCGGCTAATGACCCCGATGTTAAGTTGATCATAGGCGTGGGGTTCTTGCTAAGTGACGCATTATTTGAGGTAGCCCAGGAGTTCCCCGACAAGAACTTCGCTGGTATAGATACATATACCCAGTCTATAGCCATGGAAAAACTAGGTAAACCCCTGCCCAACATGCTTGATATAAAATTCGAGGAACACAAAGGTAGCGCGTTGGTTGGAGCCTTAGCCTGCCTTGTATTAGCGAATAACCCAGACTACTCCCATGTAGGTATGGTGCTTGGAATAGAGATCCCAGTACTGTGGAAGTTCGAGATAGGATACAAGTGGGGATGCGACTGGGCCCTTAAATATTATGAGAACAAGTTCGGGAGCCTACCAGACCACTTGAAAGGAAAGACGACTAAGGATATAGTACTATGGACGTACACTGGGACATTCAGTGATATAACAAAGGGTTATGAGGCCGCTAAAGAGATGTATGCTAAGGGGGCTATAGCTGTATACAACGTAGCTGGCCCCCTAGGCCTGGGTATAAACCAGGCGGTACAGGAGATAGCTAACAGGCTAGGCCTAGACATGGGGCCACCCTACTGGATCGGTGTAGACGCCGACCAGGACTGGATAAACCCCGGATTCGTCCTTGCTAGTATGATAAAGAGGGTGGATAAAGCCGTATACTACGCCACCAAGCTTGTACTCGAAGGGAAATTCAGGGAGGTAGTAGAGCAGAACAACGGAGTCCTGGTACTAGGTATAGGAACAAAGATAGGAGGCGAATTAGCTGAGGGTATCTCTATTAGTACACTCCAGGATCTAGATGAATTCGTACAAATGGGCATAAACGCTGAGAAGCTAACTGGCAAGAAGATCCTGCCTATGCCTCCAGAGGAGATAAAGGCCAAGGTGAAGCAGATGAGGGAGAGCATACCATCATGGGTATGGGACGCCGTGAAGGAGCTTGAGGATAAGATACGGAGTGGAGAGGTAGAGGTGCCGCTGCCTACAAGTCAAGATGAAGTGAATAAGTGGAGGGAGATCCTAGGATAAACGATTATATGCATGTCTCTTATACACATCTGACGCTGC
>WAQN01000007.1 GCA_015520195.1 Desulfurococcales archaeon | reverse complement strand
TTATTGTAATTTTACCGTTTAGTTCCTTATATGTAAACTAAGCGTTCCACCATAAGCCTTGGCAATGAGGGGAGGATTCGAAGCACGATTATTCCTGGATGAGTATTTGGAGGATATCTTAGTTCGTCGGTAAAATTGCTGTCTCTTGTAATGAGTATTAAGTCCTTATTTCTAGCTATTCTTATCACGGTTCTATCGTCGACACCTTGTGGAACGTATTCAACGTGAAAACCTTTCTGTTTTAATAATTTGTAAATGCTTCTAGGAACGTTCTCATCAAGCAGGAATTGGTATGACACGTCTCTCCCTCCTAAGTAGCTCCGCAGCTAGTGCTATTGCCTCGAGAATCATCTCCCTATTTAACTGGGGGTATTCCTCTAGAATCTCATCAATACTCATTCCAGAAGCAATCATATCAAGAACGTCTGCAACTAGTACTCTAGTACCTCTAAATACTGGTTTACCGTGGCATACATTCGGGTCTATTATAATCCACTTGAACCTACGCTCCATACCCAACCCCAAGATTAGCCGTAGCTTCAGAAAATCTTTAACTCTTACTTCTAATAGGGGAGCATTCTTTGTAGCTACAGCGCGCCTTCTACAAACAGACTAGGATAGAGCTATTCCCCAGTAATTCTTTTAACTATCTCTTTACAATAGACTACCATACTATGCATATTTGACGGTATTTAATATTATTATTATTTGATATTTTTGTTGCTATTACCTTTGGATTACATGCATATCTATGCGCTCCACACGACGGAGGTCCGGGGTTCAAAATCCCCGCGGGCCCGCCAATGCTTACCTTAATGGAATTATCTTTACGATTTTCCTGCGAACTATAACTAGTTTACCATAAGGATCTCCTACAGCTTCAAGAGCCGAGAGTATTCGATGTGTGATGTACTCGGGGTTCTCTGGTGGGATTCGCATTAGCACGACGTCCGGTATATTTGGGTTAGTGAGGGCAAGCCTTCCGAAGTCTTTGTCGAATGTTATGATTATCCTCTGGTCCCTTATTGAAAGTTCTATTATCTGGTCATCACTCAGTCCCGGCTTTACTTCCCAGACAGGTACTACGTCATAGCCAGAGCTTCGGAGAGCTTGAATAGTGCTTTTTGGTATATTTTCGTCAGCTAGGATTTTAGGCTTTGACGACAATTTCCTCCCTCAACACTCTTGCTGCATATTTTACTGCTGCTAACACGTCCTCCCGGGTGAGATGCGGGTACTCCTTTAGTATATCGTCGATAGTCCATCCGTTAGCAATAAGCTCTAATATGAAGTAGACTGGTATCCTTGTTCCTTTTATGACAGGCTTCCCGCCCATAATTTTCGGGTTAACAACTATTCTCTCCTCGATACCCGCCATAAACACTACCCCCTAGCTATACTGGTTATTCTGGCTCACTTAAAGCTAGCTGACTGCAGTACCCCATCGTTATCACGCATATCCGATGCTAGGTGATATTATCTCGGATATACTTGTTACTACTTATCTTTGGATACCATGAATATAGTTAACTATGTATTTTTGCATATCTATGCGCTCTAGCACCGAGGATGATGCGTGGGCTCGAATCCCTGCGAGCCCGCCACTAAACATTAATCTTATAATTCTAGCACAATATTAGACTAAGGACTTTTGGGTAGGAGTCCGTGTTAAACAATGGGGGCTGAGGATTTCCTAGCTCGGAACTCTCGTCTGAAATAAAAGAGAGACTTGCTAGACTGGAGTTGATGCTGCGTTTTATTATAGAGAGAAACATAGAGGAGGAAGAATCCTTCCCGATGAGATTGAGGCTATAGAGTCAAAAGATGAATTAATAGATATTGACGAAGTTAAAAGAAAACTCATAGAAAAATCGTAACAGGAGGACAGCTTTGAGTGATAATGTTTTTAACGTAAGAGTAAAACGCCGGGCTTTCAAGGCTTTAGAGTGACTCCTTAGAGATTATAGACTTAAAGTATTAGAAGTGCCTTGATGAGCTATCCGCTAATCCTATCCTATTCAAAAGTATGATTTAAAGAAGCTTAGAGGATTCGAGGACACCTTAAGGATTCGCATAGGAGACCTACGCATCGTTTACACTATAGATTGGAATTCTAGGAGCATTATCGTGCATTACATGGGTCCTAGAGAGCGTGCATACAAGTAGAAATCCGTTCATGCATACCTTATGATACTAAGGATATCATAATTGATATCCTAACTGAGGTTTTTTGGATTACATGCATACCATTAATACTAATCCTGTTCATATGGTTGTGCTCTTACACTGTGAGAGCTTGAGAGTTCAGATCATTAGAACCTTTTCGTGAGGCCTTCAACATTAATGGAATAATTTTAAGCTTAAGTTATCTATCTTGCACTTTTAAGTTGTTGGGTGGCGTGTTCATGGGAAGGCTACATATTACTATGGAGGTTAATGTACCTAAAAACGTTATTCTAGCTGTTGCTAGAGAAGTTAGTAGCCAATTCCTCCTTAAGCGTCCAGAGTATAAGAAATGGTATAAAGTGCGTGTGACGGATGATGGTATAGTGAATGAGGTCAGCGCGTATGGTGTGAGGTTGAGATTCTATGCTAAGGTGGAGGCTTTAGACGGTAATAAGTCTCGTGTAACGCTAGAGGCTATGTGGAACGATATTATGAACATTCTAATGCTGGGTTTTGTCAAGGGTTTAGCTAAATCTGGCATTGATTCCGTGATACTACAATTGTTAAGCATGGAGTATGGGTATCGGTGGGGATTAAGGGCTAAAGGTTAGGTGTATTTATCAAAGTTTATTCTTTGCCTCTATAGACCTTGAAACGTTTACCGTTGGGGAAAACATATAGAAGCAGAGCTTATTTGGTAGACGGTCGCTTTTCGAGTTGTAGGTCTTTTATAGACTTCGATATATCTTTAAAATTCTAAGCTTTGCTACACGCTAGATTATACGGTGACCCCATTAGAGGTTTAGTGGTAAAGAGAAGATCATGATAAACTGCTTGAGGAGGCCTCCGATGACCTCAGGGCAGGGAATAGTGCTTTAGGGCCATCTTACTATATAAGCTACTGAGGCTAGAGCTATTATTATCATAGTATATGAGAGATCAGGCGCTATGGGCCATAGGGTTGCTGCTGTTGCTACTATTATGTGCGGTGTTCTTGTGTATCTTCTCTTGTGTTTGACTCCCAGGATTACTGGGAGCATCATTGGGGCGTGTATTACTATATGGCCTAGTATGAAGCCTATCGCGTATAGGTGGATTAGTAGTAGTGCTTGGGGACCGCGCCAGAGCAGGGATCCTGCGAGTGTGTATATCGCTGTTATGGCTATAATCGCTAGTATGGCGTAGTGCCCTTCTATGAAGAACCTTAAGCCACCGTAGGCCGGACTCTTGCCTCTCAGCTCCTCGATACTGCGGGCGTATGTGGGGAGCCTGTAGAGCTTGGCTGCCACGGCGTACAATGCCATGCTGGCTAGTACTGCTAGGGAGGACCACGACACATAGCCGTTGAGGGCGAGCAGGGAGGCGAGCAGGGTCAGAGCCGGGAGCACCGAAGCTGGTATATACAGTGGGCTGTCCCTGAAGGTCGACGGCAGGGAGTGCACTGTTACGGCGTAGATCAGTGTAAGCGGATATGCGATGGTGAGCGCTAGCCCCTCGCTAAAGAGGTCGATCTCCCCCTTCAGGGTTAGAATGGCCGCGATTACAAGGGATGAAACTAGGTATGAGAGGGCTACGAGGGCTAGGCTGAGCCTCAGGCTGCCTCTCCTACCACTGGCTACGTAGCCTGAGGTCAGGACCATGACTATGAATACTACGAGGAAGAGTGCGAGGGCGGCACTCGGGCTATAGAGTAGGCCCAGCGCTGGAGCAGCTAGGAGGGCCAGGGAGGCGTAGGCCCCCGAGCCCAGGAGCGCCGGGATCCTACCAGGGAATCCGCTGGCGACGTACGCGAGGGCTACTGAGTGCGGGAAAAGAAGCAGAGCGCCGTACAGGAGGATCCTAGCATGATCCAGCACGCGCTCAACGGGCAGGAATGCCATACCAGCTATTAGGTAAGCTATGCTAGCCAGTATACCGAGCCTCGAGACCGCCCTATATAGAGCCCTAATATCGCCCACGGCACCACACCGCTATCAATGCAGGCCCGCAGCACCGATCCATACCAGCGCTTCTCCCGAGGGCACTAGCTTCTAGAGCACTTGCTCCTAGGGAGTGGCCTGCCTTGCAGCTGATAATAACTATCATATATACAAGTACGCCCCATAGCCC
>WAQN01000006.1 GCA_015520195.1 Desulfurococcales archaeon | reverse complement strand
GCCCATTACCCCGAATATTATGAGCGGCCCTATTATCATGCCGAATAATACTACCCTCTCCCTTATCAGGTCCTTGAACTCCTTCCTAGCAAGGGGTAGGATCCTCACCGCTTGCCACCCCTGACAGCTGCTATGAAGGCCTCCTCCAGGTTGCTAGCGCCATACTTCTCCTTGACCTCGCTTGGAGTGCCATAGTCTAGTATCAAGCCCTCGCTGATGAAGGCCACCCTATCGCAGAGGTACTCCACCTCCAGCATGTTATGGCTTGATAGGAGGACGGCCGCCCCCGTCTCAGCGACATACCTCTTGATGGCTTCCCTGACCTCCACCGCGTGGTACACGTCCAGGCCACTCGTAGGCTCGTCTAGTATGGCGAGCCTAGGCCTTATCATTAGGGTCCTAGCGAGCAGGAGCCTCCTCTTCATCCCCCTACTATAAGTCCCGGCTGGCTCGTAGAGCCTGCCGCCCAAGCCGGATAGGCGGGCCCCGAGCTCTATCATCTCCTCAGCCTCACGCTTGCTGGGAGCGTATATCTCGGCCGTGAACCTGAGGAAGTCGTACCCGGTTATGTTCTTGTATACCCCGGCATCCTCTGGCAGGTAGCTTATCAGACCCCTGACCCTATGGGGCTCCCTCGAGACGCTGTACCCATAGACCAGCGCGTCACCCGAGCTGGGCTTCAGTAGTGTAGCGACGATCCTCAGCGTGGTCGTCTTACCAGCACCGTTAGGCCCTATAAGCCCGAATATCTCGGACTCCCTTACTTCAATGTTTATCCCCTTAAGAGCGTAAACCTGTCCGAATCTCTTTTCCAGCCTCTGAACCACGAGGGGTTCATTATTAGAGGACAATTATAGGCCCCCCGCCCCCTCTCATTTACGCTAAAAGAATTAAAAATTTATGTTAATTAATATTAAAGAAAGAAATAGTATTTGAGGAGAGCCCTTAAAAGAATTTAGTAAAAGCCTATTGGACGCTTATATATTATATATTTATTCATTGAAATCTAGGTAGTAAAGGATACCTCCATGGGCGAACGAGTACAGAATGCTAGAGTTCTCTGAGCAGCTCTTCGATATACTCCATATCAAGCTTCAGGAACTTCCTACTCAATCTTGCTATGAGTTTATAGAAACTGGTCCTTGCCTCTCTATCCATTATATTGAAGAATTGCTCCGCCCACACTAGTATATGCTCTTTCAGGAATCCCCCTTCAGCTTCTAGAATACTTTTAACGCTATATCCTCCCCTCCGCTCCCATGCCCTACTCTCGAGCATGCATAGATGGGACATGAACGCTAATTCTACCCCTAGGTAATCGGGTGGGCCTTTATAGCCTAGCACCCCCGCCGGGTCAAAATTCCATTTATTATACCACTCAGCTACTTTCAACGTGTAAGTGCCCATCAATCTATTCTCACCTCTATACACGGATTCGTAGGGAGGTGGCGGGCTATATCCAGGTTTAACTCCCAGGAACAGTCTTGTGTAATCCTTCCTTAACTCTAAGGAGAGACCTTCGAGGTCCGGATTCGATAGAATGCCCTTTATTTTAGCTAGCTCCTCTGGTAGAGACTTAACTTTAGATAACGAACGTATAAGCTGCTTCAAGAAATCCACGCGTGGAGATCTAAGGTAGAACTGAGAGAGTAATATGTAACTCGAGGCCCTTTGATAGGCCAATTGAGCTTTAGTAGTCTCACCCATATCCAGATAAGCACCTCCAAACATATGAATTTTAGGTTCAACTATTAAAAAGAGGATGTTACAATCCATTATTTATATTATTATATAAAAAATTATATAAAAATATATGGGGGAGCCTCGAGTTATCCGCCAGCGCCCGAAGTCAGGCCCGGGCCGTAGTAAGCCTTATATAATTCATGAGCTACTCCATTGCTCCTATGGCAACCCAGGCATACACCACGATCCACTACTCCCGGTATCTCGCCTTCCTCCGCCATTTTTTCGGCGACATACTTTCTTATGTATAGGTAGTCGGCTGGGTAAGTCTTTGCCTGGTGGCATGTATTACAACTTAGACCCAGTACAATAGCGTGTATGTTATGGTATCTCTTACCGAATTCAAGGCTATACTCTGTACCCACATCTATCTGGCCCTCCCGTATCATCCTTGCCAGGTCGGCTAATGAGGCTGTTTTTGTCTGAGTCACAGTCTCTACGCTTGTCACTGTTTTTTCCTTGGTAACTGTAGTAGGTGATATTGTTGTATATGTTGTTGTAAAAGTCTTAGTGGTAGTGTATGTTGTCGTAACTGGTGAAGTCACTACCTGTGTCTTAGTGACTGTTCTTGGGTGCAGTATATATAAGCCTAGAGAGATTATAGTGAGAATTACAAAGACTGCAGTTGCTATCTTCCAGGCTCCAACGCCTCCAGCCTCCGACATTAAACCCTCACCTCTAACCAGTAGTTATATAATAAACTTGCGGCCTGGTACCGAATTCCTTCTTTAACTGTATAGCCCTCTTCTCGGCTATTCTCGAATTTATTGGATCACTCGGGTCCTCGAGATCCCCGAACATCCTCGCTCCAGCCGGGCATACCAGGACGCACGCTGGCGTGGTCTCCGGTCTCGTACCCGGCTTCTCCCCTCTCTCAACGGCTTCTCCCCACCTGTGATAGCATAGGGTGCACTTGAATGCTTTACCCTTCTGGAACCTATGTAATGGGTGCCTCTTCTCTGGCGGTATTAACTCATAAGGCGTCTTAGAGCCCGGGAACCACTCCCCTCCCTCGTATATATCTATTGCTCCATAGGGGCATGCAGCTACGCAGTACTTACACCCAATGCACTTATTGTAATCCACTAATACTACACCATACTCATTCTTCGTAATAGCGTTTACTGGGCAGGCTGGTATGCATGCCGGGTTCTCGCAGTGCATGCAGTTCATAGGGACGAACACTCTTTTAACGTTAGGATACTCACCCATCTCCCATTCAAGCACGTACAGCCAATACTTGCCCGGCGGAACGAAGTTCTCAACTTTACATGCTGCCTCGCAGGCTCTACATCCTATACACCTGCTAAGGTCTATAAGCAAGCCATACTTAGCCATGAGGCCTCACCCCCCTAAGCCTTATACACTCGTACTTTTGTATCGTTGAAGTTAGTCATGCCACTAATCATATCCGGCCTGAGTACTATAATCCAGTTCGGGTTAGCGCCTTTCTTGGCGTAGTCGGGGAAGTCCCTGCTGAAATGGCCGTAGTGGTAGGAGATCGCTACCACTTCTGGGTGTATAGCTTTCGATAGCTTCGCCTTTAGCCTTATTTTACCTATAGGAGACTCCACCACAACTTCGTCGCCATCCGATATACCTAGGCTTTTAGCTGTGTCCACGTGTATTACTACGTAGTTCGTATCCGAATCCGGTGTTAGCTCGTTTAGGAGGGGGTTCATGGCTAAGTCTCCACTCTGCCTTCTATACATTCGCTTATAAGTAATTAGGTACAGGGGGTAATCCTTGAACTCCCTGTGTATCGATGGTATGGCATGTTCAACCCTCGGTATAGGGGATAGCCTTAGCGGTAATTCGTCTAAGTTGATGTTCTTCACGCCATACTTCAATACCTTATTACGTATATTCTCCTGGTCTATCACTAGTTCCTCGCAGTACAAATGGATTTTGGGTTTGCCTGGCCCTCCGAATATGTTCTCCAGCTTATACCTTTCTGATGGTGGAATCTTTTTAGCGTAGAATCCATGGCGAACGGCGTAGTCGAAGGGCTGTCCCGTCTTTTCCATCCAGATCGCTGCCACGACATCTTTAGCCTTATACGACTTAGTCGGGTCTAAAGCGTACTTACTTAATCCCCACTGGGAATTCACTGCCTTGACAAATTCCTCGTATACACCTATCCTCTTAGCCAGCTCGAACAGTAATGTTATGCCTCCTCCCTCGAATGGGTAATCTATTACTGGCTGTATTACTGGCTGCCTTATAGCCTCGTGTTTAGTATACGGAGTGTACCTTGAGGATATAACGTACTGCCAGCTCTCTAGGAATGTTAGGTCTGGTAATACTATATCAGCCATCTCCGCCATCTCCGAGAGGACTATATCTACTACCGCGGTCCATATCTTCTTATATCCCTCAATCTGCCTGTTTATGTCTGGTACAGCAAAAACCCTATTGGCCCCGTAAACAAACTGCACTTCGGGTTCATATTCAAGCCCATACTCGGCGGGATTTATGAGAGTGAGTGCTACCTGCTCTGCCACGTTGTGCGTTGCATGCGGGTAATAAATGCTCTCCTGTAGGTCCACCCTCTGGGGCGGGTACTCCGCCTTTGAGGGCTCCATGAGCTTCGGCTTCTTATACGGGCTATGTAGATGGAGTCCTCCCACGGCGCCTAAGCTCCCGACTATCATTTGAACTACTAGGCCAGCCCTCCAACCCTGAGCGCCATATTCATGCGTTACTAGGCCCCTGAAGGTATAGATGGCTACAGGCCTGTACCTGTACGTATTGCCGTCCTCTAATCTTATCGTAGAGCCTATCCTAGCCTCTCTACCGAATTCTATAGCAACTTCCTCTATAACATCCCATGGAACGCCAGTCTCTTGCTCCACGAATGCTGGGTCGAGATCCTTAATGCTCTCATAGAACACCTGGAACGCCGTCTTATACGTAGCGCCGTTTATCTCGTATGTACCCCAAAGCGCTGGCCTCACACCCTCAACGAAGGGGCTCGGCGAGTTCGTATTCTTATCCCATACCATCGGGTTGCCGTTCTCGTCCCTCAAGAACTTGCCGTCAGGCCCGACGAGGTAGGGCGCGTTAGTGTAATTAACTAGGAACTCCTCGTCGATAAACCCGTTTTCTATTAATATTTTAGCCATCGCTAAGAGGAATATTATGTCCTTCGCTGGCTTTATCGGTATCCATTTATCGGCCTTAGCCGCCATCACCGACATCCTAGGCTCGACGACTATTACTTTCATGCCCCTCTCCTTAGCTAAGGCTATAGCGTAGTTTAACCATCTGGCCCATTGATCAGCCTCGCCCGGGTTAGCCCCCATGATTATAAGGTATCTTGTATACTTCAAATCGGGTAGTATACCATGGTAGCCCCATGTCAGCTCGTCGGCTACGTGCCTGCCAGCCTCGCATATAGTGGTTCTATGAATAGCATTCGGCGTCCCTACGGCTTTCGCTAGAGCTTTAAGGAACTTATCGCCGACTAGATACTTCCCGGCCGCATATTGTATTATAACCTTCCTGGGATCCTTGCTCATAGCATCCCTTATCCTATTCGCTATCTCATCTAGCGCCTCATCCCATGTTATCTCAACCCATCCAGGATCGACTCCCGGCCCCTTCTCCGGGTTTGTCCTCTTTAAGGGGACCTTAAGCCTATACGGGTTGTAGACATGGAATACACTCGATACACCCTTAGGGCAGATGCCCCAATTGAATATAGCCTCGAAATCCTCATCCTTCATAGGGGCCTGCTTCCAGGAACCAGTAGCCTCCCTAGTCTCGGGGTTGGGGTAAATAGCTCTTATAACTCCATCCTGCACACTCACCACTAGCTGACAGTGATTCCTGCATATGCCGCAAGTCGTAGGTATTAAGGCATCCCCAGCAACCGATCCAGGACTCTTCTCCGAGGGAGTTAAGCTCCTCCTTAATAGAGAGGTGCTACCCGTAGCCTCAGCCACTGACGCCAGTGCAGCCGTTATCGCCATGATCTTAAGGAACGACCTCCTAGTAATCTTAAGCCCCGTTGAAGCGGGAGAGCTCCCCAACGACTCCACCTCCCATTAGGAATACCTCATTAAAGACGGTCATGACGGAGGCTCGTAAATAAACTTTTGATTTAAATCAGTATAAGCA
>WAQN01000005.1 GCA_015520195.1 Desulfurococcales archaeon | reverse complement strand
TACTCATACTATCACCCAGGCTAGAGGAATGGCTACTCAACCTCTGCAGTATAAGGAGAGAAGTCAACCCGGACACACTACATAGGAACCATAAGTTATTCAAGGAGATATACGAAAAATGCAGAGCCTCAATAGAGAAAGCAATTCAAGCCATACTCATCACTATAATCTCCTGAAACCCCTAGCTCTGGAGTCTCCTAGGGGCACCTTCCTTAGCCGGTAGGGCTAGCCATCTGGAGAAGTGGTATCTTATGAAGTAGCGCCCGACGACCCCTTTACCAGCCTTTGTATCCACGGCGCCTCCCTCGCCGCTTCCGCTACGCTTAGCCAACAAGCTACACCAGCGATCCCCCTGACGAGCCATGCCTCTAGCACGGCGTAATCGTTTAGCGTGCATAGTTTCTCCTTTTGAAAAAGGCTATACTAGCGTATCGGGAGCCACTGGAAAAGCCTGGGCTCCTATTAATAGATGCCATCGTAACCCTGACGCGTAAACACTGTAATGTAGATGCTATCCTAGCATTTCATGGGGACTCCAAGATAGTAACATGACCCAAAGTGAACCCCTAGGGGATCCCAGCCTCTTTGGTAGGCCTTATTGAGTCTCCTCGTGTTCCCTGAGGATCCCCTCTATCCTCTCGACTAGCTCTCTCACGCTCTCAGCGTACATCTCCACGAGTCTCCCCGGTAGTACTCCCTCGTAGAAGTTCCTGTGGAGGCTATCAGCCCTATCAAATAGTAGCACCAGCTCGTCGTCGCCAGTCCTCTCGGCTAGCCTCTTAATGTAATCCCACAGGTCACGGTGTCTCTTAAGCTCCAGGCCCTCCCTAGCCGCTGCAGCCTTAACGGCCTGCGCCGCCGCACCCCACAGCTTCTCCGAGGCCTGCACGTAATCCCCCTCACCCAGGAGCCTGAGGCCCTCCCCGAGGAACCTACGCGAGAGCCCCAGGTGATACTCAACCCTATCCCTGGGATCGCCCAGGGCCTTCATGACCAGCTCCCCTAACACCACTCTAATGGGGAGGCCCAGGTTACGCGAGATAACAGCTACCTCCCTCCACTTATCCCCCGGAAGCTCCGGCGTATAATCCCTCAGCTCCTCTAGCACTTGATTGATTATACTATAGAGCGTCTCGCGCTGCTCCAGCATCGAAGCTGATATAGCATCTCTTGCCTCTCTAAGACTCGCTGCCAGATCCGGGGATATCTCCGATTTCAGCTTCTCCATGATCTCCTTAAGCTCCTCTCCGCTGTAACTCCTCATACTCGAGAACCTCCCCCGAGTCACTGATGAGTACCCTAGCCCTTACCAGTTCGCCCCTCCGCTTAAACTCACACTCGACAATCCACCTGTTCCTTTCCTCATCATAACTAACCTTCGTTGGAGTGAAAGAGTCGTAATCACCCTGAGGCCCGAAGGGATCGACTACTATAAAGAACCAAGCCTTTCCAAGGACCCTTGTGACTCTCGATAGCACACAGCACCACCCATAACTCCCTTAAATTATCCCTCCCAGCACTCGGGCTCAATAGAACCTCTTGAATTCAATAGAATGCTTCATACTAAGAATACGGAAGTAACCCTATTAATTATACGCCCGGGAGACCTTCGAGTGTTAAGCTCTGCTTGCTTAGTCGTCTCTAGGATCTCTGGAAAGGCATTAATGCAAGGCTTAGATTTATTCTTATTTTTTACAATTTTAATTTATGTAGGCTAGACTCCAGAGCCCCTGCTTATCAGCTGTTTCAGTAGTATTTTAATTAGTGTCGCTATCCCCTTGTAGAGAGGAAAAGTAGTTAGAACCATTAACCCCGCGCTAGCGAAACTCTGTGTCTCCTTGTATTCCCTCCAACCTCTATATAAAGAAGCTATCAGCGGAACCGTCGAATCCCAGGCATCTATTAGCGCATGCTCCATTGGGTGAGTCATAGGGTTATATCTGTCGTTGTGGATCTCGCAGATCCCGTCACAGCATACCGCGTGCCCTGTACCAGGTGGAGGCTCCCTATAATGCCTGCATATCAGTAGAGGCCAGCCTATGCTAGGCTTCCATCCCAGTTTCCTGATTAACTCCTCGGGCACATGCCCTCGAGGCTTATAGGCGTACTCGTACACTGCCGCTCAACCCTAAGACTATAACCATCACCATTAACAATACTATTATTATCATGGCTACGGCTATGGCGTCCGTATTAATTATTAATAATGGATTTGACGCGGAACCCAAAGCATAGACTAGCGCTAAAACCAGGAATATAGCACTCAGAACCCCCAACGCTCCCGTGCCCTCTATCCTCACGTTCTCACCCGTTCAAATTCTATTCCAAAATGTATTCGAACTTCTACGCGTTAACCTATACGGCAAAGATAATAAGCTTTACTACCTAACCCTAGATTGGCGGTTCGCATTGGTTAGGAGAGACCTTATTCGCTCTGCCTACGAGGCTAGAGTCAGGATAGAGAAGGAGCTATCCAAAGCTGGAAGGCACGGATTAACACTAATAGAGATCGCCAGGAGAACCGGGTTATCACCAGCAACAGTGAAACGCCACCTCGAGAAACTCGTATCAATAGGCAGAGTCGACGTAGAATTCCACAGAGGCTCAGCCATATACAGGATCAACGGCAGGGAACTCTACTCGGAAACAGTAGAGCTAAGCAAAGACCACATACTATACCTAGACGTATTCCTAAACCCCTGGGGAAGACCCTACATTAGAGTAAAAGAAAGGAAGAAAGACCCATACACAGGAGAATACATAGACATAGGAGCAGTAATAATAGACAAAGACAAAATCGAGGAATTCATAGAAAAAATAAAGCAACTGGCCAAAAACATACCAAAGTATCAACAGTAATCATCCATAAACCAGACTCACTCATATTTCATATGGATATATTGCATCTACCGTCAATCCACAGGCAATCCACGTTAACTTCACCCCTAAAAACGATTCAAAAGCTATAGATTTACTTTAAGAGAAGTCGGCAATATAGCAAGTTAAGTTTCGTAAGGTCATATCCCACGGCAAATCCCTTATGACCCCTAAATCTAGTCCCTCATGTGGAAATATATGAATTACAAGCCTTTGATTGACACCTGACACTAATGCCATGAGAGCCTCCTTAGCAGCCACAGTATATGTCTCTCTGGGCAACGAATATCCTATGTCGCATTTTATGATAGCTTCGTATAGTTTATCTATGCTCTCATATACTTCACATAGCCCCAAATTTAAGGATGCCGATGCAACAGACCTAATAGTACATTTGTCATCACGAACTTCCATGCTGGAGTTCTTACGCCTTAGGGTATAACTTCTCAATATAGTACTTAGCGGTATATATAATCTCGATCTATCACTTTGTATCAAACTTATAAATAAAAACTCTTTATGATAGGGCTTTCCTTTCTTTCTCAGATACTCGATAGCATTGGGGAATATACACTCAATAGGATGACCATATGCTAAATAAGAGCGTACGATATCGATTAAGCCTAGGAATACACTATACACTAGACCCATGGAGAACAGCTGTTTATACGTTAATACATAATACTCCGTTTTACTTTGAATAAAGATAAACTTATCAACATCCTCCATTATAGGGACTTGAAGAGCGTAATCTACGCCAGTAACGCTCTCCTCAGGCATACCACGGCTAAATATAATTGGGTCATGAATGGATATTATGTACTTACCAGCCTTAATTAAATATCTATAAACTTTAATATTATTAACTTGCGTAATCTTTTTATAGGTACGAACATCATGCCCCGTAACTTTACCGATAAGCCCTTGTATATCCTTCCATATCTCAGCGCGCTCACCCTTAAGCCTCTTCTTGTTAAGTTTCTTGACAAGCTCAATCTCGAGTTCAATGATTCCTTTCACTATCTTGAGAAGTAAATCGTGCTCCATGAAATCGTACACCACATACATTTACGTTACATCAATACTATTCTAAAG
>WAQN01000004.1 GCA_015520195.1 Desulfurococcales archaeon | reverse complement strand
TAACAATAGTTCTTTCTAGAATAATTAGCTAGCAACTATAAAATTTAGGTCATAGAAACTTGTGATCACATAGTAAAGCTTGTACTAGTATACATGGAGGCATGTAGTATGAAGAAGAAGATCGGTTTCTGGGAAGTATATAGTATAGGAGTTGGAGGGATGATAGGGGGTGGTATATTTGCTACGCTAGGCTTGAGCCTGGAATTAGCTGGAGGCGCTGCTCCTGTTGCTTTCATCTTTGCTGGTATCATAGCATTGCTTACGAGTTATAGCTATGCTAAGCTATCTGCTAGGTTTCCTAGTATTGGAGGCACTATAGAGTTCTTAGTTCGAGCTTACGGTGATAATGTATTTAGTGGTGGTCTTAACATCATGTTACTAGCCAGCTACATAGTGATGATAGCTCTATATGCTTATGCCTTCGGGGCATATGGGGCAAGTATGCTCCCCTCATTTTACAGAGAGGCATACATCATACTAGTCGTATTTGCGATCGGTAGCCTTGTGCTAGTCAACTTCTTAGGTGCAGTTGTAAGTGGACGTGTGGAGTTAGCTTTAGTAGTGTTTAAGCTTTCAGTGCTTCTGTTCATCACAGCAATAGGTTTTGGTCAAGTGGATTGGGATAGGTTGTCCCCGAATCAGTGGCCTTCACTGTTTAGCATAATAGCGGGTGGAATGATTATTTTTCTTGCATATGAGGGTTTTGAGTTAATAGCTAATACTGCGGGAGATGTAGATAATACCACCATACTCCGGAGAGCCTTCTACTCGTCGGTCTCAACGGTTATAGCAATATACACGTTGATAGCCCTAGTATCAGCGGGTGCCTTGACCCCGGAGGTAGTTAGGGAAGCTAGGGACTACGCGCTAGCTATGCTAGCTAAACCTGTATTAGGTGAAGTTGGAGTAACGCTAGTAGTCGCCGCGGCACTAGCCTCTACTAGTAGTGCGATAAATGCTACACTATATGGAACGGCTAGGATGAGTTATCTGATAGCAAAATACGGTGAAGCACCCCAGCTACTTGCAAGGAGGGTATGGAAAGGCGCATATGAAGGGCTCCTAGTAATAGGTGTCTTAAGCTTGATCCTAGCATTAGGGGCAAGCTTAGAGGAGATAAGTGCTGCTGGCAGTGGTGGATTCCTAATAATATTCACGTCGATAAATATAGCTGCATATAGACTTAGGAAGACGATAGGAGCAAATGCATCATTGACTATCAGCGGTGCGTTATTGAGTGCAATGGCACTACTCATACTCATATGGAGAATGTATATGGTTAATCCGTCACAGCTAACAGTACTCGCCATCATAGCCTTAGGCAGCATCACCGTAGAGTACATATACAGGAGAGCCACTGGAAGAAAACTACCAGAAACGATTGACCCAAGATTAAGGGATAGAGAAGCTATACTAAGCCGGTGGGAGGAGATAGCGGGAAAGACGGCAATGGTCATAAAGCGTCTACTGAGAGAAGTAGATGTGCACATAATCGGAAGTCACGCTAGAAGAGAGTCCCATAAGGCAGATGACATAGATATACTAATCGTGACCCCAGAACCTATTAGTAAGGAGGATAGGAAAAGGCTGGAAAGGATTATCGAAGAAGAGCTCTCCCTGCCACCAAATCATCCAATACACATACACACTACTATAAAAAAGAGGGTAGAGAGATATAAAGAGAGAAGGCCTTTATAACTAAATCATCTTACATTAAAATTAAATAATTAAATCTATTAAGTCAGTTAATAGCAATAGCTGGAGATCCGGTTTAGTAGAAGCTATTTTTATAGCCTAGATGATCCTGGTTTCCTCGATTGAGGGATGGCTTTGGGTTGAGAGTTGGTTTTGTCTCAACATATCCCCCTATACACTGTGGTGTTGGAGAGTATACTAGAATGCTTATCTCCGGGTTGAAGCGTGTCTCTCCCTCCATAGACGTGGTTGTTATCCAGAGTTATGATGCCGGGGAGGATCCTTACAATGATTTAGACTTGGGGGTTAGGGTTATACCTGGCTTTACCCGGAGAGGTAGTGATTACACAGGTGTAATAAGGGTCTTAGAGGATATAGGCGGGGTTGATGTACTACACATACAACATGAATATGGGATATTCGGCAATACCACAGGGATTCTAGACGCCGCTATTACTGCTAGGAGTAGGGGGTTAGCTGGGCTTGTTGTCATCACTATGCACACCGTCGATAGGATAGGTCCTAGAGCTAACCTCGAATTCCAGTCCAAACTAAACGACGCCGACTCAGTGGTGGTCCACAGCATACTCCAGGAGTTCGAGCTTCAGGCTCAGGGCATAGTGCCCTACAAGATATGGAGGATACCCCACGGCACGCTGATAAACCCATACCTAGACTATCCAAGGTATATGCTGGCTAGGAGGCTTGGTGTTGAGGATAACCTGCCGGAGGGCTTCCTATTAGTAACACCGGGCTTCATTAGGAGGGATAAGGGATTAGACATCTTACTGAGAGCCGTTAAGATACTGGGTAACGATATAGGGATACTTGTGGCTGGGGAGAGGATTGATAAGAGCCTCGAATTATACGAGTCAGATTCTATAACAATAATAGAGAGGTATCTTAGTGGGGATGAGATACTCATGCTTGCAGCGCTCGCTGACGCTATAGTGCTGCCCTACAGGGACAAGCCTGGTAGGTATAGTGTTAGCGGTATACTACACCTATCAATGGGGAGCCTAAAGCCGATAATAGGGACAAGAGTCCCAAGGCTGGTAGAACTTTACCAATACGCTCCAAGGCTAACCACGCCTCCACGGATGCCAGCACTACTAGCGGAGAGGATCAAGTGGTTAAAGGAGAACTACGATTTAGCGGTGGCCTACTCGGGGAACTTACTAGCGTATGCGACGAAGACGCAGTGGCCAAGAATGGCTAGAAGACACCTAGACATGTACACCATTTTATTAAGCGAGGAAAAACCCGTTTGGGAGCCCCTGGCAGACGCCAAACTCGACTAGCCAAGCTTAATCCGTTCCATCCTCTAATTCTTACTCTAAACTGTTCACTCTAGCCGTGCCTTCATGCATCAAGGATTCACCTGGTTCAAAAGGCAGAGCTCCTACTCTTCTAAAGCCTCTAATGGCAATATTAATTATGCTAGAGTATCGACTACTAGTGACCTGGTGTGCCAGTTATGGTCTTATTTACTAGGCCTCCCAGGCTCTTATTATATGAGGGGGATCCCCTGGAGTCAGATTATGATGCTCTCCTCGTCCCTGTATGGCAGGATGAGCAGGATACCCCTGTGCTAGAAGGATATGCTGGCCAGCTGGATGAAGCCATAGGCGGGTTACTACGCTCGGCTATCGAGGCTGGAGGCTTTAGGGCTTCACCAGGCGAGGTATATAAGGTTTATTCTAAGGGCAAGCTCATAGTATTTACTGGGCTCGGCAAGAGTAATGTGGCAATCACTACCAAGCTTGAGAATATTAGAACAGGCTTTGCTAGAGCTACTCGTGACGTCGTTGAGAAGAGAGAGTCTCTACTAGCGTGTGTGGGTGACTTAGGGGATGAGGTTGAGGTTAGGGAGGCTATAACAGCATCATTACTGGCGGCCTATAGGCTTGAGACGTTCAAGAGCGAGAAGAAGAGAAAGCTTGAACGCGTGGGGGTGCATGGCTATAGGGTTGACGTTGACGAGGTTATTGGAGTGGTTGAGGGGGTCTACCTTGCCCGTGACGTTGCCAATGCGCCTCCAACATACCTATCCCCTCCAAGGCTTGCCGAGGTTGTAAGGGACCTCTTCAGCGGGTTCGACAATGTAGACGTAGAGGTGTTTGACTACGAGAGGCTGGTTAGGGAGGGGTTTGGGGGTATAGTCAATGTGGGTAAGGGCAGCGAGTACAAGCCCAGGCTGATAATTATAAAGTATAATGGTGGCGATGGAGAACCCATAGCCGTCATCGGTAAAACCATAGTATTCGACACGGGGGGAATAAACCTGAAGTCCTCGGAGAGGATGCATGGAATGCGTGCAGATAAGGCTGGCGGGGCAGCAGCCCTAGGCATAGCATGGGCTACCGCTAAGCTCAGGCTCAAATTGAACCTTGTAGTCATGATGCCAGCCGCCATCAACGCCCCCAGCGGCTCAGCATACCTGCCTAGTGATGTGATCAGGATGTGGGATGGAACCATGGTTGAAGTCAATAATACAGATGCGGAGGGCAGGCTTGTACTAGGCGACGCACTAGCCTACGCGGCGAAAGCCCTCAACGCCAGGGAGCTCATAGACCTAGCAACACTCACTGGAGCTATAGTCGTAGCCTTAGGCCCCTTGATAGCAGGCCTATTCACCAGGAATAAGGAAATGGAGAGCGCATTCCTAGAAGCAGCGGGTACCAGTGGAGAGAAGGTCTGGCCCATGCCTATGGAGGATGCATACAAGGTTTACATGACGAGGGCATCACCACTAGGAGATCTAGCAAACTCCGGGTTCGTAAGAGCTGCTGGCGCCATATATGGGGCACTATTCCTAGAGAGGTTCACCCATGGGAAGCCATGGGTGCACTTAGACATAGCGGGCCCAGGCATAGGGTTCGACACAGACGCTGTAGGCCCAGATTACTGGCCTAAGGGGCTAGCTCCCGGCTATGGCGTGAGGCTTATACTGGAGTATTTAAGATCTAAAGCCTCCCGGTAATGCTGTCGAGGAACCTTGCCACGGCTAAGTTAAACGCCTTTGAGTCATCGAACTTGGATAGATGACCCGCTCCCCTGATCACCTCTAGACGGGCATCGGGTATTATATTAGCCATTCGCCTGGCCGTCTCCAATGGTACGAGTGGGTCGAGCTCCCCTACTAATATTAATACTGGAACCTTGATCTGTGGGAGAAGCCCCCAATAATCCACTCTACTTACTGCATCAGCCACCGCAGTCATGTATTCTGGGTCGTTGCTGGCTAGTGCTTCAGCGAGTAGCCTGAGGGTCTTTGAATCGCTCAACTTATAGGTTAGTCTTTTCAGTGATTGATAAGCGTTCGACGGGGTTGATAATGCCCTCCTTATATTCTCAGCATCTACCCTAAGCCTAGGGGATGTACTGGCTAGGATTAAACAGTCAATCCTCTCCGGGTAGCTCCTATATGTTTCAAGTGCAACTAAACCTCCCATGGAGAAGCCCAGTAAACATGCCCTGTGGACTCCAGTGTAATCCATTATGCCCACCACATCCCTGGCTAGGTCGCCGATGGAGACGCTGTTTGGAGACTTTTGAGAGCGTCCGAAGCCTCTCAAATCAAGTGCAATGACCCTGTAGTTATCGCTGAGAGCTGTTATTGTGCTATGCCATGCTTCAATACTCCCTCCCAGGCCGTGGATTAGTATAAGGGGATAGCCGGAGCCTACATCGAGGTATCTAATCCTGAGGCCATCGACCACCGCGTACTTATACTTAACTGTGTAAACCATGAGGGCTACATCACCCATCTAATAGTTGATGATTCTAGCAGTGCCTTCAATTAAGGCTTCTACACGACCTAGATTCCAGGTTTTTAACGAGGGTGTATAGGGTTTTATTAACGCTCACATCCAATCCACGGGCTTCCCCCCTCCTATATATTTCTCCTGATATAGCGTCTATCTCAGTTCTCCTGCAATTGATGATGTCTTGGAGCATGCTGGACGTGTTAGAAGACGTTGCCTTCATGACGTTGACCACTAGTTCATCCAGCTCGTCCTCGCTAGGCATATCGATGCCCTCAGCCCTAGCGACTTGGGCAGTTTCACGTGCAGCCTTTAGGGAGAGCTCTAGCAGCATTGAATCCCCTAGTATCTCCCCGTTCCTAGCCCTGGTTAGTGCTGTTATAGGATTTATGGCGGCGTTTATGGCGACTTTAACCCACACGTCCTTCATTATATTATTGGATACACTAGCATTTAGCCTAGCTTTATTCAGCAGCTCGACTAAATTATAGACCCTTTTTGTATGCTCCCCGTTTAACTCTCCGACCCTGATATACCCTCTACCACCCAACCTCACAACACCAGGCTCTAGTAGGGTTGCACCCCATGTTGTGACTCCAGCCATAACCCTCTCATATCCTAGAACATCAGCCAAAACCTCCACATTGCCAAGACCGTTCTGGAGTGTAACCGCTACACCATCATCCCCAAGGGCTTTGGAGGCCTCAAGAGCGGCTGATCTCGTGTGATAGGATTTAACTAGGATCAAGGCGTAATCAGCAGGCCAAGCATCCTCTCCATCATCCACTATATTCACCTTAACCCTCAGCCTGTCCTGGCCATCAATAATTGTTATACCCCGGCTCCTAACAGCATCTATAATCTCCCTCCTCTTCTCAACAAGCACCGTGTCGACATCGCCTAGCGTCAAGAAACCGCCTAGTAGTGACCCCATAGCTCCAGCCCCGATGACGGCTACCCTCAACTCAAAATACCCCATAATATACCAGACATGACTCCATAAATCGTCAAGATAGGTGTGCTTCTACATATTTATATCTTATAAACTTAAATTTAGTTCTCTCCTGCATTGTTTATCAGGGTAGCTGAAGTTCTGATTAAGTTATAGTGGTGCGTACTAGTAGTCATCATAGTGGCTTCTTTCCCGGCTCTCTACTATATGTGTTTAATGGATGTTCCTTAGGGTATAGCGTTATTATTGGATTTTTAATTGAGTGACTAGCCCTGTAGTAATCCTTCATGGTGTATTGCTTTGACGCCTGCTAGGATTAAAGTATGGCTTCCCATAAGCAGTCTGGGGTGGGTTAATGCATATGTTCTAGGCGATGTTATAGTTGATCCTGGAATGCTCACTGGTAGGTCTGTTTTGGAGCTCCTGAGGGGTATCAGAGGTTATTTAAGACCCTGTGATGTAAACTCCGTGGTTGTAACCCACTTCCACGTAGACCACTCTACAGCCTCCCTCATACTATCAGCGCTAGGAAGCCCTAAGCTCTACATTGGAGAGGGAGATTTGAGGGTTATACGTGGCGGAGTTGACGAATACATCGGGGAAGCCCTGGAGTTATTCAAGGAGAATGGAATGCCGGGGGAGGAGATTAAGGAGATCCTGAAAGCTCATCCTGCACTAAGGCTTAAAGACGCTTACCAGGAGGCGCTAGACCTCGACTGGAGCCCCCTTAGGGAGGGGGATGTATTAGAGGCAGGAGGAGAGAGGCTTAGAGTTATAGAGGCTCCTGGACACACGCCAGGCCATATAATACTACAATCGGATAAAGGCTGGATGATCGTGGGAGACACACTGCTCCCCGGCATAACCCCGCACGTCACGATCCACGACTGGTCTACAGATCCCCTAAACGACTACATGAATACGTTGAGAAAGATAATAAAGCTAGAGCCTAAGATAGCATATCCTGGGCATAGAGACGCTATCAAGGACCCGTCCATGAGGGCAAAGGAGATAATAGAACATCATAATTCAAGACTAAGGGAGATATTAGACATCCTAAAGGCCAACGGTCCCCTCACAGGCTATGAGATTGCCAAGAGAATAAGATGGAGGACGCGGTACACATCATGGAGCGAGTATCCAGCTCCAGAAAAGTTCTTCGCCATGGGAGAGGCCTTAGCTCACTTGAAAAGGCTAGAGTCTATGAATCTCATAGCTAAGAGAACCAGAAATAACATGGTACAATGGTACCTCACCTAGGCTAGGTAGGAGGGTTTATTGATGCTGGTGGGCTATCATCTTTCAATGTGTTTTGGGAGTAGGTAGTCGTAGCGTCTTCTCAGGATCTTTGATGTTATGAATCTATGAAGCTTTCTTGATGAGAGGTAGATGCTCCATATCCTCGCGTCGGTCTTATAGTATTTGTATACTTCTTCTAGGCTGAGAGGCCTAATCCCTAGATCTGTATAGTTCGTTTTTAGTTCCTCGTTCACCCATTTAACCAGCTTTGGAACTAGGTCTCTGCGTTTCTCCTTTATATAGTTGGCTACCAGGTCTACCAGTATACTGTGAGGGTCATAGTATCGATCCAGTATCTCCTGGAGGAACAGTGTCTTAAGGAGCCACCTTATAAGTGGAGGAGCAGCTTTTAAGAAGACCTCTGGGTCCATCTGTTCCACTCCATTCAGCCTGAGTAATGGGGTGCTCGTGTCTAGGTAGAGGAGCTCCATGCTTCTAGGATCCTTTATAGACCAGTTGGATATCTGAGCGTCGATACCCACTAGAGGTTCTCCCCCTGAGGCGTTATGCCTCCATATAGATGCTAGGCGGCTTATTACGCTGTAGATGAGCCTCTTGTTACCTTCATGGTCTAGCCTGTGTATAGCCCTATTACCTATGGATTCCGCTGGTAATAGTTTCTGTGCTAGATAGAGGATTGATGAGCCATCGCTTCTATCTACAACTACCCAGCCATATTCAGGCGTCTCTACACCTAAGCCTCTGAGGATGCTATTGTAGTTTTCATAGAGTCTACCATGCCTCTCAGCAGCTCCTCTTGAGGGGAACCCCGGTATCCTCTTAAGAGCTATGCCTCTAAAGGCGGGATGCTCTATCTCTATGACCGTGCTGATCTCACCATACCCTAGGATCTTAAAGGGGTAGCATGCAGTCTCCCTCACCGGATCCAGCGTCTCTTCGAACTCCTTTAGGGGCTGGATGTCAACGCTTATCTCCAAGAGCCCTCCCCTTCAGGGTATCAGGCTTCTAACCGCACTCGCCAGTTCTCTATTCTCGTAAACCCATGCGACAGCCTTCCTCAACGACTCAATTATGTACTCTACATGGCCACCATCTATTATGAGGGGTGGTAGAACCTGTAACACGCTCCGGCCATTGTTGGCGTATACTGCTAGCAGCCCTGAATTTATTGCTGCTAGGCTAAGTAGTGGTCCATACGCCTCATCTCTTGTCTTGAAGCCTATAAAGAGGCCTATACCCCTAACTTCCTCTAGTAGGCTGGGATACTCCTCGACTAGTCTAAGTAATCCTCTTCTCAGCTCTTCACCTCTAATCCGGACATTCTCTAGGAATCCCCGTCTAGTAGTTATTTCAAGCACTTTCCTAGCCACGACGCATCCCAGCTCGGAGCCTCCAAATGTCGATATATGGGTGAAGGGGTGTCTCCTCATGAAATCATCCAGCTCGTCCCTGTATACCGTGGCTGATATCGGGTAAATCCCCCCGGAGAGGCCTTTACCCAGGACTACTATATCCGGGATTACGCCATAATGCTCGAATCCCCATAATCTACCAGTCCTACCTAGGCCAGTCTGGATTTCATCAAGGATCAAGAGGCATCCCTTCTCGTCGCAGATCTCCCTTATCCTCTTGTAGTAGTCATTAGGGGGCATAGGCATCCCCAGAGTGGCTGGTATAGTCTCCAGAAGCACCGCAGCCGTGTCCCGCGTCACTGCTGCCTCTATAGTGTCAGCATCACCGAAAGGGACGGATTTGAATCCTGGTGCTAGGGGTTCAAATGGCTTCTTGTAATAGTCTTCTCCAGCTACTATAGCTAAACCCGTGGTGCCATGATAAGCTCCCCTAGCGTATATTATTTCCTTCCTCCCCGTGTATCCCCTAGCTAGTTTTATAGCGAAATCGACCGCTTCACCCCCACTCACGCTATACGTCACCCTATTTAGATCCCCAGGCATGAGCCTTGAGAGCCCCTCTGCAAGTAATGCCCTCTGCTCGCTGACCAGGTGATGATTGCCGATGTCTAGCTCGTCTAAAGCCTCCCTAAGCGCCTCCACGACCTCGGGATGCCTGTGGCCCAGGTTATAGACGCCACCGTTAGAATGAGCGTCTAGAAGCCTCCTTCCATCTAAAGACCAGACCCAGACCCCCTCCCTCCTACCCAGTACTACATCGAAACCCACACTCTTATAGAATTCAACCCTCCCCGAAGACACGTGACGCCAATATAACTCGAATGCCTTATCCTTCCCTAGAATACCCGTAAACCGGGGCACTCCAACGACACCTAGATAGTATATATTAGATGGAATACTCGATGATATGCTTTCCCAGGGTATACATAAGTTATGCGAGAATGCGCTCTAACTTAAATAGTATTTACATAAAGTAGCCGTCACGTAGACTAAGGGCTTCTATCAGATCACGTATGAAGGGCTCTCAAGATAAATGCCTGTATATCTGCTAGCTCCCTAGCCTTTATTTTAGGATCCGCTCCCATGTGTCCAGCTATTGTTTCCACCCTCAAGTATACGGGTGCTCCTAGATCCTCTAGTACCGCTGCGAATCTCAACGCATGGCCTGGATGAACCCTGTCATCGTGTAATCCCGTGTATATGAGTGTGGGCAGGTACTTTGCTGGTTTAGCGTTATGTATTGGCGAGTAGCTTAACAAATACTCTCTATATTTTGGATCCTCTGGGTCCCCGTACTCGTCGATCCATATGCTCCCAATGTAGAGCTTGTGGAACCTCAGCATATCGATTACAGGGTATCCTATTACTGCTGCGTCGAGTAAGCCTGGCTCTTGTACTAGGACTGCTGCTATTAGTAGCCCGCCATTGCTAGCTCCCCACCCTGCTATTCTGAATCCCTGAGATTTCAGTTTCTTAGCAACTGATTTAAAGTCCTCGAATACATTCCTCTTATTAAGCCTCCTCCCAGCCTCATGCCATTTCTCCCCATACTCCCTTCCACCTCTAAGGTTAGCCATTACATAGGCGAAGCCCTTGTCGAGCAATGGTTTAAGGTACCCTATATACCATGGTGTCAGGCTTAGCCCAAAGCCTCCGTATCCATAGAGTATGGCATTCTTTATCCGGGTCCCAGGCTCTTTCACTATGAAATAATGTATCCTTGTGCCATCGCCGCTAATAGTCCAGTCCTCGCTTACATCTAAGCCAAGGTCTACTTTGGGCTCGTAGAGAGGCTCTATATAGGGGAGCTCGTATAGCCCCATTGGCCTGTTAAACGATTCAACCTCAGCTAGAACCCGTTCCTCCCAACGCTTCACGAATAAGATTGTAGAAGGCTCCTCGGGCTCAATCCTCTCCCTCAACCCACCCTTGAAGTCATAGACCTCAATAATGCTCTTAGCATCTACAAGTCTAACGGCGACTATACCATCCTCATAAGCAATTGCCTGTTCCAAAGGATACCTTCCATGGGCTGAAACTACTTCCCTGACCCCATCTTTAGAGGCCTCCACAATCCTCCCGGTGCCAGGTTCATCGTATACTATCGCGTAGATACTGCCATTATACACGCCAGCTGGGGTTACAGGGGAGTTAGGACTTAAGAGGAGCTCCCACCTTCTAGGCTCATCAAGGGGGCCTGCATACAGTATCGACTCACTCCATCCCTTAGAAACGAGTAGGACCACGATGTCCTCCTCGTACACGGGATAAATGCTTACTAGATATCCCTTAGGTAGGCCTCTACCCCATATAACCTCCTCTCTACCTTCATAGGGATCTCTCAGGATCACCCTCTCCGCAGGGACATCCCCGCCGTCAGGGGGAGGCTCCCTCCTATACATCCTCAAGTAATAATAGCGGCCATCACCCCTCCACGCAATACCATAAACGTATCCCTCCACCTTATCAATTACATTTAGCTTATTAAGATCCATGACATCTATAACACTCTCATCACTCCCACTAGTATACCCAACTCCGATCATAGAACAATCATATGAAGGATACACTCCCCAGACAACCACACCCGGCTTCTCGAATACCACCCTACCGCCGGGTTCTTCTATAACCCTAAACCCCTCTCCACTACGCAGTACCAGATATACTCTCCCACTGCATGGCTGATAAGTATACACATATTCTACACCATACCACTTAAGAACCTCTGGGAGGAGCTCTTCCGATAGTTCCCCTAAGAACTCGTTAAGCTTTTTACTATGCCTCTCAATGAACCCTTTAGTCCTAGGATCGCCTAGATCTTCTAGATAAATATAGGATGCATGAACACCCAAAGCTTCTCCCCCAGGACACTCCATGATATACATAAATATTTAATCATTATAGTAACACCGTGTATCCTGCTCTAATCTACCCAACCCCGGGTTTTCGACGGCTATGAAGCAGTGGTCTAGTTCTAATAACTATTAACCAATGATACATTGATGATATAGCCCTCAGGAGCTCTAGAACCTAGCTACAAGGCTCCACTTACGCGGATGCTAGGGTTTAGATTTGTTATTTGCTATCCTCATTGTTCTCCTGAAAAACTTTCCTAGACGGTTCCCTCCGCACTACTATTTTTGAATTATATGATAGTGATTGTTAGGCAGATGTTTTATAAGCCGCATTTGACGTCGTCTATAGTAAGGATCCATCCTCTCCACTCTATCTTTTTATCGAGTATGAGCTTTACTAGTGCTATTGGTACTATAAGTGAAGATACAGGATAGCCTATTGCATATATTGGGTTTATACCTGCTGGTCTCGCTGCTACTGCTGCCGATGTTATCTGTAATAGCAGGGCTAGGAGTCCTAGCATGTTGCCTGTGAGCGCCAGCATTATGGGTGATAGGTATATTATCAGTGCTGCTATACTTTGAGCTATAAGTTTAAGTGGTTCCTCTATTAGGTGTTTAAGCGCGATTCTCATTACTACTCCCATAGTCCCTGTGATTGTGTCGTGCCATTGCGTGGCTATAGTGTAAACTCCCCGGTAAATGCTGATGCCTACTCCAGACCTTTTCGCGTGAATAGCGAAGTCTCTATCCTCAACTACGCTACACGATACCGCACTATGTCCTCCTAAGAGCTCGTAGAGGTTTCTAGTTATAGACCAGCAACACCCATAGAACCATGCTATACCCTTATCCCCCATAACCTTGTGGAATCCGCTATATGAGTGTGCTATGCCTAGAAGCGCGGTAGCTAGTATCCTACATAAGTGGGTATCGCATTGGAAGCGTGGATGGAACCCCGCTATGCCGCCTCTTAAAGCGGAATCCCTCATTACTGCTAGAGAGTGGGGTGATAATAGGATGGAATCGGCGTCTATAAAAACTAATACATCGCCCTTTGAGGCTTTATAGCCAGTGTATAATGCATATGCTTTAGGGGCCCATCCCGCTGGCAGCTCATTGATCCTTAAGTACTTAAAACCATACCTCTCAGCTATACTCTTTATAGCAATAGACTCTTTCGGGGGATTCCTATCATCAATTATTATGACTTCATAGTTAATGCATTCCTGTTTCCTTATACTATCCAGGAGCCTCGGTAGGGTATGTGAATGCATTCTAACAGGGATGATGACACTAACTAGAGGTCCACTACACCTGTGGAGTCTCGGAGACAGTAGGCTACCTACACTCCTAAAAGCCTCTATAAGCCCCAATAGCCAGGTCATAGCGATTAGTATACCATAAGCCGTCGGTAAGCCTACTCCAGCCAATGCTCATACTCTCAGTAATCCATCTAAATATCGTCACTCACTGCTACTTCACTGTAGATACCCTTAAAGGGGAAATGGGTTATATTAGTTATCATTGACGACTAGAATACGCCTATTTATAATTAATATATTAATATATTATTTATTATCT
>WAQN01000003.1 GCA_015520195.1 Desulfurococcales archaeon | reverse complement strand
CTATAATATGGTCCGAGTTTGCAACATTCCTGGCAGCCCTATATATGCGTGGAGCCATTCTTCCAGCTAAGTCTTCAGCATTAGCAATTATGAATTCTAGTTGCTCAAGGGTTAAGGTATCCCTCTCAAGAAGCCTAGCCGCTACTGCTTTTAAGAATAGCTTCTTATTATACATTATATTTTTAATTATTGATTCAGTGCTTGGAGGTGTTGCTCTAGACTCGACTATACCAGATACTATATCTTCTATGATATCTAATACATCGTTAGGGGCTAGGCCTATGTAGTCGAGATTTAGCCTATCAATTATACTCTCGGCGACCTCTTTAGCCATTAAGGGGATATCAACCTTTTTCTTTAAGGAACTCTTTCCTTTAGTCTTTCTCTTAGTTTTAGGCGAGGTGAATCCCCCAAACTACTATAGATTGCTATACCCATATAATATCCCTTACACTATTAATAAAGATAAATGAAAGGGTATTACTGAGTATATCATTATTTAAATATAGTCGATTATTGTTATGCATTGATATTACCATGAAACGATAATTCCCATTGTCAGCCTAGTCTTTTAGAAGTGGTAAGTGAGGAGATTATCTTACTTACGGGTCTCTGGAGCTCAATGATACTATCTAGTTATCACATTCACAGTGGATCTAACTCTAACTCAGCCACGTTAGGTGATAGACGCTAACCTAAAGCGGCTGGATATAGGGGTGTGGTAGATTTGGTTAGGAGTGTTATAAAACGTGATGGCAGGGTAGAAGAGTTTCAGTCTAAGAAGTTAATAGCGTCTATATCTAAAGCTCTGAGAGGAGCTGGGCTTGGAGACGACGCTATAAACGAGTTATATAACGATATAATGGCTGAGCTAGTAGAGGAGAAAGTCTATGCCGTGACTATTAGTGATAGAGTAGAGAGGATCATGATAGAGAAGGGTATAAAAGATCAGCGATGGTTTGAAGCAGCTAAGAGATTCGAGCTAGCTAAGCTCTATAACGACGTATATGGTAAGGGTAAGTGGACGGATTTTGATCCTAGAGATCTTGAATTAACGTTTAATGCGATAAAGGTGCTTGAGGCTAGGTATTTAAGGAAGGATCCTGAGACATGGAGGTTTAAGGAGACTCCCCAGATGTTGTTTAGGAGGGTAGCTAGGGCTATAGCTGGCATTGAGAAAAGTTATGGGAAGAGTGAGGATGAGGTGAGAAGGCTTGAAGGGGAATTCTATAATCTAATGTCGTCTAGGAGATTCATGCCTAATACTCCAACACTCATGAATGCAGGAACACGGTTAGGCATACTATCAGCATGCTTTGTAATACCTGTAAGGGACTCTATGACTACTCGCGATGGAGAGGGGATAATGGATGCACTCCGAGCACAGGCATTAATACACCAGCATGGGGGTGGGACTGGCTTTGACTTCTCCGAGCTCAGGCCAGAGAACGACGTGGTTACTAGTAGCGGTGGATTCTCTAGCGGTCCATTGAGTTTTATGAAGCTTTTTGATGTTGCCACGGATGTAGTTAAGCAGGGTGGGAAGCGTAGAGGAGCTAATATGGGCATTATGCACGCCTGGCATGCCGACATTGAGAAGTTCATTGTTAGTAAGACAGGCGAGTTAAAGGATGTAAATCTCCAGAACTTCAATATAAGCGTAGCATTCTATGATGACTTCTTCTATAGGGTCATGAATAACCTGGAGTGGTACTTGATAAATCCTAGGAGAACCGACTTAAGCGGGGAAAAAGACTCAAGGAATTATGCTATAGTCAAGGCCAGGCACTATATACAGGATGAATGGGTACAGGAGGTTATAATAGACGAACTAGAGAGGAACGGGGGTTCTGTATCATTAGATGAGAGCCTGATTGTGACGATGAATGAAGCGCTCGTTATAGCTAAACATGAAAACGCGATAGTTAAGACTGTAAATGCAAGACAGTTGTTGGAGAGAATAGTTCAGGGTGCATGGGATAGCGGCGATCCAGGTTTCATAAATGTAGATGAGATAAACAGGAGACACCCCACATGGTATCTAGGGAAAATAAATGCAACTAATCCCTGTGTAAGTGGTGACACGAGGATACTAACGCCTGAGGGCTGGATTCCTGCTAGAGAGTTATTTGAGAGGGCTAGATTAAATGGAGAAGCTGCTGGAGTGGCTGTAGATAAGAATATACTTGGAGAAGGAGGGGAACCCAGAGCCTACAAGACCAGGTTAGTGACTATTACAGGTAAGGAGATGGTTTATAGAACTGCGGGTGGAGACACCTTAGACCTCTATGTGCCAGAAGGCGTTGAGGCATGGGTATGGCATGTAGGTAAGAAGCCTGGGTTGAGGGTTAAAACAAAGGAGGGCTATGAGGTTACGGTTACTCTAGAACACAAATTCCTTACTCCCAATGGATGGAAGGAGGCGAAGGATCTAGAACCAGGAGACAGAATAAGTATCTCTAGAACGCATCCAGCATTCAACACATATACTGGTAGTACGGATTTAGATCCGGATGAGGCTTTTGCTATAGGATGGCTTATAGGCAATGGGGATATCAATGAGCGTTATGTCACCTGGTTCTTTAATGGTAGAGATAGAGCGGCTGAAGAAAGAGTACGGAGAGGGATAGAAAAGCTGGGTGGTAACCCGCTCTCCCATACATATGTATTAGGAGGGTCAAAGCGTAAAATACAGTATGATGATGCATCTAGGGTATATAAGAACCTCATCAATATACTGGGTAGCGGGTTTGAAGAGAGTGAAGAGAAAAGGCTTCCAGAGATAATCTGGAGACTAAAACCGAGGGCTCTAGCAGCATTTCTGAGAGGATTATTCACGGCCAGCAGTTATATAGATGACAAAGTCGTAAAGTTGACTAGCTCTAGCCTATGGCTTTTAAAGGAGGTCCAGATTCTACTAACAGGATTCGGGATATATTCGTACATACGTGAGCATAGCGAAGAGCCTAAAATATCATATAATGGTATGAAACGCTATGAACTAGTCATAGAGGGTTATAGCAGGAAACTATTTAAGGAATTGATAGGATTAGAAGATATAGAGAAACTGGAGAGGCTGTTCTTAGGTGATAATAAGAGAGATGAAGTATGGGCTACAGTACACCAGGTAGAAGATGTAGGACTTGTAGACTTCTATGACTTTACAGTACCTAAATACCATAACTACATAGCTAACGGGCTAATACATCATAACTGCGGCGAAGAGCCCCTATTACCCTGGGAGCCATGTAATCTGGGCAGCATAAACTTAGAGATGTACGTTATCGATAGAGAAGGGAGGAAGACTATAGATTGGGAGGGCTTGGCTAGAGATGTAAGGCTAGCTGTTAGATTCTTAGATAATGTGATTGATGCTAATAAACCCCCTCTAAAGCAGATCAGGGAAGCAAATTTGAGGACCAGAAAGGTAGGCCTCGGAGTCATGGGATGGGCCCGCCTACTGGTGAAACTAGGGATACCATATGATAGTCCGGATGCAGTAATACTTGCATGGCACATTGCTGAGTGGATAGCATGGAATGCATATGATGAGGGAGTAAAGCTTGCCAGAGAGAAAGGGCCGTTCCCAGCATGGAACGCAGGCCTTTATAGATGGCTACATGAGACCTTACCCTACCCCTCTCCAGAGGATTATCTAAGAGTAGTATATGAGGAAACAGGCCGCAGTGACTTCTTAATAAAACCCAGCGAAGAGCTCACGAAGCTTTTATCAGAGAAGCCTCGCACCGACTGGGAGAGGGTTAAGAAGGAGGCATTAAAGTATGGCCTGAGGAATGCAACATACCTAAGCATAGCCCCTACAGGGACTATAAGCATCATAGCGGGTGCAAGTGCAGGTATAGAGCCCTTATTCGCCTTAGCATATGTAAGACAAGTAGCCGTAGGCACCTTTATAGAGGTGGAGCCACTATTCTTAGAAGAGCTCAGAAGGCTTGAGATGGACGACCCAGAAGTTATAGAAACCATAGCTGAGACTGGAAGCGTTGCTCACTTAAAATGGGTACCTAGAAGGCTTAGAAGGATATATAAAACAGCCCATGATATAGACTATGAATGGCACCTACTACATCAAGCAGTATGGCAAGCATGGGTCGACGCAGGAACCAGTAAGACTATAAATATGAGACACGATGAGCCCGTAGAGAGTGTGTGGAAGGCCTATTGGCTAGCTTGGAGGTTAAGAATAAAGGGAACAACTGTATATAGAGATAGGAGCAAGGAAAAGCAAGTCATATACTTTGGAATAAAAAAGAAGGAGGAGAAAAAGATAACTGAAAAGGCTAAATCGCAGGACGAGACACCAAAACCAGTAATAATAATTGAACCTGATAAAAAAGTAGATGATGAAAAAAATAGTTCAAAACAGGCAGGCCTTGGACGCGGAAAGCTTAGGCTGGGAAAGGGTAGAGTGAAGGAGCTTATAGTGGTTGCTGAAAACTATGCTGGCGGATGCCCAACATGTGATATATAACATTTTAAATATATTAAGTATAAATTTATAATTTAACTGTTATATACCTATTGG
>WAQN01000002.1 GCA_015520195.1 Desulfurococcales archaeon | reverse complement strand
CGAATGCATATGCATCTGGCTCCCTATCAAGCTTATCCATTACATATTTCTTAAGCTTCTCATTATATGGTGAATCACCTGGAGCGAAGATTGGGTTTAAGAACTTCACTGTAACTGCAAACTCAGCAACATCTGGATTATTAACGATCTCGCTTAACAATGCTGTACCGTCGCTACCGAACCATCTAACCTGCTTCAGAACATCATATTCATTTGCAGCGGCAAATACAGCTGCCGCCTCCTTAAAGGCTATTAGAGTTACACCTACCTTATCTGCTCCATACTGGTCAACCAAGCTCTGGACTTGGGAGGCTAGCTGAGCCACCTCTGAGGAGAACTCCTCAGCCTCTGGGTTATACCTAGCTGCCTCATAAACAGTAATGCCGGCCTCCTGTGCAGCCTCAGCCATAGACTCCTTAAGACCATCACCCCATGTGTCTCCTCTCCACATTATAACTAGATGCTCTACACCGGCCTCTACAACCATTTCAATAGCTGCCGGGCCCTGGAATAGGTCTGTTGGGCAGAACCTGAAGATATAGTCGCCAGCTATAGCTAAAGCAGGTGATGTGGAAGATGGTGATATTACAATAATCTTGTTTTCATCAGCGAAGCTCTTTATCTCTGAGACCTCACCACTGGACATTGGACCAATTACAAACTTTATTCCCTCACCAGCAAAGGTTTGTAGCTTGCTAAGAGCAACGGCTGGCTTAACCTGTGTATCCTCAACCCTAACCTTAATCCTCCAATCTGCGCCAATCGCGTCCAACCAATTGTTGATTTCAGACTCGGCAAGCTCAAGAGCAGCTTTACTATTCTCACCATATGTAGCTAATCCACCGCTAAGATCGAGAAGTGCACCGACAGTAATGGTGCCTGTGAGACCTGTCGGCTGTTCAGTAGGCTGCTCAGTAGGTTGCTCAGCCGTGGGAGGCGCCATCGCAAGACCAAAGATGTAACCCAAGATTATACCGACGACAAGGGCCACAATAATGAGAGTATAAGCTTTATTAGTAGGCATGGACATAATTAATCACCTAAAATTAACCTCTAAAAAATAAGGGGAAAACCTTATTTAAATGTATTTTTAAAACCTTGATACATTTAAAAAACATTAATAACATATAAGACATACTTTTTTATTAAACAAACTAGACTGTTGGGGTGTATTCAATGCTAGAAGTATTGTTTCCAGCACTTGTCATCTCAAGTGGAATAGCGTTATCCGCTGCAGGTATCACGATAATCTACATGTCCACCGAAACATTCAACTTCGCCCATGCATCTTTCACAACACTAGGATTCTTCATAGTATACCAGCTGCTTCTAATGTATGGAGGATCTCCATATTATTACTTCATCCCAGCCGCAATATTAACAGGATTTGTAGGTGTCCTAGTATATTTTGGCGTGAACAAGTGGCTTCTGAGGAGAGGAGCTACAATGGTCACCCTCATGATGTCTACCCTAGGCGTCGACCTAATCCTCTTCGGATTCATCAACCACTGGGCAGACTTCATAAGGGAGGTATTTGGGGGTGAACCTAGGTCCTTCCTACTAAGGGTATACGATTTTGAAGTAGCTGAGATATTCGGAGCCTCACTAAAGGCTATAGTGCCTATAAGTCTCTTCATAGTCCTTGTTATTATCATAGGAATACACACGTTTCTTACAAAGACGAAGTTCGGTATAGCAATGAGGACTGCTATTGAAAACCCCACACTTGCCAAGATAATGGGTGTAAACATTGAATATGTGTATGTCACGGCCTGGTTCCTAGGAGCATTTCTAGCAGGCCTAGGTGGAGCGGTCCTTTCTATGGTGGAGACTGGTTCACCATATGTAGGCATAAGATATATTGTACCTCTTTTCGCTGGCTCAATAGTAGGTGGATTATATAGTGTGTTTGGAAGCCTGTTAGGAGGGTTCCTGATAGGCCTCAGCCAACAACTTGGGATTTATGCATTGAGCGTAACCTTTGGAGCATGGATAACAGGGTATAGACCGTTAATACCCCTTGTAATGATGGTGATAGCACTCTTATTCTTCCCTGAGGGACTTGGAGGTATTAAATGGAGCCAGGTACGTGAAAAGATAGGAGTATTAGGAGGTGAATAAGATGCCTATACAAATCCCCCCAATATTAATCGAGATTCTGATGAACTTCTCTATATTTCTCATAGTGACATTAAGCCTAAACCTTGAAGTTGGATATGCAGGTATTCCCCAATTCGGTAGGGTACTCGCGGTCCTAGCTGGAGCAATAGTAGCGGGAGCAATACCTGGGAGGCTTTTGGTTCTACTCTATAATATACAGGTCGAATGGAAGGGAGAGACTATAACTCCCCTCGGCTCTGAATATGCCAACCACCTCCTCAACTTCCCAATTATAGAACAGATAAATAGGGATATACTCTATCCCAACCCTGCACTCTCAATCCTCATGTTCTTCCTCACCCTATTCCTAGCAGCAGTCTTCGGAGCCGTTATAGGATATCTATCATCATATCCAGCCCTAAGGCTTAGAGAGGCATATCTAGGTATTACACTACTTGCATTTGGAGATGCACTCAAGCTAATTGCTGAGAACTACCAGCCGATCGTCGGGGCTACACAGGGAGTCTTCGTACCAAATGTATATGGATGGATTGGTAGAGGAGGGATACAGTTTACCGCTAGAATAGTCATCATGCTAGCCCTAGCAGGGCTTATATTCCTCTTTATCGAGAGGATATCCAAGAGCCCATTTGGAAGGACTTTAAAGGCTATGAGAGATTCAGAGACTGCGGCAAATGTATATGGAGTTAATATACCGAGGCTTAGAGGCTATACTCTAATGATAGGTGGAGCAGTCGCGGCAATCGGAGGCGCATTATATGCTATGTATACAGGCTCAATGAAGGCATTAACATATGATAGGGTGACATGGACATTCTGGCCCTGGGCCTTCATGATGCTTGGTGGAACAGGTAACAACTTTGGAATGGTTCTCGGTGTATTCATCTTCACAATCTTCAGAACACTGATATTCTCCCAGAAATTCTTGTTAGAGGCTGTAATACCTATACAAGTTGCCTGGCTAGAATACATTATGATAGGGTTGGTTATAGTGCTGATATCACTGTTCAGGCCTCAGGGTATCATACCTGAGAAGCCAGATCCAATACTTCCGAAGAGCCATATAGAGAGGATAAGGAAGAGAGTAGTAGGAAAGAAGGAGTAAAATAGGTCTTACAAACCCTCTTCCCCTTTATCCATAATCTCTCTTTATTAACTCACTCAACTTATGACAGTCAGAACTTAAAGG
>WAQN01000001.1 GCA_015520195.1 Desulfurococcales archaeon | reverse complement strand
GCTCGTAGGGTTACATTATATATATTATTAAAGTTTTGCTAGGCAAATGGAGGTCATAAGAGGGTGGAGCCAGGAGAGCTTAGGAGAGTGGCTCTTAGAGTTGCTGGTGAGACTGCTGCTCTCCTCAGAGACTATATGTGTGATGAAGGCTTATCTAGGGTACTCAGAGGGGAGACCACTCTCGCTGATAAGATAGCCGAGGATTATGCTATAGATGTTTTGAGAGGCGAAGGAATTCGGGCATTCATAGTTTCAGAGGAGCTAGGCGTGACCGGGAGTGGAGATATAGTAGCCTTGATAGATCCCCTAGATGGAAGTAAGAATTATTTAGCATGTATACCATGGGCAGCTGTCTCAATAGCATTCACAAAGCCGAGGGCTAATAGTGTTAGCGATGTACTAGCTGGGGCTGTGGCGCCTGTAAGTAGGCTTCCACCGTTCTCATTCGAGAAGGGTGGTGGGTGTTATCATGGTGGTATACGGGTCACGGATAGAAGAGGTGGGATAGCAGAAATCGTCAACGTTTATGTAGAGCATGAAGAGGCTGTATACAAGCTTGCAAAGCTTGTTAGATCATGGGGGAGAGGAGTTAAGATTAGAAGCCTTGGAAGCGCCTCTTTAGAGCTATCATATGTAGCCTTAGGAACCTTCACCGCGTTCATAGACATACGCTCCAAGCTAAGGAACATAGACATAGCAGCGGCGGCAGGTGGTATTGTGGAGTGCAACGGCTTCATAGCTTCAGAGGATGGAGGTAAAATCCCGTTTCATGCAGACGGGGTTCATAGGATAGGTAATATAGTGGCGGCTAGGGATAAAGACACTGGGTTGGCCATTATTAAGGCATTAAGGGATTAGAGAGGGCCTCAGACGCGCCGGCCAAGGTCACTATGTTCCCTGTCGTAGTCGTTCATCACCGGCCCGGAGCTGGATGCCATAGTCGCTATATGGGGATCGGGCTAGTTAAGCTATAAATTATACTTGTTACCAGGTTATCTTGGGGAGTGGTTTTGAGTAGTGTGATAGTAGCATATATACTTGTAGACGTGGATATTGGGTCTGAGCACGACGTGGTCAGAGAGATACTTGATAAGTATGGTAATTTAGTTACTGAGGCTAGGGTCACGTATGGTGAGCATGACCTTGTGGTTAGAGTTGAAGTGCCTAGTATGAGGGCTTTAGACATGGTTGTTAGTGGTATTAGAAGTATTAAGGGGGTTAGGAAGACTACTACGTTGATAGCCTCATAGAGGATTTTGGTATAGGGTATCTGAGTAGACCAACTACCCCGCCGAGCCTCTTAACCTTCTCTCCTATAGGAGTGTCTGGGGGTACTAGGAGTATCCTGCCCCTGTATTTCTCCACGTTCTCAAGGGCCTCATCCACCATGGATCTCGCTTCGTCGTCCATTGTATAAAGGAGCTCATCCACCACTACTACTTTATCCACTGCACCTAGACTAGCTGCGTATGCGAGTTCTCTTATACCGTTAATTATCCTATCGGGGTTTCTCACGACCCACCTAAGGAATTCTTCTAACACCTGCTCGGCCTCAGCTACAGTGTATTCGCGCAGTATCATTGCGGTCTTCTCCCTTCTAAGGGCCTCCTCTATACCAGCTCTTCCACCCATGGATGCATCATCTGTCTCCACCCTTAGGTCGTGGGCTAATAGCCTCACCTTGCCTGCCAGCGTCTCTTTAAGGGATCCCGGTCCCACTATTATAACTATCCTAGCATCGTTTCTCTTAGCTTCATCTACTATTAGCCTTGCAAGTTTATCTATAATCCTTCCCAGCTCTTGTTCCCTCGAGGGGTCATCCTTGCCAGGTAGCCTCATGTATGATTCTACTAGTACCTTGTAGCCGTATGGGGCTATTAGGGCTAGGCCGTACTCGTCATAGTCTACTGCTGCTATGATGGCTTTGCCTCGGGGCCCACTTGATTCAAGTTTCCTTAGGACATTACCTGGTAGTCTTGGTTTTCTCTCTATAATGATCGTTTGTCCAGGTGATATTATCATTGAGTGGTGCTTCCCCTTTAACCCATATTCCTCTGGTCCCTCCTCTATGACACCGAATATCCTTAGTTTCCCGGTGAAGGGTTGGAATTCTACTTGTTTCACTCTTAGTTTCACTATTACTGGTCTTCTCTCCTTGCTAGAGCTACCCTTTATTGAGACTTCTCTTAGAGTCTTACCCCCCACCAGATCGCCTTCCCTTAGTATTGTTTTTAGTGTCCATAAGTCCTCCTCCGTCTCTACCCTAACTTTCACCATGTCTAGCCTCTTTGATCTTTCTAGGATCCTCACTATTAATCAGCCTTTGCAAGATAGACTCCTGGAGCTATCTCTTCTCCCCTTGTGACTCTTCCATCGTGTACCTCAACCTTGACCTTATGGAGAGCCTCTATATCTCCTGCTGAGTCTTCGAGTTCTCTAGGTATATAGAGCTTGTAACCGTTTAGGGGTTCAACGAGCTTCACGCCTATCCTCTGCTTCCTTTCCCATATAGCCTTATTTAAGGTGACTATAGTTCTGGCTATACTGGCTAGTCTTCCCCTATCGCCTATGCTTGGATCTGCCTCAGGGTATCTCTGGGTATGCACTGTTGAGCCGTATAGCCTCCTATGTATCTCGTCTGTTATGAATGGCATTATTGGTGATAAGGCTATTATTAACCCCCTGAATATGGCATGTAGAGTATACCAAGCCCCCCTCTGGACCTCTTCGGGGTATGCTCCCTCCCTATTATATGCCCTGTCCTTGACTAGTTCTACATAGTTTGATGCGTAGTAGTCCCATGTGTACTCGTATAGCAGGTTTATTGGTTCGAATACGTCTAGCTCTGAATAGTGTTTATCTGCCTCCTCAATGTAATTATAGTAAAGTGCTAGAAAAGCCTTATCGAGTGTTGTAAGCCTATAGCCTTCACTGGGCTGGGGGAATGCTGATATGAATCTTGCCAGGTTCCATAGTTTAGTTACGAAATTCCTGCCAGTGGTTATCTTGCCTATATCGAATCTATAGTCATAGCCTAGCTTAGCCGATATCGCCGACCAGAACCTGAAAGCATCAGCCCCATACTCCTCTATAACTGGTTCTGGATCGACTATGTTGCCCAGGGACTTGTGCATGGGCCTCCCATGCGGGTCTAGGCCCATCCCAGTTATCCTAACCCATCTAAACGCTGGTTTACCAGTTAACTGGTATACTCTTAGGATCGAGTAGTAGAGCCATGTCCTGATTATATCCTGGCCTTGAGGCCTTAGAGTGTTCCTGAATGCCTTCTCATAGAACTTATTATCCCTCATCCACCTTGTAACGTATAGTACTGAGATGCTTGAGTCGAACCAGGTATCGAATACCCTCTTCTCCCCCTCAAGGTATTCTCTTGGAGCACCGCATCTAGGACATTTATCCCATGGCGGCGGATCCCTCCACGGCCTATAATATCTACCCGGCTCTGGGACTAGCTTCGAGCCACACTTCCTACAAGTCCATAGGGGTATTTCGGTAGCGTAGAAGCGATCCCTGGATATCGGCCAGTCCATTGTTAGGCTATCGATCCAGTCGTAGAGTTTCTTCCTATGCATCTCAGGCTTGAAGCTCATCTCTCCTGCTACTCGTTTAACCTCATCCCTGTACTTTAACTGTTCTAGGAAATACTCTCTCCTGAATATGATTTGTAGAGGCGTCTTACACCTCCAGCATACTGGGACTGTGTGTAGAATACTTATCTTCCTTGCTAGTAAGCCCTCTTTCTCCAGGAGCTCTGCTATCTTCTTCCTGGCATCTCTTACACTCAACCCCGCTATTGGGCCAGCCTCTTCCAGCATTGTACCCTCCGGGCTGATCAGCTTCTTAGGTTCTAGGCCGAGCTCGTTGAAGAGCTTAACGTCGTTCTCGTCGCCGAAGCTACATATCATCATCAACCCTGTACCGTACTCCGGATCTACTGAGGGATGCTCTACTATTCTGACCCTATGCCCGTATATGGGGGCTATAGCCTCTCTTCCAGCTAGCCCCTTATACCTCTCATCATCCGGATGGTATGCTAGAGCAGCGCATCCTGCTAGGAGTTCTGGCCTGGTTGTGGCTACTACTAGTTCCTCTCCTGTATCCGCCAGCCTATATTTTACATAGTATATGTAGTCTTCCTCCTCCTTGTACTCGATCTCAGCCTCGGCCAGAGTGGTCTTACACCTAGGACACCACCTGACAGGTCTCTCAGATTCGTATATCATTCCCTTCTTGTATAGTTCTATGAATGTCCTCTGTGTTATCTCCCTGTATCTGGGGCTATCCGTTCCGTCCCTCCAGTAGTCGAAGCTACATCCCATCCTCCTCCATATCGATACTATCTCCTCCTCAGCCTTATCCAGGAACTCTCTACAAAGCTCCAGGAACTTTACTCGTCCCTCTATAGTCTTAGCCATTTCATGGGCATTAACTCCATACGTCTTCTCGACCTGTACCTCTACTGGCAGCCCGTTACGGTCAGCGTAGAATGGGATCACGACGTTGTATCCCTTGAGCCTGAAGTATCTAGCTACCATGTCTATCTGAGCATAATGGGCTGCTCCAGCCACATGCCATCTGCCACTGGCATAGGGTGGGGGTGTATCGATTACTATGAGCTCTCTTGGGTCGCTAGGATCTAGGCTTGGCTTATAGATGCCCTCCTTCTCCCACGTTTCTATCAGCCTCTTCTCCCACTCTACACTCCACCTCTTCTCCTTTATCCTCGGCTTTAGCATTAACCAGACCCTCCTCTAGTCTTAGATATAGCCTGGATAGGCGGCCTCAAGTGTTTATGGGTCACACCGCTACTATATTAATTAATCTTTTAATCCAGTAATCCAGACCTTGAGCTGGGTACTATGTGGCGTCCTCCTATTATCGTGTATAGGGCTTTATTGTAACCCCATGTATATCCTATCCACCTGTAGTTCTCCACCTCCCATACCACTATGTCAGCCCTGTAACCCTTCCTTATAGATCCAACCCTATCTCCTACTCCCAGGCTATAGGCAGCGTTTACCGTAGCTGCTGCCAGTGCTTCTAGGGGTGTTAGACCTAAGAGGTATGTTGATATATCCATCGCCGTCTGTACTAGGGGTGTCTGGTTGTTAGGATTATAATCGCTGCCAATAGCTATGGGTACTCCCTTCCTCTTGAGCTCTCTCACTGGCGGTCTAGATGGATCCATCATTGCTATGATGCTTGTGGGTAGTAGCCCTGCTATGCTCCCCGATTGGAGGAGTATCTCAGCATTCTCCCCTGGCATCTTTTCTAGGTGCTCCACCGAGTCTATGGGATACCTGCCTGCCAGCTTCGAGCACCCAATATACTCTAACTGATCGGCGTGGATCCTAGCCTTCAACCCCTTCTCTAGGCCTGACTCTATGATCTCCATACTCTCTTCAACGGTAAAGGCTCCTTTATCGCAGAAGACGTCTACATAGACTGCTAGCCCCTCACTGGCAACTCTCCCTATGAGCTCCTTGAACATGGATACATAGGTTCTCCTGTCCTGGTCTCGTGGAGGTACATGTGCCAGCAGTGTGGGGATTATGAGCTGCTTCGATCTAGTCGATATCTCTCTTATAACCCTTATAAGCCTATATTCCTCGTCAACGTCTATCCCATATCCACTCTTCACCTCAACAGTGGTAGTACCACCCCTAGCCATTAGATCCAAAATCCTGAGTGCTCTGTCTATGAGCTCTTCATCGCTAGCCTGCTTAGTCATCCTAACAGTTCTATAGATCCCACCTCCACGCTCTAGTATCTCACTGTAAGTGGCGCCGCTCAGTTTTAATTCGAACTCGTCCTCACGTGATCCAGCGAAGACTAGATGAGTGTGTATATCTACAAGGCCTGGAGTGACAAGTAAACCCTCGGCATCAATGACTCTCTCAGGTTCATACCTCCACCTTACATCCTCTGAGGATGATACATCAACTATCACCCCATCCCTCACGGCTATCCCAGCATTATGACGTATTCCAGCATTATCCGGCCTTACCCTAGAATAGGGACCTTCACCATCGAAAGCCACCAATTCACCTATATTATATATTATTAGGTCAACCTTCACCGTAAACTCCCCGGTTTACAATGAATCCACATTTACAAACTATTAAACATAATACATTTCGTCTAATCCAAAGTTAATTAACCCCTATAAGCAGGAAATAGCGGCTATGGGAGGCCATAGTGGACCCGTGGCTTCTATTTGTAGACCTTGATGGTACAATGTGGGACAACCCCGATATATCAATGCTTACTCCACCATTCAGGAGAATTAATAGCGATGTCATAGTTGACTCCAATAGTGTGGTAGTTAGGTTGTACACTGGCATGGCTAGGCTAGTTGAATGGGCTAGAGAGTCTAATGCTATAACATCAACCCTCAGCTGGAATGAGCCTAGTATAGCCATTGAAGCCTTAAAGGCATTCGGTTTACTAGGATTATTCGATTACATAGCTATAGAACCCCACCCCTATAAGGGTGACATGGCTATTAGAGTTCTAGAGCGCGTTAGGAAGGAGAGAGGTCTTAAAATACCTGCATGTAGGATAGTATATATAGATGACAGGGATATACATCTAGATGACATGGTATCCAAGTTGGGAGATATAGTCTTTCTCAGAGCATGGGTAGACTTTAAGGGTGTAGAGGACGCCATCACCCTAATATTAAATGGGCTGTCTAGGTGTGGCTAGCATTCAGCCCCCTATAGAGACTCTTCAACCTATTATAGGCTTCCCTATAATACCTGAAGAGTCTCTCGTAGACCTTCGAGAGTCTTTCCTTGGGTTCAAACTCCCTTTCAACACGGAACTTGGCCACAGCATCTGAGATATGGTCGATATGCCCAATGGCCTTGGCTGCTATGACGCTAGAGCCTCTAAGCACTGCATCCTGGGGATCCATTATCCTCCTTACCCTCCTGCCTATAGCGCTTGCTATGATCCTGCACCATTCGTCGAAGAGGGAGCCTCCACCTACTATATTCACCTCCTTATTTACCCTGGTAAGCTTCTCCACCCTATGGTAGACCCATTTGATGTTAAACGCTACACCCTCCATGACGGATCTAAGTATATCCCCCTTGCTACTGTTTATGCTTAGATTAAGGAATCCTCCCCTAATGTAGGGGTCATCTATCGGGGCTCTCTCACCATACATCCAGGGCATAAACAGTATGCCGCTGGAACCCGGTTCTGAGTCTTCTACCAGCTCCTCAACTAGAGCATAGTTGCTATCCATGCCCAGTAGACTCATTATCCACTCCAGAGCTCCAGCCGCTATTTCCTGCTCAGCAACTAGCAGGTACATGCCCGGGATACCACTGGCTATAGAGCCTATGTAGTTGGATACATCAACTATCCTCTTAGATACGTGTGCCGCGACCCAGTCACTCGTCCCTATATAGATGTGTATCTCACCCTCTCCAACCGCTCCAGAACCTATAGCGGCGGCTGGCATGTCACCAGCTCCGACTACAACTGGTAATCCCTCAGGCAAGCCTAAGTCTCTTGCTGCATCGCGAGTAAGGCGGCCAGCTATCTCAGTGGACTTCATTATGGTGGGGAGCATCTCTAGGTCTAACCCGTATTTCCTCACAAGCCTCTCGTGCCATTTAACCCTGCCACTACGTGTATCAGCCAGCCATAGCAGGTTAGCCTCATCCCAGCTAGTCACGTACTCGCCAGTAGCCTTGTATATCAAATAGCCTTTAACGTCTAGGAACTTACTAGTCCTCTCATAAACATCAGGCTCATTATCCCTAACCCATATTATCTTTGATATAGGATCCTTACCAGTTCTACCAGGTGCTCCTCCAGTAATCCTTAAGAATTCAAGGAGTCTAAACAGGTTATAGCCCTTAACTCTCAACAAGCCACTCCACAACTCTCTTGGTAAACCAGCACCTCTCTCATCAAGCCACACAATTATACGCCTCAAAGGATTACCGCTAGAGTCAACTGGTAGAACCCCAGCCATATGCGCGCTAAACACTATAGCTCTGACATTACCCGGATTAATTGCTGAACCATCAAATAATTCACCTGTTAGGCTAGATAACTGACCCCATAAAAACTCCGGATCCTGCTCAGCCCACCCTGGCTTAGGATACTCAATTACAGAATCCCCCACACTCTTAACACCAACCCTGTATTCATCCAAACTCACTAAAGCAGCTTTTATATGGGTAGTTCCCACATCATAGGACAGCACATAACCATGATCATACAAAGCTACCCACCAAAGCCCTTAGATACACAATACATCCAGGAATACAATAATTTATCCCATGGATAAAGACCCCCTATAAACACCCGCCAGTAACATCTTACTTGAAACCATAAGAGCCCCTGAAAGACTAGCATTTATTCAAGGTTAACATTATAGCTAGCATAACACTATCATAATATTATTCTTGAGTCAAACAGCATGTTTTATCCTGAGTCTTAAATAGGTGGGAGGAGGGATGGAGGAGGGGAAAAAGACGTTATAAGGAGAGGCTGGGGGAGATAACAGGTAGATAAGGCCTGACCCACCATGAGGGCTTATGGACTGGTTCTCATCCTCGGGTTTGCTGAGGTTATTATTGAACCCCCGAGTCCCTTGTGGGTATTATTGGGAGTTCTTGTATTTGTACCCTCACGTGGGCTTTAGCCTATATCTACCTGTTATCTCCCCCAGCCTCTCCATTTTATTAATTAGTGTAACACTAGTGGGTATAAATTTTTCCTTATACTAGGATATATATGTTTATGGTTGGTTTAACGGTGTTATTTTGAATTTAGGTATAGATTATATTTTCTTTGTATAGATTTTTATTTTATTTAGTGATTTGGGCTTGTTGTTCTTATATTTTCCCCTATATTTGTGTGTTTAGTGTGGTTGTAGCTATTGTTTTTATCTTTGAGATTATATGGGGTAGTAGCATGAATTGTGCCCAGAATCTGTCTTTGCCCAGTAGTTTTAAGGTTTCCTCGGCTCTATTGGCCTTAGATTTGTATCCTTTGAATGCCTCTTCTACTAGTGCTTTGTCCTTGTTCATTATGAGTGAGTATATTGCTAGCACCCCTAGATCCCATGCCATTCCGTGTAGTGTTGCTGGTCTTGCCTGTTCTGCGTCTATTATGGCTGGTTTGTCCTCGTGTGTTACTAGGAAGTTTCCTGGGTTTGGGTCGCCTAAGGTTATACCTTTATTATGTATTTCGGCTAGGGTTCTCCCAGCTAGTCTCCAGTGTTCTTTGTCTCCGCTTTCTAGTACTGGTGTTCCCTCTATGTATTCCCTTACCATGCTCCCGGTGTAGTACTCCACGCATACAGAGTATATCCTAGGGGTTCTCGTTATTCTCCTCAGCACTCTGAGGTAGTGGTATTCTGCTGCTAGCCTCGACTTAGGTGATACCCTATACTTGTACTTTGTATAGCCAGCTATGTATGTGGGGATCCATTTTATATACATCCTCCTGTATTCCTTGACTACCACAACTCCCGTATTCGATGAACATTTAATACTGGAGCTTATCAGTGAAGGGGAACTGCATTCTACGCTGCCATCTAGCACATCTCTAGCTAATTCTAGAGCGTTTTTGCATGTGAGGGAGAATCTGCCCTCAGGTAGTTTCAGTAGCTTCCAGGGTTCCCGTAATAACTTCAGGGGGCTGCATTCTCCTAATTTTCTGGGAGGCTTAAATGTTAGAGTGGCTGCTGAGACGCTTAATGGCATGGTTGTACTCTTTATCATTGATAGTAGGAAGTCCTTTACTCTTGCTGGCTTGATTACTATTCTTCCATTGTAGAGTATACCTATCCTCTCGGCTGTGTCACGGTACTCCCTCTCTAGAAGGGCTAAGCCGCTCTCATCAGCATACTTATTAAATATACACGGGTAAAGGTTCTTGAACATGCTCATCCTTGATAGTGGCATGTATGATAGTGGTATTTCTAGAACCTCTACTAGCCTCCCACTCCTAGCTCCCAAGTCGTATGCCTGCTCGCTAATAACCCTCAACCTATACCTGTCTAGTAAGGACTTGAACCACTCAGCGTCTCCTTTAACATTGTCAATATCGATTGGGGGTAGGAGGAGTGATGCGAGTGACTCTCCCAGTAGGGACGCTTTAACGTCGAGCTCTAACACCAGATCCCCAACTTTAATCCTATCATCTTCCACACTAGGATTCCTTAACCCTCTTGTAATCTCTAATACGTAGTCTTCAGCTTCTATAACCACCCTTTCCTTCTCCATACGACAGTCCCCCTTTCATCTCTCACTTCAACGATCCTATGCAGCGGGATTACAGTATCTCCGTCATCCAGATAGACTGCCCAACCAGTAACTTTAACAACCCTAATTAATGGTACTTTAGAGAGCCTCTCACCCATAAGTGGATCACGGTCTATATAGACTACATAGTAAATTTTACCGTCACGTCTAAACCTGAACTTATTGATAGCAGATCTTATATCACTCCTCCTCTTAGCCATGAAAACCACAACCCTTTTCCACTTATGATAGTTATACAATAATCCTATATTACATGTACATTCCAGTGTCTTCGTTTCTCTTATCCGCTTTCATGTATTTGTCTATAAGCTCAACTGCTATTTCCTTGGGTATACCTGCTTTATTCACTAAGTACTCGATAAGTCTATCCCTGCTCCATCCCTGCCTCACATAGTTTGATATAAGTATTGATAAGTTCTTTAATAACTCAATAGTTAATGCGTCTTTGGCTCCAAATTTGTCATAGAGATAAAGCACTCCAGCTAATAGAAATGCCAAAGCATCATCAAACTCTTCTTTACCTAGACTCTTTAAGTCTAGATCAGCTGCTATCGCTATATTAAGGTTATCTCCGTAGAGATAGTATTTAATCATTGGATGTCGTGACATCTGGAGGAGTATTCTGTAAACGTATTCTCTCTCCTTTAAGTCTAAATCTATAGTGGTTAGTGGAGTCTCAACTATAAGTCTGACCATTTTAATTTTTCTATCTATCCCACTCTCCTTCTCTATATCCATAGATAATACGAGAATTGATATCGGAAACTCCGGGTATATCGCCTTAAATGATATAAGCGCGCCATTCTCATCCTTATACTCTTCCTCTATTATCCATTTAACGTCAATAATACTGCTTGGTTTTTCAATGCCGTTTTTGAGCCACTCTTTTAGGGTTTCAAGCGTTATACTAGAATTCACGCTGGAACACCAATGATACTAGTTGTACTACGACTACTATAAAATTTAACGTTACATTAAAATTATTATCTTAATTTATTATTTATATAAACTCCATTTCTAAGCAACTAAACAGGATTGATCATTATTAAGTAGTTAGGGTTATAGTTTAAATACTGCCTTTTCAGCCCCTCTGTGGAGAGTGTGACCCCTCTTATCCCTATAGTTAAGTTATGATACTAACTGGTCTATGATAGAGTGGTATTGAGATAGCTAGTTTCTGGTGGGCTTGGTTGAAGTCAAAGCTAAGTAGTATCATGATAGGACTAAGCAGGCGTATTGCAACAAGCATACTACTATGGCTAGTGGAAAAAGGATTAGTAGATCCCAATAAGTTGACTAGCACCGCGTTGACGGATCTTGGAGTAGCAATTAGACTTTCACATATTGTACGATCTAAGAAAGGCTATTGTCCAAATAATGACGTTGTAAGCGCATTTGAACATCATGGCCTCTATGAAGCTATACTCGACTTATATGTTGATGGATGTAATATTGATCGTGGCATTCTAGAGAGAGCTCATTTATTCTTTATATTATCTGGCGATAGTAAGAGAGCTAGAGTTACAGGCTCTATACTTGGTGTTGAACTCCAAAGACCTAGCGCAGCTGTCATCTATTGTGGAGAGAATGGCATGAAGGAGCTAATGGTTGATGATGCAATCTACTCTTCGAGAATATTAAACTCAGCATCTAGAATACGCTTAGACCTAGCTGGGGGATGGGAGGATAGGGTATATAGTCTTCTTAGGCCGACACTATTGATACAGTGGGGTTGTGAGGCTGGGGGGATAGATGCCAAGAGGCTTGCGAGGATTGTATTCCCAGATGCCGAGACTTCAATAGCTATATTAGCACATCACTTGAAGGAGGACCCGAGATATCCTACTAAAGTCATATTTAGACTAGCACAATACTTCAAGACCCTTGTAGAGGAAAGACTTGACTGGAGCCTTATACCAAGAGACCTAGAGGCGCTTAGGGACCTGAAGGGAGGCTATACATTAGGCGTAGGGGCTAAGAAGGTCATAGTGACTGATAAGCCTAGGCTCTCTATCCCTCTACTAAAACCATATAGGCTCAAAGTCAAAGTGCCAGCTAATAGCCGCCTAGATGATGCAATGCTCTCCGCTAAACTCCTCGAGGTTAGAATGGGTGATCCCAGTAGGGCATATTATTATAATAGGGGTGTTGACTTCTTTGGAGAAAAGCTTGCAGCAATCATATCGTCATCGCTGATAGAGGCTACTAGTATAGACTTAGAGAATCTAGGCATTGTACAGGTTGAACCCTGGGATAAAGGGCTCATATCCGGACTCCAAGCTAAAGGTTATATTGTGGAGTATGACTGCATGTCATACACGCTCGATTGTACCCAGATCAGTGGGGGACTGTCTAGGTATGAGGAGAAGATGATCCAGGACGGAATACTACTGCCGGGGAAGTATATAGAGGAGGATAATGGCTACAAAAGAGATCCTCGTGGCCTCATAGAGCTGCATAGCGGTGTCGTAAGTGTACCAGGCTCTTCAAGATACTATATTCCAGATGCTATATCGAATATTACAAGGATTAAAGGCGAGGCTGAACCTGCAACCATAAGGATCTATGGGGGGAGTAGGAAGATCAAGAGTCCCCAAGAAGTTGTATCGGTCATAAAAGAGTACACTAGTAGAGAGCAGAATAGGAGTGTCCTGGTTGTTACGGCATCAGATTATATTTCATGGGCCATAGCATCATTACTCAATGGCGTAATTATAGAGAAGGGGGCAGACCTTGACAAGTGGCTCGACTCGGGAGGCATCGGTGTGGCGTCATGGAATAGGGTTTTAGCCCTCCCAGAGGCTTTATCAGCATCATATCATGTAATATTCGTATTCCCCGAGTCCATAATCAGAGGACCGTTATTCTCAGGAAAACTCCAGGAGGGTGATATGAAGGGTTTCATAGATATGTCACTGGGCAGCCTACTAGAACTCATAGCTAAGTATAACGCGTTTACTATAACAAGAGCTATTCAAGACGACCAAACTATAAGAGTTAAAGTAGAAATAATAGACTATACCTATGATTCAGGTGGCGTCCAAGATGGAAAGGTGTCTAATGGGTCACTCGAAGGCATGTTGGGGGAGGTTATGGAACTCTTTAAAAGACACTGGGGGTGGAGTTTCGACCTTAGGAGACATCAGAAGAAGTCTATGGGGGTCCTAATAGACTCGTATAGGAGAAGGATCCCTGGCGTGGTCATGTCTATATATCCCACTGGGGCTGGTAAGAGTGCTATATATCAGCTTATATCCAGATGGGCTTCTGGTAATGGCTTTGGTGGTTATGGACTAGTAATATCTCCTCTAAAGGCGTTGATGAGAGATCAGGTTTCAGGGGCTAATAGGAGGATGCTTAAGGCGGCTAGGATAGACTCTAGTATAAGTATGGCTTCTAGGAAGCTAGTGCTTAAGGCGGCTGGTATGGGCCTGTTAGACCTTGTATATATTACGCCTGAAAGGTTCGAGGATGAATCGCTGGAGGAGCTACTAAGCTCTTCACCACCTTCACTGATCGTGCTTGATGAGGCTCACACTCTAGCTAGATGGGGTAATAGTTTTAGGCCAAGCTATCTTTACATGGCTAAAAAGGTGGCTGAGCTCCGAAGGGACATGGGATGGCCCCCTATAGCCCTCTTCACAGCTACAGCCCCTGGGGATGTTGTAGGCGAGGTTTTATCACTCCTAGGTGTTAAGGATTATGTTGAACAGAACGTGGATGACGATATGAGATACACGAAGCCAACCGTGATCAAGGCTCCAGTGGTGAGGAGAGAGCTAGTCTTCGATGTTATACCAGTACCTCAAGGCTTAGAGAGGCTTAGGATCCTAGACAGGATAGTTAAGGAGTTAATGGAGTGGGCAGACGGGCTAGGCGGATCCTGGATAGGCATAGTATTTACGGGGTTCGTTAAGAGCGAATCCGAAGAGTGGGCTAACGCAAACTACATAGCCTCATATTTATCGAGCCAAGTTGATATACCCGTACTAGTGTATCACGGCCAGATGACTCCCAGTTCGAGGAGGAGGATTGAGGAGGAACTTTATAGGATCTCGAATAGCAGGAGTGGAGGAGCTATACTAGTGGCTACAAAAGCCTTCGGGATGGGGATTGATATACCGAATATAAGATGGATCATCCACTTCTACCCCAGTGATAGCGTCGAAGACCTATATCAAGAGGCTGGTAGGGCTGGCAGGGATGGTAAGGAGGCTAGAATAGTAATCATGTACAATCCGGACGACTTCGTGAAGAAACTGAAGATGGCGTCTAGGCAGAGGATAAGACCTAGCAGAGTGCTAGAGGCGTTAAACACGATAGTAGGAGTAGCAAGCTCGGCTAAGAGAGATGATAAGACCGTGATCCTCCCACTCGACATAATAAGCAGGAATAACGTAGATGCCGTGAGAGCGCTAAACATACTCAGAATCCTAGGGATACTAGACTACTGGGTTGTCAGGTCAGAACTCAAGGCATACAAGACCAGGCATGTAGATGCCTTAAGCGAATATGCAAGATGGATGTGGATGGTGGAGAAACACATCATAATATCACACTCAGGCATGCCAAAATCCCCTCTATGGGATGAGTCTAGGGTAAGTATTGTCAAATGTAGTAATGGCGAAGTGAGGATACACGCGTTCAACAAAGATATACTATCAACAGGGGAATGCGACAGGCCAGCCTACAGGTATAATGGTGGTAAAGTCAGGATAGCCATAATCTCGCTAAACCCAGAGGCCAGGGTTAGAAGGAACAAGTTCCTACAATTGGATCATCTACAAGCGGTGATCAGATACTCTACGATCGAGTCAATGAAGCTAAAGGCATTGAAAGAACTATTAGAGGAAGCACTAGCCGTCAGAGTGAGAAGCGGTCCAGAACAGGCTAACAACGTGCTGAGGGAGGGATTAGAAGCCTACCTAACCCAGAGACTTGAGGGAGCCTTAAGGGTTAAACAAGCCTCTGCGAGACTAGCTAAACCTAGCGTTACCGAGTGTCTCACCCTAAAGAGGTGCATAGAGGACATAATAGATGCTATATCCACAGCCATAGAGGTATTTGGCGAGGAAGGAGTTGCAGTTGGCATAAAGGATCCGAGTATAGAAGCCGTTGTTAGGAGAGCACTAGCCAGCCGTGGGATTAGAGACGTTAGGATAGGACAAGGCATCTACGATTCAATACTATCAATATCAAAGAATAGCATGACAAAATTAATGGACATGGGATATATAATAATTATAGCTAAGCACAACCCCAACACGCTAAACGCGCTGAATAGGCTAAGAAAGTATCCGTATGTAAAGGTATATATAATACAGTCCTAGCACCTACACGAGTATATATTAACTTTATTAATCCATCCAGAAACTTCATAACACGATATAACCCCTTAGGAATAAACAGTTAGCGGGTTGATGGCATTGCACGTAGAAAGACAGATAGTAGAGGAGGACAAAGGAATAAACGTGTACAGGGAAAGCCTGAGAAACCTAATACTAAGAATTCTAGCTGAAGGACCAATGCACGGATATGAGATAATGAAGAGGATACAAGAAGTCACACGCAAGAGGTGGAGGCCAGCAGCAGGAACCCTATATCCCCTACTAAGCCAACTCAAAAACGAGGGTCTAGTAGAAGTAGACACTATAGAAAATACAAATGTACGCGGAGGTAGGAGGATAACGTACAGACTAACACAGAGAGGATGGAGAAAGCTCTCAGAGATCCTACTAGATAAAGCCGAGTACAAAGTAGATATACT